>JAITKV010000053.1 GCA_031278215.1 Spirochaetaceae bacterium
GGAAGTGTTACACCCGATCCCATTCCGAACTCGGTAGTTAAGCCTTCTAACGTCGATGATACTGCGCCTCGAAGACGCGGGAAAGTAGAAAGTTGCCAGGCTTTTTTTTGCATGGCCCCATGCCGCGCCGGTTCCCCGCCGCCCGCGGCGGGGGCTCTGTTTTGGGGTACATGTTTTGGTGTATACTTAATCCCCATGGAAGGCTCCCGGCTAAACCCGCCTAATTGTCTTAAATGCGTCCATTTTAAGATTACCTGGGATCCCGCTTTCCCCCGGGCCTGCGAGCTTTTTGGTTTTAGAGGGCAGAATATGCCCTCCACAGAGGTGCTCCGGGCCACGGGCATGCCCTGCCCCGCGTATACCTTCAAGGAAGGGCTTAAAGAGAAAGGCGTAAAGACTGGGGAAACGCCGATTAAATGACGCCAATCAGCGTTTTCCGAAGCAAATTTTCGGGGCCGGAAGTACAGCTTTGTCCTTTTTTCTGCGCCCGTGCGCCCCGTGGATCCCCGGCGCCCTTTGGGGCCGCTTGTTTTTAGCCCCAAAAACCGGTATATTTATAGTAGTGAAAAAAGTACCGCTTTATCTAATCCTTGTGCTTTCCGGAACCTTGACGACCCCGCTTTTCCCCCAGGGTGGCGGAAAAACCGTAATTAATTCCGGCAGGGCCACCACCATGGGTAAGTTCAGTTTTCAGTACGGAATTCTCGAAGTCAGCGTAAAAATTCCCAAAACCGCCGACGGACTGTGGCCCGCGCTGCGGCTTCTGGGCAGCGGCTATGCTGAAAATTCCTGGCCCGGCTGCGGAGAAATAGACCTGTTGGAAATGGGTCATAGCCGGGGTATCGAGGGTAAGACCCAGAACAAGTTTTTTTACGCCGGCGCCCATTGGGGGGCCCTGGGGGAAGACGGTTCCCATCCGCAGTACGAGGTGTACAGGACAAACCTTTACGGTTTGCAATACGGAGATTTTCACCTTATTACCCTGGTATGGGACGAGGGGAGCATAAAAATGTACCTGGACAGGGATAAGGCGCCCTCCCAGGGCCAGGACCCCCGCCCTTCCCCGGCGGCCGGAGGGCCGATCATCGGCGCGGACATGAAGCCCTACTTTGAAATGGACATTACTCCCGGTTTAAGACCCTATTTTTGCAAGCCCTTTTTTATCGCGTTGGATCTTGCCGCCGGCGGCAGCTTTACCAAGGTCTTTACCGTTGACGGCGTCAGCGCCCTTAACCGGGGAAACTTAAACCAGGCTTCCATGTATATCGATTATATCCGGGTTTATAATGCCGCCGGGACCCTTATCTTTGATGAGGAATTTAATTTCCCCCGGATCGATACGCAAAAGTGGAATATTGAAGAAAGTCCCGGCGGCGGAAGAAACCAGGGGCTGCAAAACTACAGGCGCAGGAACGTTCAGATCGATAAAGACCGGGCCAGCGGCAGGAGTTGTTTGATCATTACCGCCAGAAAAGAAGCGGGTTCCTAAAGGGATCCCCGGTATGCCCCCAGAAAATGAAAATCCTCGGTGTGGACCTTTAGTTCTTCCATGGCCGGGGCAAAGGCCTCTTCCCTTTCGGGGATGGTAACGTCCACGTAGAACTGGTACTCCCAGGGCTTGCCCTGGATAGGCCGGGATTCCAGTTTGGAAAGGTTAATTCCCCGGTCCGCCATGGTTTTAAGGCAGGCAAAAAGAGAGCCGGGCTTGTCGGGAACAGAAAACACCAGGCTGGCCTTGTTGGGTTTTTCCGATCCGGCGCTCTCAAAAAAACCGGTGTTTTCGGAATTTCGGCGGCGGATAATAAGAAAGCGGGTATAGTTAAGGGGGTTGGTTTCGATTCCTTCTTTAAGCACCTTAAGGCCGTGAACCTTCGCCGCCGCGGCGCCGGCAATGGCCGCCACTTTTACCGCCCCCTCCCGGGCTATGGATGCGACGGCGCCGGCGGTGTCGGTGCAGGCTTCAAGGGTCCAGGAGGGATGTTTGTCCAGAAAATTCCGGCATTGGGCAAAACCTTGAGGGTGGCTGCGGACTATGGTAATGGAATCCATATCGGCCCGGGCGTCCGCGATAAGGCAATGGACGATGCGGAGCTTTACTTCACCGGCAATGGCGATATCCGGATAGCGAAGGAAAAGGTCGTAATTTTCATGGATACTCCCCGCCAGGCTGTTTTCTACGGGCACTATTCCCGCTTCGGCGGAACCTTCAAGGACCGCGTCGAAAATTCCTTTAAATGACTGAACCTGGATCCGGGGGGCTTCTTCGCCGAAGACCCGCATAAGGGCCTGTTCCGCAAAGGCCCCGCTTTCCCCGTTATAGGCCGTAAGCTGTTTTTGTCCGGGCTCCGGAATTTTCGGGGAAGCCCCCCCGGCGCCGGAGGGGGATCCGGTTCCCGGGGCTTTGGGCCGGGGGGTCCGGAGCAGCTCTTTCCCCACCACCGGCGCCAAGGCTTCAATGTCCCGCATCAGCTTTTCAAACTGTTCCGGGTACAGGGACTGGGGCCCGTCGGAAAGCGCGTCGTCGGGCCGGGGATGGACCTCTACGGTAAGCCCGTCCGCTCCGGCGGCTATGGCTGCCAGGGCCGCGGAGGCCACCTTGGCCCGGATCCCCACCGCATGGCTGGGGTCCACAATCACCGGAAGATGGGAAAGGGCCTTTACCACGGGAATTGCTGAAATATCCAGGGTATTACGGGTATAGGTTTCAAAGGTACGGATGCCCCGTTCGCAAAGGACCACGTCTTTGGTTCCCGCGGCCAAAAGGTATTCCGCCGAAAGAAGCCATTCTTCTATGGTCGCCGAGGGGCCCCGTTTTAAAAGTACCGGCTTTCCCAGGGCGCCCACTTTTTTTAACAGTTCAAAGTTCTGCATGTTTCTGGCGCCAATCTGGAACATGTCGGTCAGGTCTTTCATGTCCACGGCAAGTTCGGGGGACACCACCTCGGTTACGATGGGCATGCCGCAGGCTTCTCCCGCTTCCTTCATATACTCAAGGCCCTTAAGCCCCAGGCCCTGGAACGCATAGGGGCTGGTTCTGGGTTTGTAGGCGCCGCCCCTAAGCAGTACCGCTCCGGATTCCCGCACGGTCTCGGCGGTTTCCCGTATCTGCTCCCGGCTTTCCACCGCGCAGGGTCCGGCGATTACGGTAATCCGGGAGCCCCCTATCTTTACATTCCCCTCCGGCCCGCCGACGCTTACAATGCTGTCTTCGGCCTTGGTTTCCCGGGACGCCAGTTCATAGGGTTTGCTCGTCGCGGCGACCCGTTCCACCCCCGGCAACAGCCCCAGTTCCCGCAAATCCACCACCCCTTTGCCGGCGGCGCCGATAAGCTCGTCTTCGCCGAACTGCTGATCCCGGACCGCAAAGCCCCTGTCCCGAAGATAGATGCGCACCAGTTCTTTATCGTGGGAAGTAACGTTTTTAGAAAGTACCACAATCATGGTTTGTATGCTAACAAAACAAAAAAAGATGGGCAAGTTCTTTGCCGGCCTAATGCAGGGCCGCCGGCGCCTTACAGGTTCCCGGCCTTGCCTTGACAACTCTCTTTTACCGGATATACGATGACGAATATGGAAAAAAACCTCCCCGCTCTCCGCTCAAAGGGCGCTTTTATTATCGACATGGACGGGGTTATTTACCACGGTAACCAACTCCTGCGGGGGGCCCTGGAATTTGTACAATGGATGGAAGCCAATAATAAAGCATTCCTTTTTCTTACGAATTCCAGCGAGCGGTCTCCCCTGGAACTTTCCCAAAAGCTTGCCCGGCTGGGTATAGAAGTGGACCCGGAGCATTTTTATACCAGCGCCCTGGCGACGGCAAGTTTTTTGGCGGTTCAGCATCCCGGCGGTTCGGTGTATGTCATCGGCGAACCGGGGCTTATCCAGGCCCTCTACGATCAGGGCTTTACCATGAATAACGTGAACCCCGATTATGTGGTGGTAGGAGAAGGCCGGGGCTACAGCCTGGAGGCCCTGGAACGGGCGGTCCGGCTGGTAAAGGCGGGGGCCCGGCTTATTGGAACCAACCCGGATGTAAGCGGCCCCATAGAGGGGGGAATTATCGTCCCCGCCTGCGGCGCCCTGGTGGCGCCCATTGAACTGGCCACGGGGAAAAAAGCGTACTTTGTAGGAAAGCCGAATCCGCTTATGATGCGCCACGGCCTTAGGCGGCTTAACGCCAGCCGGGAAGAAACCGCCATAATTGGGGATCGGATGGATACGGACATACAAGCCGGGGTGGAATCGGAAATCGAAACGGTTTTGGTTCTTTCGGGGGTTACCAAATTAGACGAGGTGCCTCACTATCCCTACCAGCCCCGGCATATTTTGGAAGGTGTATATGAAATTCCCGAGTAGTACCCCGGGCGGAATTTGCGCCGCGTTTTGTACGGCGGCCCTGTTGATTTTGGGCGGATGCGGCTCCGGAAGCTCCGGGGGATCTTCTTCCGGGGAAGAGCTTAGCATCAGCGATGGGAAGACCGATCCGGGGCTTGAATACGTGTCCCAGGAACTTATGGACGCGGGGTTTGCCCTGGATTTTAGCCCCCTGCTTCCCGAACCGGAATCGGAGGCGGAACGGCTTCCGCCGGAATCCCTTCCCAGTATGGCCGGGGGGCAGATTGCCGGCGGGGGGCTGCGGAAACAGCTTACGGACTATAAAACCCCGTACTTTGACCGCGAAAAAGAAGCGGCCCGGATCGCCGCCATACAGGAAGCCCGGATAAAGGCCGGCCCCTCCGTGGCCCCCGTGTCGGCGGATCCCCTGACGGTGATAGACTGGGGCCCCCGGGGCTTTTTTTCTTCCACCGTCCAGCGCCCCTCCGTGTATGTGGTTTTTTCCGAGCCCATGATTCCTCTGGCGGCCCTGGGGGCGCCCTCCGGCAGTTCCGGCATTGTCCGCATAGATCCGCCCCTTAAGGGAAACTTTCGCTGGTACGGAACGGGCTTTTTAAGCTTCGAGGCGGAAGAACCCTGCCAGGCCCAGCAAAACTACCGGATCACGGTAAACCCCGGGACCGTTTCCCTTTCGGGAAAGAAAATAAGCGGCGAAACATCTTTTAGTTTTTTTACCGAAGCCCTTGCCATTACCCGCCTGGCGCCGGGGGAGGAATTTTACAGAAACCACGGCGGAAGGTCTTCCTTCAACGGAATTGTTCCTCCGGAAGCGGCAAAGACGGTAAGCCTGTACTTTAATTATCCCGTAAGGGCCCAGGATATCCGGCCCTATCTGGCCCTGCGGATCCAGCCCGGGTCCGCGGCCCCCGGGGACGGAACCTTCACCCTGGTTCAGGAAAGCGAAAAAAAGATCCTGCTGCAGATTAACGGCGAGTTGGGGTTTGAAACCGCCCTGCAGATCACCCTTAAGCAGGGCGCCAAATCCGCCAACTCCACCCTGGGAACCCCGGAGGACGCGGTTTTTTCGTTCCGGACTCCGGGGCCCTTCCAGGTCCTTCGGGTGGAAGCCGTTCCCGCCAGAAGAGAAGACCGTAATATGCTGCATCTGTACTTTAGCGAGCGGCTAAAGACGGAAAGTATCCAGGGCCGGATCTACGCCGAACCGGCCATGACCATAGAGGCAAAGAACTTTGAAGTATCCGGCGCGCAGATCACGGTATACAGGCTTCCGGTCGATTACGGGGACCGGTACCGGCTTACCATAGATGCGGGGGTGGAAGATATTTACGGCCGAAAACTGGAAAAACCCTATACGGCGGAAGTGCGGGTGCCCGATGCGCCCCCGCCCCGGGGAAATGTAAGGTTTTTACCCCAGGGGTATTATTACAAGGGCGACAGGATGCTGGAATCCCAGTTTGATCCCCGGTACCTCTTTGAATATACCAACGTTACCGATAAATCCGAATACAGTCTTTCTACGGTGCGAAACCCCTACCGGCAGATCCAGCCCCTGAAAAATACCCGGCGTTTTACCTTGGAAAATACCCGGCGTTTTACCTTAAACACCGAGCCTAACCGCCGCTGGTTTGCCGACATGGACCTAAAACCCTTCCTTAACCAAAATGGCCGGGGTTTTGTGCACTTTAAGGCCCTGGTGGAATATCTTGGCTATTCGTATAATTCCAACGGCGCCTTTACCCCGCGGACGGAATTTTCCGAAAACCAGTTTGTCCTCCAGGTAACGGATCTGGGCCTTACGGTTCGGACGGGGTTTAACAAGACCGCGGTACTGGTTACAAGCCTTTCAACGGGGACGCCCCTGGAAAACGCGGTGGTCCGGCTCCTGTCCCGGGACGGTGTAGAATCGGGCGCCGATATACGGACCGCCCGGTTCTTTGCCGAGGCCCGGACAAACCAGGACGGGCTGGCGCTGTTTACTTTTAACGCGGGGGTATATAACGCGGAAAGAGGAGACGGGGCGCTGTACGCCTACGCGGAAAAAGACGGGGATCAGGCGGTTTTTCAAGTCCGGGGGCATAATACCTGGGCCTTCAATGTAAGAAACAGCAGTCCGGGCTTTGGCGAAACCCTTAGGCCCGTTACGTTTATGTTTACGGACCGGGGGCTTTACAAGCCCGGCGAGATCCTTAATTTCCGGGGTATAGACCGGTCCCTGGCGGTGGGCAATTACCTGATTTACCGGGGAAAATATACCGTAAGCCTGGAGGGGGATTCGTATAACGGGGGGGAGGTTATTGCGGCGCTGGAGGGGGAAACCTCCGAATCCGGGGGCTTTTACGGAACCATTACCCTGCCGGACGATTTAAGCCCCCGGTCCTACCGGCTGGTGTACCGCCGGGCCGGGGAAAGGTCCAATGAAAGCGCCGATATTCCGGTTACGGTGGCCTTTTTTGAACGGCTTAAATTTGAAGCGGCCATCGCCGCCCCCGCAGGGCCCCTGTATGCGGGGGATCCAATCGACATGAAACTTACGGCATCCTACCTTTCCGGGGGCGGCCTAAGCGGCGCGGCCTACGAAGAGGATTGGTACCGTCAAATTACCTGGTATGCCCCCCCGGCCGGCGAAGCCAGGGCTTACTCCTTTGGCCCCCAGAATGCCTGGGAGGGGGGAGTAAACCTTTCTTCTAATACTGGGGTCCTGGGTCCCGGCGGCGCCGCCGTCTTAACCCGGCAGACCGTTCAAGGTTCCCTTACCGGCGCGGCCTATTCATACACCGTGGAAGCCAGGGTAAGGGATCTGTCCAACCAGGTAATCTCCGCATCCCAAACCGCCGTGGTCCACCCCGCCCGGTTCTACCTTGGAGTGGCCCCCCGGTGGAAGGGCGGCTTTCCGCGAATCGGCCAGGATCTGTCCTTTGATTTTTTGGCCCTGCGCCCTTCCGGGGAACGCTCTGTTCCAGCGGACTGGCTTGCGGGGGAGCAGAACGGCCTGACGCTGGAGATTTTTCGGGATGAATGGCGCCTGGTCCAGCAGGAGGGAGTCGCAGGCTATGTGTACGATCAGTACGTTAAAAAAGAGATCGGCGAAAAAGTCCAAACCCTTCGCCTGCAGGGCTCCGGCTCCTTTGCCTTTACTCCCTCTAAACCGGGGTATCATACGGCGCGGCTTTCCGCCCAGGACGCGGAAGGCCGAAAAGCCCTAACGGAATATAGTTTTTACGTTACCGGCGCCGGGGCGGGGTACTGGAACATGAATGCCGGCAGCGAGATCCGCCTTACGCCGGACCAGGCGGTGTACAATCCCGGGGATAAGGCCCAGGTTCTGCTGCAAAGCGCCCTGCCCGGGGGCTATTACCTTATTACGGTGGAGCGGGAAGGAATCTTCAGTGAAGAGGTAAAGTACCTGGAAGAGGGAACCACGGTTCTGGAGATCCCCATTGCCCGCAACTATGTGCCGGTGGTGTATGTTTCGGTGGCCTCTTATTCGGTCCGAAAGGGGCCGCCCACCCACGAATACGGCAGTCCCGACCTGGACAAACCCAAGGGACATTACGGCGTTACCGCCCTTAACGTAAATCCCCGGGTAAAGGCTTTTACCATCCGGGTAGAAGACGCGGGGAACCGGGTCTTTAAACCCGGCGAAACCGTTACCCTTACCCTAAAGGCGGAACAAAACGGCCGGCCCCTGCAGGATGCGGAACTTACCCTTATGGCGGTAGACCGGGGGGTGCTGGATTTGATCAATTACCATGTGCCCGATCCGGTAACGTATTTTTACGGCAAAAATAATTTTCCCCTGTCGGTTGCCGGGGGAGATTCCCGGTTCTGTCTGATAGATCCCGTAACCTACAGCATTAAAAACCTTGCGGGGGGGGATTCGGAAAATAAAAGCGAAGACCGAAGGGATTTTAACCCCACCGCCTTTTTTGAACCCATGCTTAAAACCGGCCCGGACGGCAGGGTAAAGGCTACCTTTAAACTTCCCGACACCCTTACCACCTACCGTATTACCGTGGTGGGGGTCCGGGGGGACCTCTTTGCCCTTAAGGAAAGCGAAATTGCCGCCAGAAACCGGATCAATGTCCGGGAGGTATTGCCCCGGCGCCTGCGGGAACGGGATACGGCGGAGGCGGGGGTTCTTATAAGCAACCTGGATACCGCCCCCCACCGGGTACAGGTTTCCCTGGCCCTTAGTCCCGCCGCAGGAACCACTAACAACGGGCTTATCAAAACCGGCGGCCGCGCCGTCATAGACGGCGTAAGGGAACGGAGTATAGATTTGCGGGCCGGGGAAAACGGGCTTGTGTATTTTGATCTGGCCGCGGAAAAAGAAGGATATGTGAATCTGAATTTTACCGTCCGCTCCGATATATTAAACGAAAGGCTGATCAACGAAATCTACATAGAAAAACCCTATACAATGGAAACCTTTACCACCCTGGGAACCGTGGGGGCCGACGAGTCCTCGGCCCGGGAAGGGCTGGTGATCCCCAGCTGGGCCGATAACGGCGCGGGGGACCTTACCCTAAGCCTTGACGCCACCCGGCTGGGGCTTCTTGATTCCGCCATAAGCTATTTATTTAGGTACCCCTACGGATGTCTGGAACAGCGGAGCGCCGCGATACTGCCCCTGATAATCTTTGGCGACTACATCGACGCGTTCAATCTGCGAACCGAGGTGGGCAATCCAAAACAGGTGGTAGAAAACGAACTAAAATCCTGGGCCCGGGTGCAAAATTCCGACGGCGGCTTCCCTTATTGGCCCAATTCACCTACGGCAGGTTCGAATCTCTACGTTTCCCTCCGGATCGCCCATATTCTTGCCCTGGCGCAGAAAAAACAGTACTCCATCCCCAAATCTTTGAATATTGACCATCTTCTTTCGTTCCTTGAGGGGCGGGTCCGCGGCGTTTACCGCCAGGGAAGCGAGGAATACATCTACCGTTCCTATCTCCAAGCCTATGCCCTCTACGTCCTTTCCTTCTTTGGTAAAACCGGGGGACCCGCGCAGCTTGCGGAAATTGCCGCCCGGCAGGACGCCGATGCGGGGACTCTGGCCCTGGTGGGCATGAGCTGTCTTAATTTAAACCGCAAAACCGACGCCGCCGCGGCGGGGGAGAAGATCCGCAACCTGATCCGGTCCACCGCCAGGGGGGTGGACGTAAGCGACCCCAGGGAAACCGGTTCCCGGTTCTACTATAGTTATTACGGGAACAAGCTGGAACAGCTTGCCCTGGTCCTGGAATTCTTTGTCCGGCAATACCCGGGGGACCAGATCAACGGAAGGCTCCTTCATTCCCTGCTGGCCCAGAAGCGGGCCGGGGGCTATTGGGACAGCACCGCGGTAACCACGCGGGTCCTCTGCGCGGTGGATGCGCTGATTAGGGCGGACAACCTGGAGCAGGTCAATGTGGAAGGCAGAATATCCCTTTCCGGTACGGAACTGTTCAGAGACCGGTACAGGGGGCTTGGGGCCAAACCTTCGGGTAAAAGTTTTAACTTTAAGGCCGATCCTCTTTTATCCTTCGGGCGGGATACCACTGTGCCCCTTACCATTACCCGGAGCGGCCGGGGGGCCCTGTACTATACCGCGGCCCTGCGGTATGACATTCCTTCGGAACTGCAGTCCTTTCGGGATGAGGGGCTGGGACTCTTTGTCAGTTACTACGACACCGGTACGGGCAAAGAAGTAGGGGGCGCCAATCTTCAAAGCGGAAGAACCTACCAGGCCAGGATACGCCTTTCTTCGGGCAGGGACAGAACCTACGTGGCCCTGCGGGCGCCGGTTCCTTCGGGGGCCGAAATCCTTGACGCCGCCTTTGTTACCACCGGCCGTTACGGCGGAGGCGCCCTTAATACGGCCGGGGATGAAGAGGAGTACACGGACTACTGGGAGGACCCCCGGCAGCCCAGCAATACGGTGATCCTGGACAACGAAGTGCGGTATTTCTGGGATAGTTTTGCCAAGGGAGAAGTGACGGTACAGTTCCTTTTTAGGGCCGCCCGAAGGGGGGTATATCCCACTCCGCCGGTCCAGGCGGAATGCATGTACGAAGCGGAAATATTTGGCCGGACCCCGGGCCTTTTGTACACCATTGAATAAGAGCCGCTTCCCCGGCCTGGTCCGCAGGGCGCTCCGCAGGGCCGGGGAAAAGCCCCTGTACTTTTGGCCCCCGGTTTTTTCTCTGGCTTTCTTTCTCCTCCTGTACGGGTTTTTCCGGTTTTCTCCCTATGGGGCCCTGGAATCTTTTTTAGAACGGCCCTGGAGCACCCGGTACTATGATCGCCGGGGAAACCTGGTCCAGATCCTGCCGCTGGAAGAGGGGCTGCGCCGGGAATATGCCGGCCCCGGCGCCATGGACCCCAAAGTCGCGGCGGTGTTCCTTAGCGCCGAAGACGAGCGCTTTTACTATCATCCGGGGATCGATCCCCTTTCGGTCCTGCGGGCCCTTTTTCAAAATATTAAGGAACGCCGCCGGGTAAGCGGGGCTTCTACCATCACCATGCAGTTGGCGCGAATCATCGCCGCCCGGCCCGAAGAGCCCCGAAGCTTTTTTACCAAGATGGGCGAAGCCCTTAACGCGTTTCGCCTGGAAGCCCGGTTTTCAAAAAAAGAGATTCTGAATTTGTACCTTAACTCCCTGCCCTTTGGATTTCAGACCGAAGGAATTGCTTCGGCGGCCCGGAATTTTTTTGCTTCGGAAATTTCTCTTCTTTCCCCGGCGGAGCTTTTTTGCCTGGCGGTTATTCCCCGCAGGCCCGCGGCGTATAATCCCTTTACCGAACGGGGGGCCTGCATTGACGCGGCCCAAAAGCTGGCGGCGCGGTTTGCCCGGGGCCCCGGGGCCCGGGAATTCCCCCTTTATGCGGCTCTGGAAGCGGAAGACTGGGAAGCCCTTAACCCCCGCCGCTTCCGGTATCCCCAGCACATGCCCCATCTGGTCCGGCATGTAAACGGCCTGCTCGCGGAGTTCCGGGCCGGGGGAAAAAACGCCCCCCCCTCGGATTATGTTCTTTCCGCGGATCTGGAACTTCAGCGCTTTGCCGAGGACCTTATCGGAGGCTATATCCGCCGCCATTCCCCGTCCCGGCTTGATAACGGCGCCGCGCTGGCGCTTGATAACAAAACCGGGGAGGTTTTAGCCTGGGTGGGCAGCGCCGATTACTACAACCGGAAAAGCTCGGGACAAATTGACGGCGTGCTGGTGAAAAATCAGATGGGAAGCAGCATGAAGCCCTTCCTCTATGCCCTGGCCCTGGAACGGGGCTTTAAGCCCTCGGACGTGCTGGCGGACATTCCCTCTGCCTACGGAGGCCGGGAGCTGTATATACCCCAGAATTTCAACAACCGCTTTAACGGCCCCGTGCTGTTCCGGACCGCCCTGGCTTCGAGCCTAAACATTCCCGCGGTGGACCTGTTGGACCGCCTGGGGGTGGAGGAATACGGGCGGTTTCTTTTTACCCTGGGCTTTAGCCTTGATGCGGAGGCCGCGGAAAATGCGGGCCTGGGCCTGGCCCTGGGGAATGCCCCGGTAAAACTTGCGGAAATGGCCGCGGGGTTTAGTGTTTTTCCCCGGGACGGGATTTTTCTTCCCCTGCGCTTTGACAGGGGGGAGGAGCAGGAATATTCCGGAGACCGGGTAATGAACAGCGACACGGCCCGGCTTGTGTGTTCGATCCTCTCGGATCGCCGAGCCCGGGTTTTGGGCTTTGGCAGGGGGACAAACTTTGAAACCCCGTTTCCCGCGATGTTTAAAACCGGTACGGCCAACCAATACCAGAGCATAGTTGCCCTGGGGGCTACCCCCCGCTTTACCGTGGCGGTTTGGATGGGAAATTTTACCGGCGAGACCGTGGTGGGCAGAACCGGCAGTTCCCTGCCGGCCGCGGTGGTACGGCAGCTGCTTGTCCGGCTGCAGGGAACCCGGAGGGAAGCCTTTCTTGAGCCCCAGGGCTGGGTTAAAACCCCGGTTTGCGCCCTTTCGGGAATGGCCCCCTCCGCCGCCTGTCCTTCGGTAATAGAAGAGTACCTGCCCCCGGACTGGGCCGGAGAAAGCTGCAGCTGGCATAAGCTTCGGGGTTCCTCGGTGGAGGTAAAATATCCCCCGGAATACCAGGGCTGGTTTTTTTCCCAAACCAGGGAAGGAACCATAAACTATTCGGCCTCTCCCCTGGAAATTATCAGCCCCCGGGACAACTATACGTTTTTTCCCTCCTCCGGGCCGGGAACCCAGAGTATACCGGTGGAGGTTATCGGCGGTTCCGAGGATACCATTACCGTGGATTACGATACCGAAACCTTTACCGTGTCCCGGCCCTTTGTGTTTTTTCTTCCCTATGCGCCGGGGCGCCACAGCCTTAGGGTGCGTAACGGCGGCGAAACCGCGGCGGTGTATTTTATTGCCGAATAGGGTATGATTATCCTGTGGGCATGAACGATACCCCTTTGGCCGGCAGGGTTCATATCGGTTTCTTTGGAAAAAGAAACGCCGGTAAGTCGAGCCTGGTAAATGCCGTTACCGGCCAGGACTTGGCGGTGGTTTCTCCCGTAAAGGGAACCACCACGGACAGCGTTTCCAAGGCCATGGAACTTCTTCCCCTGGGGCCGGTTCTTATTATCGATACCCCCGGATTTGACGACACGGGAACCCTGGGAGAACTTCGGGTTCGAAGGGCAAAACAAACCCTCAATAAAACCGACGTGGCGGTGCTGGTGGCGGACGCCCTGGAGGGCGCCCTGGCAGAGGCGGACAGGGAACTTATTGCTATATTCCGGGCAAAAAAGGTCCCCTGCATTATTGCCTGGAACAAGAGTGATGCGGTGCGGAACAGGACCCCGCCCCCTCCGGCCGATGACCCGGCCTTGGCCCCGGAAGATTCCGCCCTCCGGCCCCCGGCCCCCGCTTTTCCAGAAGAACTGTTTGTGTCGGCAAAGACCGGCGAAAATATTTCCCTGCTAAAGGACCGCATCGCCGCTCTGGCAAAGACCGAAGAGCCGAAACTGCAAATCGTGGGGGATCTTATCCGGCCCGGAGACTTTGTGGTGCTGGTAATCCCCATCGACAAGGCGGCCCCCAAGGGGCGGCTGATCCTTCCCCAGCAGCAGACCATCCGGGATCTGCTGGAAGCGGACGGAACCGCCGTGGTGGTTAAAGAATTTGAATTGCGGGAAACCTTGGAACAGCTGGGAAAAAAGCCCGCCCTGGTAATTACCGACAGCCAGGTTTTTGCCAAGGTTTCCGCCGACGCTCCCCTCGACATACCCCTTACCTCTTTTTCCATACTCTTTGCCCGGCTTAAGGGCTTTCTCCTTCCCGCGGTCCGGGGGGTCCGGGTTATCGATACGATAGAAGACGAGGACCAGATCCTGGTCTGTGAAGGCTGTACCCATCACCGGCAGTGCGACGACATAGGAACGGTAAAGCTTCCCCGGTGGATTCGTCAATATACGGGAAAAACCCCCCGCTTTGTTTTTACATCCGGCGGAGATTTTCCCGAGGATCTTTCCGCGTACAAATTGATCCTTCACTGCGGGGCCTGCATGCTTAACGAGCGGGAAATGAAGTACCGCCGGGATTGCGCGGCGGATCAGGGCGTACCCTTTACCAACTACGGAATTACCATCGCCCACATCCAGGGCATACTCCGCCGGAGCCTTCAGGTATTTCCCCATATCCTGGCGGAGCTTGAAGAGCCCTAAGCCGGGCGCCCCGGTCCGGAACGGCCTGCGGCGGTCTTTGTTCCGGCGCCGGATCAGGGTGAAGAATGGGGGAACTTCGTTCAAAAAAAGCCGGGTTTTTCCTCTGAGTTATTCCCGGACATTCTATGAACGCCCGGAATTACCGGTTGTAATTCTTTGTCAGGCAAGGAATTAGCCAATTCTTTGTCTTGCAAGCTCAAATCCATGGCATATAAAACCGGAAAATAAAAAAAACTTTTTTCTTTTTTTCGGGTGTATTTCGTCCGAAAAAACACCCCTAGGATGTATTATCAGAGAAATGCCATTTTACAATGGGTCTTAAAATTGTAATGGCCATTAAAAAAAATAGAGGAGGCAGATATGACTATTTCAATTCGTACAAAAATCATATTTATTATTTCGGCCATAATCGCGGCAATAACTACGGCCAGCGTAATTATTGGAATAAGTTTAACCAGCCGTAATCTTAGGGCAACCATCGAAGCCGATATGGCCGTATCGGGGGCTATTGCCGAACGGCTTATTTCCGAAAAGATCGGCCGCCTGCGGGCGGACATGCAGCTTATCGCGGAAAAATGCCGGGGTCTGGACGACGAGGAAATGTCGAAGGTCCTGCGGGAAGAGGTTCTTGCCCGGAATTACATCGGGGTGTGGATTGTCGGTCCCGGGGACGAGGTGCTGGCCCGGGGGCTTAAGAACCAGGATTACCGGATCCTTAAAAACGAAAGCGACGCCCGGGTCCGCATGGGGGACGTAACCATAAGCACCACCCAGTATGACGAGTACGGCGATTTTTTTATACGCTTTTGGCTGTCCCTGGACGACGGCAGGATTATTACCGCGGCCATGCCGGGGATGGTGATTAGCGACGTGCTTTCCGATTTTAGGATCTGGGATTCGGGAAATATTTTTGTCCTGGACCACGAAGGAACGATTATCGCCAACATGCGATCCCCTCTGGTTTACGGACGGGCCAATTACATCAAGGCGGCGAAAACCGCCGAAGGATACCGCCCCATCGCGGACGTTTTTTCCCGTATGATTCAGGGAGAAACAGGGATTGGGGAATATGACTTCGACGGGATTACGCGGATCTGCGCGTACCGGCCCATCTCCGGAATTGACGGCTGGTCCCTGGGAGTGGCGTGCCCCGTTACCGAAAGCCCCCTTTCCCAGGTAACGCACAGTTTTTTAGTCTCCGGGGCAATATTCCTTGGCCTGGGGATTTTGGCGGCCTTTCTTGTGGCGGGTATCATTGCCCGGCCCTTTGAAAAGATAAAGGAACTTGTCCTGGTGGCCGAGTCTGCCTCGGAAGCAAAAAGCCATTTTCTTGCAAACATGAGCCATGAAATGCGCACCCCCCTGAACGCGATTATCGGTTTTGCGGAACTGGAGCTGGGAAAAGAAAAAGAAGAAAATACCCCGGCGGCATATTCCGCCGAAACCAAAGAAAGCCTGGAAAAAATTTACAGTTCCGGCGTTACCCTTTTGGGGCTTATTAACGATATCCTGGATATTTCCAAGATTGAATCGGGAAAATTTGAACTGGTTCCGGTGGACTATGACATGCCCAGCTTAATTAACGATACGGTGGTGCTTAACATTGTCCGCATCGGCAGCAAACCAATCGTCTTTAAACTGGATATTACCGAAGATTTATACGCCAGGCTTTATGGGGACGAACTAAGGATAAAGCAGATCCTTAACAACCTGCTTTCCAACGCCTTTAAATACACCAAGGAAGGAACGGTGCTTCTACGGATCCGTTGCGAAAGAGACAAGGCCGGGGTATGGCTAAACTGCAGCGTTTCCGATACGGGTATAGGCATACGGAAAGAGGATGTCGGCCAGCTCTTTGGCGAATACAACCAGGTAGACACCAAGAGCAACCGCCACATCGAAGGAACCGGCCTGGGGCTTGCCATTACCAAGCGGATGGTCCAGATGATGAACGGAGCTATTTCTGTAGAAAGCGAATACGGCAAGGGAACTACCTTTACCGTCCGGCTGCTCCAGGGCTTTATCAGCGACACCGTTATCGGCAGGGACCTTGCGGAAAACCTTAAGGAGTTCCGGTATATCATGGCCCGCCAGGACAGGAACAAGCAGCTTATACGGCCCCATATTCCCTATGCGACGGTATTGGTGGTTGACGACGTGCCCACCAACTTGGATCTTGCCCGGGGAATTATGAAGCCCTACGGCATGACCGTGGACTGCGTTACCAGCGGGCAGGCGGCGATTGATCTTATCCGAAAGGGCAAGCCCCGGTATAACGCGATTTTTATGGATCACATGATGCCCGGTCTGGACGGCATCGAGACTGTTCGGTTTATCCGCAACGAGATAGACAGCGACTATGCCAGGACCGTGCCCGTCATTGCCCTTACCGCCAACGCGATCATCGGTAATGACAAACTTTTTTTTAACAACGGTTTTCAGGATTTTCTTACCAAGCCCATCGACATTATGAAGATGACCGAATCCATAAACCGCTGGGTCCGGGACAAAAAACTGGAAAAAGAACTGGGCCTTGATGCGGAAACCAGGCTTGCGGAAGGATGCCAGGAAGCCGGGGATGACGATACGGAGAAAGAAATGGAATACCAAATTACGACCTTAATTAAAACCCTTCGGGTAGAAGGGCTGGATGCGGAAAAAGGACTGGATCGGTTTGGGGGCGACGGAAAGTCCTACATGGATTCCCTGCGGTCCTATGTGATCCATACCCCGGAACTCCTTAAGGCGGCCAGGGCCGTGGACGGCCTTCACGATTACGCCATCACCGTCCACGGCATTAAGGGATCAAGCCGCGGTATATCTGCCGAGACCATTGGACAAAGGGCGGAAGAACTGGAACACGCCGCCAAAACCGGAAACCTTGATCTTATAAAAGAAGAAAACGATGAGTTTATAGGGACGGTGGAAAAATTCATCTCGGATCTGCGGGGGCTCCTGGATATACTGGAAGAAAAGATGCAAAGGCCCCGCAAGGATTCTCCGGACCCCTTCCTTCTGGCCAAGATTAGAAGCGCCGCGGAAAATTACGACATGAGCGAGCTGGACGAAGCCATGGAAGAACTGGAGTGCTGCGTCTATGAGTCGCAGGCGGAATTAGTCCCCTGGCTGCGGGAACAGGTTGATAAATCGGAATTCGAGAAAATCATTGAACGGCTTATGCCGGATCAGGAAGTAGTGCTGTTCTGCGAAGTGTAGGAACTCTTCCCGGTATTCGATGAATGGGCGTCCGCGGGATCCGCATGCCGCGGATACCGGGAACAAGCGGACGGTAAATTTTTAAAGGGAGCATAAAATGAAAAACGAACGACAGATAATTTTTTTGGTAGACGACAATATGGCTAATCTTACGGCGGGAAAGGCCATGTTAAAGGATCACTACGACGTATTTTCCATGCCGTCGGGCGCCAAGCTCTTTGAAATCATGGAAAAGATAAAGCCCGATCTAATCCTGCTGGATATAGAGATGCCCGAGATGAACGGCTACGAAGCGATAAAAAAGCTTAAGGCCCTGCAGAGGACCCGGGACATTCCGGTGATCTTTCTTACCTCCAGGAATGACTCGGGCAGTGAACTGGAAGGTCTAAACCTGGGGGCCATAGATTATATCTATAAACCGTTTTCGCCCCCCCTGTTGTTAAAACGCATCGAAAATCATCTGCTTACGCGAAAACAGCAGCTGGCCCTGCAGGACTACAACGATAATTTGCAGGAAATGGTACAAAAGCGGACCCGGCAGGTGGTGGAGCTTCAAAACTCGATATTGAACACCGTTACCGAGATGGTTGAATTCCGGGACGACATAACCGGCGGGCACATAGAACGGACGCAGCGATATTTAAAACTTTTAGTGGACAAGCTTTTGGTCGAAAAAATTTATTGGGAAGAGGTTTCGTGCTGGAATTTGGAATTTCTTATCCCCTCGGCTCAGCTTCATGACGTGGGTAAAATAGCCATCAGCGATACGATCCTTAATAAACCGGGAAAGCTTACCCCGGAAGAATTTACGATCATGAAAAAACATACCTCCATCGGAGAAGCGGCCATCGAAGGGATTATGAAGACCACCACGGAAAAAGATTTTCTTTGCCATGCAAAAATTTTTGCCGGGGCCCACCATGAAAAATGGGACGGCTCGGGGTACCCCAGGGGCTTAAAAAATTCCGTCATACCCCTCCAGGGCCGGCTTATGGCGGTTGCCGATGTCTACGACGCCCTGATTGCGTTTAGGCCCTATAAGCAGCCCCTGCCCGCCCCGGAGGCGGAACAGATAATCATCGACGGCCGGGAAAAGCATTTTGACCCCGTGCTGGTGGATCTGTTCCGGGAACTGGCCCCGCAATTTGCCCGGATCGCCGCCTGCAGCAACACGGTACTGAAAGACAGGGTAAAAGCCATGACCCCCGAGTCCTTCAAAGAAACGGCCTAGACCCCGGGCCGGGGCTTCGGCCTCCGTTCCCCGGGCCGGGGATGTGGAACCGCCCCGGGCGCCCTGGCCCGGAAAAGGGCGCCTCCCGGGGCCGGGAAAAAAGCACGCATTCCGTGTCCGCATCCGGTAGAACGCAATATTAGGAAAACGCTGATTACATGGGCCGGTCAGCGTTTCCCTGTGTATTGGACTTGTTCAACAACCCGGCTGCTTATTAACAGTCCTTGCAAAATGCGGAGCATCTTGCTCTTTTTTAGCGACGTTGTTTAAAAACTAAAGTTTTTAAACAACTCTATCGTTTGCCGGGTTAAGGAAGCAGCCAATTCCTTACCTGACAAACTCAAATCTATGGTGTATATTTAGGGAGCCCCTGGAAACCCCGGCTGGGGTTCCGGGGGTTCCCTTAGGCTGGATCTTAGCTTTCTTGCGGTAAGGAAGGTGGTAAAGATGCATAGCAGCTTATTAACAAAATTTGTCACGCTGGTAATTTTGATTGCTGCCGCCCTCCTGGCCCTTTTGGTTTTCTGGGGTATCCCGGCTGTAAATACTTTTGCCGAATCTTATCTTAACCCCTCCGGCGTCTTTCTTGCCGGGACATTCCTGCTGCTTATCGCGTTTGCGGCGCTGACGATCCTGGTGTTTAAAATCCTGGTAACTTCTCCCCTGGGCCGATCCGCCGCCGCGATGGAAAAAATCGGCGAGGGGGATCTGTCCCAGTCCGTTGTGCTTAAACGATCCGATGAACTGGGGATGATAGCCCGAACCTTTAACCGGACGGCGGAGCGGCTTAAGCAGCTGATAGTAACCATAGAAGACGAAGGGGAAAACATGGATGACGTGGGATTTGAACTTTCTTCGCACATGGAAGAAACCGCCGGGGCCGTGGCGGAGATTAGATCCGCCATAGACACAATTAAGGAGCGTACTAAGATTCAAAGCGAATCGGTGATCCAGACCAATGAAGCCGTGGAGCAGATAACCGGCAATATTGCGGAACTGAACGATCAGGTGGTGGTGCAAAGCGACAGTGTTTCCCAATCCTCCTCCGCCATTGAACAGATGCTTGCCAATATCAACTCCGTGGCCCGGATATGCCGGATGAACATGGAAAATGTTGAACGCCTGGCAGAGGCCTCCGCGGTGGGCCGTTCGGGGCTGGAAGAGATGGCCGCGAACATTCAGGGAATAGCCCGGGAATCCGCCGGGCTGCTTGAAATTAACGGGGCGATCCAGAATATCGCAAGCCAAACCAATCTGCTTTCGATGAACGCGGCCATAGAGGCCGCCCATGCCGGGGAAGCGGGGAGGGGCTTTGCCGTGGTGGCCGATGAAATCCGCAAGCTGGCGGAAAACGCCGCCAAACAGACTAAAACCATCGGGACGGTGTTAAAAGAAATAACGAATTCCATCGCGGGTATTCAGGATGCGGCCAACGGGGTATTGGACAAATTCGGGGCCATTGATACGGGGGTGAATACCGTTTTGGACCAGGAAGAGCATATCCGCAACGCCATGGAAGAACAAGCCATAGGGAGCAAGCAGATTCTGGAGGCGGTGGAACGGCTTAACGAGATTACCCGTAAAGTAAAGTCCAGCGCCGGGGACATGCAGAAAGAAAGCAGAGAAGTTATCCGGGAAGGAAAAAATCTTAAGGCCGCGGCGGCAGAGATTGCCAGCGGCGTCGACGAAATTTCTTCCAGGGCCGGCCAGGTAAACGGTTCTGTGGAACGGCTCCGCGAAATTGGAGAAAAAAACAGGGAAAATCTGAATATCCTAGGCGGGGCGGTTTCTAAGTTTATGATCTCGACTAAATTCTACCGCTGGGATGATTCATTTGTAAGCGGCGTCAGAATCATGGACGCCCGGCATAAGCGGCTGTTCGAGGCGGTTAACCGGCTTATTGACGCATGCGAACAGGGCCAGGGCCAGGAAGCGCTGGCCAAGAGCCTTGCCTTTCTTGCCAATTATACCCTTAAGCATTTTGCCGAAGAAGAAAAACTCCAGCAAAAATACGGGTACCCCGAATACGCCGCCCACAAGCAGCTTCACGACGATTTTAAAAAAACCGTTGAAGACTTTGCGGTAGAACTGGATTCCCGGGGGCCCAGCGAGGAACTGGTGAACAGGCTAAAGAAAGAAGTGGGGGGCTGGCTTATAACCCATGTGAAGGTGGTGGATCTTAAAATGGCGGAGATCATCAAGGCCCGGGGCGCCGGTTAATCCCCCAAAATCTCCAGGGCCGTGCCCGAAAGAATCCTTTCCTGTTCCGCGGAGCTAAGTTTAAGTTCAAAAAATTCCTTAAGGCATTCTCCCGGATCCCAGATTGGATAATCCGAACCGAAGAGCATGCGCTCCGCGCCGTAAATGCGTATTAGCTCTTCCGCGCGGCGGCGCCCCAGGTAGGGAATAGAACTGGAAAGGTCAAAGTAGCAGCGGCGGTCCCGAAAGTACTCCAGGGCCAGATCAAACAGGGACCAGCCTCCAAAGTGGGCGGCAATAACGTCAAGGCGGGGAAAGGCGTCCAGCACCGGAACCAGCCGGGCGGGATGACTGTAGGTGTAACGGTAATCGCCGGTATGGAAAATTACCGGAAGCTTTCCCTCAAGAATCTCGTAGATCTTCATCATCCTCTCATCGTCAATGTTGAACTTCTGCATATCCGGATGAAATTTAACGCCGCGCAAACCAAGGCCGGTGATCCGCTCAATTTCTTCGCCGGGGTCCTTCATATCGGGGTGCAGTGTGCCAAAGCCGGTAAAAACAGGGCCGCCGGCGTCCCCGCCGGTATTGGCCCCGCCGGCTTTGTCCGCGCCGGCGTTTTCCCGGCCCGTGCAGACAGAGGCGATATAACTGTTGATGTTTGCGACCTGGGCGGGAACGGCGGCGGCGGAAAATACCACAAAGCGGTGGATGCCGCCTTTTTTGCCCGCCGCCGCGAGGTCCTCCGGCGTGCCCCGGCCCCGGGCGGGGATCGTGTAGAAGGCTTCGGTATTAACCACGGCTTTGGCGGCTATTTTTTCCGGATAGATGTGGGAATGAAAATCAACAACCATAGTTAACAATCCGTTACCAGGCCGCCGCTGTCAAGACGTCTGTCAATGCCATAGATATACACAATAGATTTTGGTTTGTCAGGGAATAATTCAAATGGTTTCACCCTGTTTACTGTCTTTGAACATTAACGTAAACAGTAACATAACGGCGCCGGAAAACACGGGTACCATGAAAATACGCAGGATACCGCCGGTCATAAGCGCGCCGCATATACCATTGGCGAGCGTGTTGCCGAATGTGCCGCCGAAACTCATAAACGCCACGCCGGCCGCCAATTCTTCGCTTTTAAGCACCTTCATCGGATAGGTATAAGGAACAATCTGCTGAGCGCCGTTGACAGCCGCCAGAAGCGTTACACCGGCGGCAAGGATTATTAAGCCGGTTACAGGAGCCTCTGTACCGGCGGCGCCCAAAAACAGAAAAATAATACCGGCGGCCACAGTCGCCAATGTCCAGACCGCCGTCATTCCCTTATACCTTCCTGTCTTTGCCGCATGACGTCCGAAAAGTACCGTTAGGACAATCGCGATCAAAAATCCGGGAAGCGCTATAATTCCCGCGATAGAACTGTTAAAGCCCAGGGAAAATTGAACAAAAGCCGGAACATAGTTGGCGGCGGCATTCGCAACGGAATAAAAAAAGCTGATTATAAAAATCGATACGTAAAATTTATTTTTAAGCAGCCTTACGGGGAATATGGGTTCCTGCGCCCGGCGTTCAAACAAAACAAGGCCGCTTATGCCGGTAACAGCGGCTCCAAACAGGGCGGTAATAATTGCGGAGGTCCAGCCGCGGGCGCCGCCCCAGCTCATGGCCAGGGAAAGGGGCGCCACAAATAGCAGGGTGCATAAGACGCCGCCTATGTCCATCGGTTTACCCGCTGAAAATTTGGGAACGTTGGGAAGTCCTACCGCGCAAAGAACAAAAGCCAGCGCCAGAACAGGAAGCGTGATGTAGAATTCCAGCCTCCAGTTTACGGAACAAACAAGGCCCGCAAAGGGAGCGCCGGCAATCAGCGCCGCGGTGCTGAAGGACTGCAAGTATCCGGTAAATTTAGGGCCCTCGTCCTTGCCAAAAATATCGGCGGTTAAAACAAAGATATTCGTTATAAAAAGGCCCCAGCTAAAACCGGAAATCATACGGGCGATAACAAACATCCTGAAATTCGTTGAAAACGCCCCGGCAGTATAGGCAGCCATATACAGGGCAAGGGCGGACAAGAACAACTGTTTACGGCCGACCTTGTCGCCAAGTTTGCCGGCAATGGGAATCATCGCGCAGCGGGCAACGCTCTCCAGGGTAAAAATCATACCCACCTGCATGACATTATCGAATTCCCTGGCAATCGCATAACCGTATACGCCGGCGCCGCATATCAGCATCATTGTTATAAAAGCGGTTATTACTAAACCGGTAAAAGCTATCATCTTTTATCTTTGATATTCATTTGCAGCGGGGGTTTGGCGCCAAAAACCCGCTCTTTGGCGGTCATAAGGGTATGATGGAAACGCTGATTAAATGACGCTAATCCCGTTTCCCTAATGTATTTGCTCATTTCGCAGGCTTTCCCAAAGCTTCAATTTTTAAACAACCCTATTATAATAAATACGGAAAATTTACACAAGGGAACGCGCTTAAAAACTATTCCCTGACAATTTCAAATTATCAGGGCGCTCCGATTGTAATTGTTTGCAAGGCAAAGTCCTTGCCTTGCAAACCAAAATCTATTGTGTATAATTGACCCTGCGCTAAACGGCCCCGGCGGCGGGCCCCGGCGGCGGGTGCAAAGCGGCGGGTGCAAAGCGGTTCCGGGCTGGACGGCCGCAGCGTTTTCCGGTATCCTTAAGGCTATGAACATCATCGCCGAATATCTTTCGTCCCGTACACCCGGCAAGGTGAATACGGCCTTTCTCGCCTATCTTTGCAACCTTAGCGAGACCGCGGCCGTCGCCCCGGAAATCGCCGCTTCCGTCGTGAAGGAACTGGAAAACCAGCGCCGCCGGGTTAAGCTTATCGCCAGTGAAAACTACTGTTCCATGGCGGTACAGCTTGCCATGGGGAACCTGTTTACCGACAAATACGCCGAAGGCATGCCCGGCCACCGCTTCTACGCGGGGAACGAAAACGTGGACGCCGTGGAATCCCTGGCGGTAGAAGAGGCCCGGAAACTTTTCGGCGCCGAATACGCCAATGTCCAGCCCCACTGCGGGGCCGACGCCAACGTGCTGGCCTACTGGGCGATTCTTACCACCCGGATAGAAAACCCCGCGCTGGCAAAATACGGGCA
>JAITKV010000039.1 GCA_031278215.1 Spirochaetaceae bacterium
GGCTTCTATTATTTCTGTTTCTTGTAATTTATGCCTTTTATATAAGCTTATAAGAGCATTTCCTATTTCGTAAGAAATCATTTCTGGGGACAATAAAGCTGAACCTTTTGTTAGTTTAATAACAACATCTTTATTCGGTTCATTGAGTATAATTGCCATTATAGCACTTGCGTCTAATAATACATCCATAGGTACAATGTACTGTATATTTTATAAAAGTCAAGTAAATTGAGGGTGTTCCAAAAACTGAAGTTTTGGAACAGCCCCAATTTTTAGTTTTCTGAAATAATTTGCCAAAAAATTCCGCATAACGTCCCGGCTGCAGCGAACCTGCGGTTCGACGACGGCCCGGCGGCCCGTAAAATCTTCCAAGCCGGGGCCCGGGGTTTCCGGCTCGCCGTCTAGGCCTGTATAAAAACCGCCTCCGCTTCGGGAATTTTTACCGATTTTAGGCGCACCCGTATGGCGTCATTGGGCTCTCCCGCGTTTCCCCCCAGGGAGCTTTCAAGGCCCAGGGCCGGAATAATAATCCCCGTAACATTGTTTCTTTTTTCCGTTACCACCGCGTCCCAGAGGAGTTCCTCATCTTTTTCCGCCCCGGTCCGGCGGCGGCTAAGCAGCTCTTCCAGATAAACCGCAGTCCAATGTTGTTTCGAGGCCCGTTCCGCCTGACTAAGGGCCTGGGCCGCCGCGTTTCCCGCGGCCAGGCGGAACAGCAGGGCGTCTTCGTCCAGGGGCGCCCGGGGGGAAAGCCCCGGAGCGGCGGGGCTTTCTTTTTCCGGATCCCTCCGCAGGCAACTGCGGATCTGCTGGTGGGCCAGAAGATCCGTATAGCGGCGCAGGGGGCTGGTTACCTGGCTGTAGGCTTCCAGCCCCAGCCCCCAGTGCAGCCCCGGTTTGGCGGATACGGATCGGGGCCGCATGCACCGGCGAAGCTGGCAGCTTCCCGCCAGTCCCGGAAAGGGTTTGGCGGGAAGATCCCCCGGCGCCTGGGTAATGTACGGAAAGGGAAGCCGCCGCCGGGCGGCCCAGGCCGCGGCCCCTTCGCCGGCCAGGAGCATACACTCCCGAACCATCTCCGCGGACCGGAAAAATTCAATGGGCCTAATCTCGACGCTCCGGGGATCCTTGCAAACCGAAATATGAACCTCCGGCAGGCTGATGTTTACGCCCCCCGCGTCAAGACGGCGGAGGAGGTTTTCCTCCCCCAGTTTAAAAAGGGCCTGTAAAATAATTCCCGCAGCGCCGGCGCCTTCCGCCAGGGCGTCGGCCTTTTCATAGCTTAGCCGGGTAACCCTGATCAAAGACGGAAATATCTGCGTATCCACAATGGTCAGGGCATGGGCGTCCCCCGCTCCGCCGCCGCGGCTTTTTGCCCCTCCGCCGGCTTCAAGGGTAAGTTTAAAGGTCAAGGCCCCCAATCCTTTCTCCGGGGTTTTGTCCTTTGGGATCAGGGCAAAGCGGGAAATGGCTTCTTCGGGGAGCATGGGCCAGGTTCCTTCGGGAAGATACAGAGTGGCGCCCCGGGTCCGGGCTTCCAGGTCCGCCGGAGAATCCGGTCCTATCGCCGAGGCGGGATCGGCCACATGGACATAGAGGATCCTTTTTCCGTCCGGGGCTGTGTCCAGAGAAATCGCATCGTCCGGGTCCGCGCTCCAGGGGCTGTCGATGGCAAAAGCCGAAAGGCCGGTAAGGTCCCGCCGTTCTTCCCCGGTTTCGCCGGATAGTTCCACCGCCGGGGTCCCCGAAGAAAGGCCCCAGCGCCGGGGATACGGATTAACCCACCGGTCCCAGTACCCGCATGCCAGAAGCAGCCGGTGGGCTTCCTGGGGAGTCTCGCGGCGGTTTAATTCCCTCATGGTCCGGCTTTTGTCGCTTTTACCGCAGGCCAGGGCTTCCACATCCTGAAGGAAGCGTCCTTCGGCGGGGGCCACGGCGCCTCCTCCGCGAAGAAGGTTCCGCAGTTTTTCCAGAAACGCTTCCCGGTCCTGACTTTCCCGGGCTTTTTCCCGGCGCCTTTCTTCGGCGGCCGCGGCCTTTGCGGCGTCCTGGGCCCGTATGGCGGCGGGGGATCCGGTAAAGTAAACCCCGTCGGACAGAAGAAGCCAGGCGGCCCAGGCGCTGGGGGGGGTGAATTCCCCAAAGACCAATTCCGCAAGTTCCTTAAGGGTAACGCTTTTACCCCCTCCCTCGATTAGTTCCCGGGCGTCCCGCAAATCGGCGCCGGAAAAGGCCGCGGTCCCTAAAGTCAGGTCCGCGGCTGAAGGATCGGCGGTTTCCAAAACCGGGCTTCCAAGTTCCGCCAGACTGTACAGGGGGCCGGGGTGAAGAACCTCGAGATCCTTTTCCCGAACCTTAACGGTTTCTCCTCCCCTGTCGATGCTTATTTTTTCTCCCCGGTCCTTAACTATCACGGGACGGCCCCGGTAAAGCGCCAAACAGCCGGGTCTAAGGGCCGGAGGATCCGCATTCCGGTCTTGTGCTTCCATATCAGAACTGTAGTATAGGAAAGACCCCTTGGCAACCATGAAAGGGGCATTCCGCCGGGTCTGTTTCGGAATTTACACTTTCGGGGGCGCTGTAATTTTCACTGTCAGGGAGCGGCTTCCCCGTATCCTCCGGCGGCCCAAAGGGTCCGCAGCTTTTCAAGCCGTTCCCCGGCGGAACGGAGGGTTTCTTCTTTCTTTGCAAAATGAAAACGGATCAGGTGGTTTATCTGACTGCCGTCTTCCAGGGGTTTAAAAAAGCTGGAACCGGGAACCGCCGCGACCTTTACTTCTTTGGCAAGCCATTCACAAAAACGAGTATCGCCGGTTTTGCTGAATTCGCTTATATCCACCAGCACATAGTAGGCGCCCTGGGGTTTTATGTACCGCAAACCCGCCCTGTCCAGGCAGCGAAGAAAAAGGTCCCGTTTGTTTGTGTACGAAGCAAGAAGTTCGTCGTAGTAGGTCTGGGGAAAGTTAAGGGCCGTAACCGCCGCTTCCATCAGGGGGGCGGCGGCGCCAACGGTAAGAAAGTCGTGGACCTTGCGGATAATCCCGGTAACTTCTTCGGCGGCGATGGTGTAACCCAGACGCCAGCCGGTAATTGAATAGGTCTTGGAAAGGGAGGAGCAGCTAATGGTCCGTTTCCCCATTCCCGGCAGCGAGGCAAAGTATACATGTTCCGCGGGCTTATACACAATGTGCTCGTATACTTCGTCGGTAATAACCCAGGCGTCGTATTGTTCCGCCAGGCCCGCAATGTATTCCAGTTCCTCCCGGGTAAACACCTTTCCCGAAGGATTACTGGGATTACATAAAATAAGCGCCCGGGGACGCTGCGCAAAGGCTTTTTGCAGCACGGCCCGGTCAAAGCAAAAATCCGGGGGAACCAGGGGTACGTACAAGGGTTCCGCGCCGGAAAGAACCGCATCGGCGCCGTAGTTTTCGTAAAAAGGGGAAAAAACAATTACCTTGTCCCCGGGGTTTACCGTACTCATCATGGCGGCTATCATGGCTTCGGTGGAACCGCAGGTTACGGTGATATGCCTGTCCCCGTCCACGGGAATGCCCATGCGGAGGCTTTGCTTGCGGGCCAGCGCCTGCCGGAAATTCTCCGCCCCCCAGGTAATGGCGTACTGATGGGGGCCCGAGGGCGCAAGCTTTGCCAGGGCCGCGGTAAGCTTCCGGGGAGGATCAAAATCGGGAAAACCCTGAGACAGGTTGATGGCCCCGTGCTCTATGGCGATCCGGGTCATGCGGCGTATCACCGATTCGGTAAAATTCCGGGTGTGGCTGCTGGTTGCGGGCATCCGTATACTCCTTATTGCTGCTGGCAATTATGGGGCCCCCTCGATTCAGCGGGGATGCAGGGTTTAACTCCGTTAATGCATGGAACGCCGGGCAAAAAAATTGCCCAGGGCCTGAACCAGGGTTACCAGGAGTATCAGGATAATCACGGTGATCACCGTAATGTCGGTTTGATAGCGCTGGTATCCGTAGCGGATGGCAAAGTCCCCCAGGCCTCCGCCGCCCACGGCGCCGGCCATGGCGGTAAGACCGATAAGGCTGATAATTGTAATGGTTACCCCCCGGATGATCCCCGGAATGCTTTCTTTTAGGTACACCCGGAAGATGATTCCCAGGGGGCCGGTACCCATGGATTGGGCCGCTTCAATGGAACCCCGGTCAATTTCCGCCAGGGCGCTTTCCAGCTGCCGGGAAAAAAATGGAGCGGTGCCAAAGATAAGGGGCGGTATGGCGCCCTTAACCCCGATGGCGGTTCCCGCGATGATCCGGGTAAGGGGGATAAGCAGGGCAATAAGAATAATAAAGGGAACGGATCTAAAAAAATTGATAAGCTTATCCATCACCGTCCAGAGAGGAAGATTTTGCAGTATACCCCCCCGCCGGGTTACCGTTAACAGCAGGGCAAAAACAATGCCCACTAAAAACGAGATAATCCCCGTTACCGTTACCATGTACATGGTTTCAAAGCAGCTTCGAAAAAGTTCAGGAAGCCGGGCCATCACGTGGGGCATAAGGATCCGTAATAACTCAGTCATGGCCTCCCCCTTTTTTTAATAGCTTCATCTTCACCCCCCGGCCGGTAAACCATGCCATGGTTCTTTTTAGAGCGTCCTCCTCCCCCTCCATAATAATGACAAGCCCTCCTATGGGGGTGTCCTGGATAATATCCAGATCCCCGAAGATAATGTTAAGTTTAACGTTAAACTCGATGGAAGCGGTAGATATCAGAGCATCCACGGTGTTGCGGCCCTGGTAACTAAAGTGTACAAGCAGTTGATCCGGTTTTAGCTTTATCACCGGAGAAGATTCTTCCAGAAGATCGTAAATTTTGTACAGGTGGGAGGTGGCGGCCACAAAGTCCCTGGTAATTTGTTCCCGGGGGTTGGAAAAAATATCGAATACCGGCCCCTGTTCCACAATAAGGCCCTGGTCCATTACCGCCGCATGGCTGCAGATTGTTTTAATTACCTGCATTTCGTGGGTAATGATGACAATGGTTATCCCCAGCTTTTTGTTCAGTTCCTTAAGCAGAGCCAGGATGGACCGGGTGGTCTGCGGATCCAGGGCGCTGGTGGCCTCGTCGCAGAGCAGAACCCGGGGATTGGACGCCAGGGCCCGGGCTATGCCGACCCTCTGTTTCTGGCCCCCGGAAAGCTGGGAAGGATAGGCGTGTTCCTTGTCCGAAAGACCCACCAGTTTCAGCAGTTCCCCTACCCGGACCCGGATCGCGTCTTTCTGCATCCCCGTGTATTTAAGGGAAAAGGCCACATTGTCCCCCACGGTCCGGGACCGGAACAGGTTAAAGTGCTGAAATATCATCCCGATTTTTTTTCGCCGGCGCCGCAGTTCGGATTCGGGGAGGCCGGTTAAATCCTCTCCGTCCACCAGGACCTGCCCCCTGTCGGGCCGTTCCAGCAGGTTGATGCACCGGACCAGGGTGCTTTTTCCCGCGCCGGAAAATCCTATGACCCCGAAGATATCCCCGTCTTCGACGGAAAGGCTTACATTCTGTACGGCATGGACCCTGTGGGGCTTTCCGTCGGAAGAGGCCCCCCGGGGAATGTAAAAGGTCTTATCCACATTAACAAGTTGTATCATCGCAGGGTCCCCCACATGACGGCTTAGAGGGGCAGCCGTACTCCAATGTCATGTTCCAGCGCCCGGTCAAAAAGCAGCCGGAGCACAAACATATCTTCCACCGCCATGCCAAAGTTGTTGGCGATAATCAACTCCCCGGGATCCTCCCGCCCCGGCGCCCTGCCTGCGGCCACCTCTCCGGTTTCGGCGTGAATAGGCGGATGCCCAAAGGGGTAAAACCCATAGGCCGCAAATTGTTCCACCTGCTCCCGGCTGTCTACAATGTACTTATCCGCCCGCTTAAAGATACTGTCCTCGTATAGGGTATGGCCTTCGCACAGAAGAATGGTTTTACCGCCGGATATCCACCGGTCTTTTATAAGCGGATGGTAGCCTTCGGCGGCAACGGTGGCCGAGGCGATAACGCCGGAATTGCATACCAGTTCCTCGTAGGAAGAAGCCTTAACGATTTTTGCCCTAAGGGTTTTTTGGTAATCCGCCATAAGCTTTTCCGCGGCCCCATGGTAAATATCGTATATGTAAATGGTTTTTAAACGGGGCAGCACCGTCTCTATATTCTTTATATGCTGCCGTCCTTCGACGCCGCAGCCTATCATCCCGAAGGTCTCCGTATCCACCGGAGCCAGATGCTTAATCGCCGTATAGGTAACCGCCGCGGTGCGGATCTCCGTTACGTACTTGCAGTCCAGTACCGCCAGGGGAAGCCCCGAAAGGTGATCGCTGTAGATAATAAGCCCCTGGGCCTGGGGAAAGCCGTATTTTTCCCGGTTGCCGGGATAACAGGATCCCCACTTAATTCCCGCGGCAAATTCCTGCGGTACATATGCGGGCATGGCATGGAAAAAAGTATCGGTAATAGGGTGCAGGGCTATCTTGGAGGGCATGTCCACCTTTTTAGCGCTGTAGGCGATTAAAGCCTTTTCGGTACGGTCCAGAATTTCCGCCGGAGTAACGGGGATCCGTTTAACATCATCCTGGGAAAGATAAAGAAGCTCACGGCCTATGGCAAGTTTTTTTTGGACTTCGTTACGGTACGCTTCTGCGGCGCCCAGCAGTTCTTCCGGTAATTTCATGGACATCCTCCGTACATAATGGACCTGTTCAATAACCCGGCGCTTATCTGCTAAGCCGCGCTTAGCTTGTACGGCACGGGGGTGTCCGGGAAGTTTCTTGCCTCCCGGACACCCCTCGCATTTGCTCCCGTTTTGTAGAACCGTGGTTTTAACGCAACCTTCGCAAATGCCGCACTAAAGAAACTGTCCGAATAAGTTTTTTAAACCTTCCGGACAGCCCGGGAAATCAATTTGTACTTCCCAGTATATACTCGATTTTACCATGCGGGAAGGGCAATCCCCGTTAACGGGGGTTCTTCTTCAATTACTTTTTTTACCTCCTCGGTTTGAAAAGCCGCCACCACCCTTTTGTAGATTTCGTTATCCCGGTCCGCATCCCGGCCCACCACAATGTTAATGTACGGTTTATCCGACTCGGGATCGATGGGCTTAATATAGATGGCGTCCCGCAGGGGAACGCCCCCGGCGTCCACCACAAAGGTGGAATTAACCACCGCGGCGGCTACCTGGGGATCGTCCAGGGTCCGCCAGGTCTGGGCCGCGTCCACCTCTACGATCTTGATGTTCTTGGGATTTGCCGTAATATCGTTCACCGTGGGCACATTCCCCTTGGAAGGATCCAGGGCAAATACCCCGGCGGATTCAAGCACCTTTAAGGCCCGGCCCCCATTGGTGGCGTCGTTCATAATGACAACGGTATCTCCTTCTTTAAGCTCTTCCAGGGTCTTAATCTTGTTGGAATAGACCCCCAGGAAAAAAATGACCGTATTTCCAAAAGAACTGATCTGATAACCGTTGTTGGCGATCTCGTCTTGCAAAAAGGCGTCGTGCTGGAAGGAATTGAGCTCAATATCGCCGTCCGCCAGAGCCCGGTTGGGAACCGCATAGTCGCTAAAGTTAACCAATTCTACCTTAATGCCTTCGGCGTCCATGGATTCCGCGACCTTGGTCCAGGCCAGACGGAGCTCTTCGCCCACGAGCCCTATCCGCACCACCGTTTCCTGGGCGCCGGAGGCTTTTTTGCCGCCGCACCCGGCCGGAATAAGGCCCAAGGCTAACACCGCCAGCATGGTCAGTAGGGGTATTCTTTTTTTCATCGTTCTCTCCTTATGAAAATATATCCGATAAATAACATCGGATTACTAGGTAATATTTATCATTTGCGCACTTTTGTCAATAGGATTTCCCCGGACCGGGGTAAAATTTGTACTTTTTTTGACGGCGTAAAAATCTACAAGCGCCACAGGCTTCTAGGGGTCCAAAGCCCCTTCGGGGGCCCCGGAAAAATACCCTTCGATGGCATCCCGTGAAAAGCCCTCTGTTTTAAGAAAAATCCTAGTGTCCCCGGACCCAAGGCGTTTCTTTTTCCGGGCTTTTTTTAGACAGCGTTCCAGAAGTTTCAGTTCCGCATCCCCGGCCAAGGCCGCTTCCAGGGCGGCGCCGGCGGTTTCCCGGCTTATCCCCCTGGCCCTCAGGGCCGCTTCCAGGTTCCGGGGCCCCCGAAAATCCCGGCTGATTCGGGATTTAAGCCAAAGCGCCGCGTAGCGGCTGTCGTTGACAAGATTCAATGCTAAAAGCCGGTCCAGGACCTCCCGGATCGCCGCAGGATCGTGCCCCCGCCGTTCCAGTTTACGCGTAAGCCCCGCGGCGCATTGCTCCGCCCGGGCGATAAGGCGCAGGGCCGCCTTTTCCGCCCCCAGGCACGCCGCCCCCCGGTACAACAGGGCCCCCGCTTCTTCGTCCAGGACGGCGCCGGGGTACAGTGAAAGATTTGTATATTCCGGGGGCAGGTACGCAAGGCTAAGATTTATCACCGAACCAGTATCGAGGGTCAAGCTGACAAGGTTCCGGTTTTGCTTGACCGATTCAATCCGCAAGGTGTTTATACCCCGAAGAAGGCCCCGGCCGCCGGAATTGTACCGGGGGCGGCACGGAGTATACCGCCGGGGATGCGCTGAAAAACCCCGCCGGTCTTAGCGCTGTTAGCGTTTGCTAAACTGGAAGCGCCGCCGGGCGCCCCGTTGACCGTATTTTTTCCGTTCCACCATCCGGGGATCCCGGGTAAGAAAGCCATTGTTCCGCAGGGAAACCGAATTACCCGCATCAACCTGGCAGAGCGCCCGGGCCAAACCGTGCCGGCAGGCCCCGGCTTGGCCGTTGGAACCGCCGCCGTAGACATTAATAAGCACGTCGAATTTGTTTTCGCTGGCCGTTACCATTAAGGGCTGCCGGACCATCATGGCGTGTTCCCCCTGGGGAAAGTACTGAACCAAATCCTTGCCGTTGATGAGGAACTTGCCCGATCCGTCCCGGACATACACCCTGGCAACGGAGGTTTTTCTTCTGCCGGTACCGATTCCAAGATTCTTTATCACCGTTCTACCTCTTAGAGATTAATAAGCTGGGGATTCTGGGCCGCATGGGGATGCGTGGGCCCCGCGTAGACCTTTACGTTCTTTAGCAATTTCCTGCCCAGGGGCCCCTTGGGAAGCATTCCCTTTACCGCCAGCTGCATGGGAGCGGCGGGGCGCCTGGCGGAAAGTTTTTCATAGGAGTTCGATTTAAGCCCCCCCACATAACCGGTATGGTGGTAATAGAGCTTTTGCACCGTCTTACGGCCCGTAAGAGCCGCCTTTTCGGCGTTGACGATGATTACAAAATCACCTACTTCCTGGTGGGGGGCGAAAACAACCTTTTCCTTCCCCCTGACAATGGCTGCGGCCCTGGCCGCAACCCTCCCTAAAACCTTACCTTCGGCGTTAATGACAAACCACTTCCGTTCAACCTTGGCAGGTTTAACAAATACCGTATCCATCTCTAAACCTTCTATAAATCAAAATAAAATTAAGGTAAATCAAAAAATGACTCTTCCCGCCCGAAGCATGCTGCTTCCCCGGAGTTTAGGGTTTATATCCCCTCCGCCCAAGATTCCCCCGGGACCGGGTCCGCGGGTACAGCCCCGCAACGAATCAAAATATGCCTGAAATTGCCGGATATGTCAAGTCCTATTCCGGCTTCTGAACGCTCCCTAAAACGCAGCTTCCGGGCCCGGGTTCCCCTAGTGGCGCCTGAGCTTGCGGACCACCATTACCACGAACGCGGCGATAAAGAACCCCGTCCTAAGATTGGGAAGCAGTATGGCCGCCACCGGCACCGAAGCGATGGAAGGCTGATCCCCCATGATGCCAAAGATATCCAAAATCGAATAAACCGTTTCCACATAACCGGCGATGGCCCCAATGACCATGAGCATCCAGGCCACATCCCGGGTCTTGGACCACAACATGATGGCGAAAAAAGCCGCCAGCCCCTCCATGCTTAAACGGCTTACGATTAAGAGTATTTTCCCCGGGTCCATGGGTACAGTATCGGCTTTTCGGGGCAAAATTGCAAGGGACCGGTTTAAACCCGCACCGCGGCGGAAATCAGCGCCGCCAGTTTTGCTTCTTCCCCGGCGGAAAGTTCCCCGGGAATGATCGCCGGTTCTTCCTCAAGGGGGGGCAGAAAAAACCCGCCCTCAAGAAAACGCATAAAAACCCTTTGGTAATCCTCCTGGGCGTCCGGGGGCCTGTAGCGTAGGTAGATCCCCCTTCGTTTCCAGGGAGAATCCCCGGTAAGGATCCGGTCCAGCCCGGCAAAGGAGGGGCGCTCCGGCGCGGCCAGAAGCCTGCGGACGCTTTGCGCCGCGGCGGAAAGTACAAGCGGGGAAAGGAGGGGCGCCGGGGAAAACAACTCCTCCAAAGCCGGATCCAGGGCAAGAACCGCCGGAGCGCCGGGGAAGGGCAGGGGCAGCACCGGGATCAGCAGCGAAGGGGCCCCCGGTCCGGGAGGATTTAGTATCGCCGGATCCGTAAGCCAGGGCCGCCAGAGGACCGGAACGGTTTTTGGGGCCCCTTCGCCCGCTTCCACCGCGGGATCAAATACGGCGGCGGAAAAGCCCGCGGCGGCCAGCGCGTCTTTACGGGCGGCTTCGCTGGGGTACAGGCGAAAACGGCGGCCGGGCAGCAGCGCCGAAAGGGCCCCGTAGAACCGGCCTTCGGCAGGATGAGGCAGGGGGGCAAAGAGGCCCCGTTCCGCGGTGTTTTTAAAGACCCGCAGCAGCTGCGGGGGGCAATGGCCCAGCAGGGCCCGGCCGCCGTACTGCCACATATCCGCAAGCCGCTTTCCGCCTTCGGTATAAAGCCGCCAGCCCCTGGCCCGAAGCACCCGGGGAAGCGGACATGGCCGCCGATCCCCGCGGGTAAAGGTTTTATGGCCCATAGATTCTCCGGCCCTTTCCATAGCAGCCTCCGTTCCGGCTTCCGGCGTCAATCCCCGGCGCCTATTTTCATATAGTTCCCGCTCTGGTGAAAGCTTAAGAACCGTTTTTCCTGCCCGTTGTCAAAGCGGACCAGAATTACCGGACCATCGTCCCCCTCCGTGATGTCGATCACCGCGCCGTAGCCCTGGTCGTCATGAAAGATCCGGTCCCCCTGTTTCCACCGTTTGTCGGAGGACATCTTTAGCCCGGCGCCGCCGGAAGGGGACCCAAAAGCGAAGACCCCTTGCTCCCGTCCCCGCCAAGGCTGCCGCGGGGATTTGCCAAAGCCGGCGGGGGCCTGTCCAATTACCTCAAGCATGGTTTTATCCGCTTCGTAAAGAAACAGCGAGGGCGGCATGGGACTTGTACGGCCGTAGACGCGCCGGAATGTACAGGAGCACAGGTACAGTTCTTCCATGGCCCTGGTGGCCCCCACATAGAACAGCCTCCGTTCCTCTTCAAGGTCATCCCCGGTTTTATCGTCCCGGGGAAAAACCCCCTGTTCAAGCCCGGTGATGATCACCCGGGGAAATTCCAGGCCCTTGGTATTATGCAGGGTAATAAGAGTAACCGAATCGTGGTTTTCTGCATCCGCGTCGATGGACCGGTCCAGTTCAATGTGTTCCATAAATTCCACCAGCCCTTCCCTGCCCCCTTTGTAGTTGCTGGAAGCGTCAACCAGTTCCTGCAAATTGCCGATCCGCTGAAGGCCGTTGATTTCGTCGTGGAAGCCGTGGTACTCCGCCAGGGCGGAATCAATGATAAGGGATCCCACACAGGCCGAAAGGCCCTCGCCGTAACGGATCGGGGGATCCCGGTACGGCGGCGGGGAGGCGCCCCCCAGCACCGCGGCGGCCCGGTCCATGACGGCGGCAAAACTTTTTATTCCCGCCGCAGCCTTGGCGGAAAGGGAAAGTTCTTTTGCGATGTCCACAAGCCCCCCCCCGGAGGGGGAGGCCCCATAGAGGGCCTTAAGGATGCGGTCCAGGGCCACGGCCCCAATGCCCCGGGCGGGCTTATTGATTATGCGGCGAAAGGCCACTTCGTCCCGGGGGTTAAGCAGCAGGGCCAGCAAAGCCAGGGCGTCTTTAATTTCTTCCCGCTGATAGAATTTAAGGGACCCCACAACCTTATAGGGAATACTCCGGTGGAGCAGTTCGGTCTCGAAGCCCAAAGATTGGGCGTTGGTTCTGTACAGTATGGCCCAGTCCGAATACCCCTTTGCCTTTCCGGTCCGAACCGAACGTTCCACCAGTTCCGCGCAAAAGGCCGCCTCCTCATCCTGATTAGCAAGGAAAGCCAGGGTAGGAAGTTTCCCGGCCCCCCGTTCGGCCCGCAGGGTCTTACCCAGCCTGCCGCAGTTATGATCCACCACCGAGGACGCCAGCGCCAGGATCTGGGAAAAGGAACGGTAGTTCCGTTCAAGCCTGATGATCTCTGTGCCGGGAAAATGATCGGAAAACCGGAGTATGTTTTTTACATCCGCCCCCCGAAAGCGGTAAATGGACTGATCATCGTCCCCCACCACGCACAGATATGTTTCCGGCCCCCCCGCCATGCGGCTAAGCAGCTTAAACTGGGCCGCATTGGAATCCTGGTATTCATCCACCATGATCACGGTAAAGCGGTCGTGGAAACGCCGGGCCAAATCGGGGTTGTCCTCAAGCAGCTTCAGGGGTTTTTGAATAAGATCCCCAAAATCGACGTTGCCTATCTTTTGCAACTTTTCTTCATACTTGGCGTAATTTTTCCGGAACCTGTCATGGCAGCTGATGCGGTCAAGTTCAGGATCCTCCGGGGAAAGAAAAAAATCCTTTGCCCGGGCGATTAAAGCGGCGGTTTCCCGCAGTTCCGCCTTGGAAGCGTCTTCCATAACCGTCCCTAAAAGCGAAACCATGTCGTCGTCGTCGTAGATCACAAACCCTGAATCAAGACCCGCCAAGGCGGCGTGGCGGCGGAGAAACCAGGCCCCAAAGGAATGGAAGGTTCGTATCATGGCGGCGGAGGCCCGGTTTTCAATAAGCCGGGCCCGGGCGGCCATTTCCCGGGCGGCCTTGTTGGTAAAGGTTACGGCCATGATAGACCGGGGATCCACCCCCCGTTCCCGGATAAGGTAGGCAATCTTTGTGGTGATCACTCTGGTTTTTCCCGAACCCGCCCCGGCCAAAATTAAAAGGGGCCGCCGGGCCGTCAGGTTCTTCCAGGGGCCGCCGGGCCGGTCCCGGCCGTCAAGCCCTTCGTGGAGCACCGCTTTCCGTTGTTCGGGATTAAGAATATCCAGGTACGAAGGGTCCATTATACCCATATCTCCATATCGAATCCGGCCCGGCGGCTAATCCGGCCCGGAACCAGGCTGCCGGGCTTTAGGGCCCGGAGTTTTTGTGTATCCGCAGAACATACCACCGCGGCGCCGTCCACTTCCGGGGCATGACAGTAAAGCCGGCCCAGCCAAAGGCTGTCCCCGCCCGCGGCGCCGGGACCCCGGGGGGAAAGAAGAGCCCCGGACGGGAGGGGGGCCTCTGCGGCGGAACCAACCGGTTCTTCCAATAGTACCTCCATGGTCCGGCCCACAAACCTGTCCATCCGGTCTTCGGTAATGGGAACCTGCCGTTCTTCTATGCGGGCCTTGCGGTCCAGGGCGGCCTTTTTGCGCACCCGGCCTTCCATGGAATAGGCCGGAGTTCCCTCTTCCCGGGAATAGGCAAAAACCCCCAGCCAGTCAAAACGGGCCTGCGCCTGGAAATCCAGGAGCAGCTTAAAATCTGCGGCGGTTTCGCCGGGAAACCCTGTAAGAAAGGTGGAGCGGATCACCGCGTCCGGAAGGCGGCGGCGGATTGTCTCAAGCAGGTTAAGGTAGATAGCGCCGCCGCCGCGGCGGTTCATGGCTTTAAGAATCGACGGCGAAGCATGCTGGAAGGGTATGTCAAAATACGGAAGAAAACGATGGTCCTGTTCCATGAGGCTTAGTATATCCGAAATAAGGGGAAAAGGCCGGGCCCGCAAGCTGTCGGGGTGAAGGTACAAAAGCCGCACCCAGAAACGGCCCGGCAACTCCGCCATGGCCCGTAACAGCTTTCCCAGCCCCGGCCTATAGGAAGCCAGGTCCTGGCCCACCAGACATAGTTCCCGTATCCCCCTTCCAAGCAGGCGCCGGCATTCTTCCAGAATCTCCGGTACGGAACGGCAGCGCAGGGGGCCCCTGATAAGGGGAATTGCACAGAAAGAACAGCGCTTATTGCAGCCTTCGGAAATTTTTACATACGCGGAACCGGGAAAACCGAGCAGCGGCCGGTCCCCCGGCGCGGTCCTATCCGGGGCCCCGGCGGCGCCCTGGAGGGCGGCGCTTTGGCCGGCGGCGCTTTGGCCGACGGCGCTTTGGAGGGCGGCGCCGGTAAAGCGCCGGTTTGTCATAAGGGCGGACGCCGCCAGGGCCGCGGCGGGTAATTCCCCGCTGCCCAAAAATCCATCCGCTTCCGGAAGGCTTTCTAAAAGTTCTTCCCGGTAGCGCTGGGCCAGGCACCCGGCCAGGAGCACCTTTTTTTCCGGGTACCGGTTTTTCCAGGCAAGGACCGCATTAATTGATTCCCGTTTTGCCGCTTCGATAAAACCGCAGGAATTAACGATAATCAGATCCGATTGTCCGGCGCTGCTGCAGGGGGTCCAACCCGATTCATTAAGCACGGCCATGATGGTTTCGGCATCCACCTGGTTTTTTGCACAGCCGAAGGGATCAAGAAAATACCGCATCGCGTAATACAGCCGGCGGGGAACAGGGCCTATTCAAGGCTGTATTGGATAAGCCTGTACCGGCCGCTGTTGTCCCTAATCCAGCGCAGATCAATTACCACCACTTCGCCGGCGTTTCCAAGGTTCAGGGTAACTGTTCTTCCCGCTCCGTTAAGCTCCACCGTTACGGCGGTGGCGTTGGATGTCCAGAGGCGTATGGTATTTTGGACCGGTATATTAAGCTGTTCCCCCCTGGAAAAGTACCGTTCCGTCCTTTCCTGGCGGTCTATTTCCCAACGGAACATACAGTAGCCCTGGAATTGGGCTTCCAGGGTAAAGGGATAGGTATTGGAAGAGCTAAAAATTGTAATGCCCGTACCGGCCGAAGGATCCTCCGTCGCGGCGTAAAGACCCGTGTCGGGAATGGTGTTCATATTGGTAGTAAACCGTATAAGCGCCCCGGAGGCGGGAGAATTTTTATCGTAGTCCGAAAGGGTTACCCGGACATCCGCTATGCCGTCGCTGTTAAGGTCCACATCCGTATCTTCCGCCAGATTAAGCACCGCCCTGCCCCCCGGCACAATAAGGACCAGGGGATCTTCCATGCTTCTAAACTCCGTCTTAAACTGTTCGCCCCCCAGGGGAATTAAGATGGTATCCCCTTGGTAAAACCGCTGTTCCAGAAAGGAATCTTCCAGCACATAATTCTTAGGCGCCGGGGCAATGCCGGTTTGTTCCGGCGCCGCGGGGGTTCTGATGAAGCCCAGGTACGCAACGGCGGCGGCGGCAAGCAAAACCGGCAGGACAATACAGAGGACCATAAGGGGCTTTGGAAAGACCGGCGACGATTTTAAAAGCTGTTCAACCGGAATGGGCTGTTCCTGAATCTTAAGGGACCGGTACAGGGAAAGGATTTCGTCCACATCCAGGCCCAAATATTCGCTGTAATTTCGCAAAAAACCCAAAAGGTAGGGTTCGCCGGGAAACTTGGAAAAGTCTTCTTCTTCCAGCGCCTCTAAATAGCGGCGGGCTATATTTATTTCCCGTCCCACATGTTCGTAGGAATACCCCTTCTCTTCGCGGGCCGATTTAAGTTTGTCTCCAAGGGACTCCACCTACATGCTCCTAAGGGCTTTCTAATCCGTGCCCCTAAGCAGGAAGTTGTTGTACATATTTGACGCCGGTGGAGATTCAAAAACAAAAAGCCGTTCAGGAATGCCCGTGTTAAGGCTTACGCCGGAAAAATCAAACCGTACCGTGGCGTCGGTGATGGTTCTGCCGGTAATGCGCCTTATAAGCTGGGTATCCGGTGAAATATCCAGGATAATTTCCGTAAACCCCTCTCCGTTGGAACGGCGGACAAGCTTAAGTTTTATTACCATTTCGCCGGACCCCGGATCAAGGGGTACCGGAGCGGGGCCTACCACAAACGCGGGCACATAGTTGCGCCGGAGCAGATTAAGCCCCCGGGCCGTGGCTATGTTGGCGCCCCCCCCCTGGTTTGCCACGGCCTGGTTTAATATGGCCCTTTCCCCGGGAAGGTAGATCATAAGGCTTTCCCCGTTATAGAGGATCACCTGCTCGGCGGGGGAGCTAAAATCAATACGGAGGAAATTAGGCATCATGGCATACACGACCCCGTACATCTGGGTTCCACCGCTTTGAATACTCAGCCGGCCCACATAGGTCCTGATATTGCTGTACCGTTCGGAAACCTGTTCAAGGTAGCGGCCTGCGGTAAGAATTTCCTGACCCCAAAGGGTGTAAAGGCCGCCCAGGATCAGTACTATGATCAATAAAAAACCCTTCTTCATACGGTCATTGTACCAATAAATATAGAGAAATGCAAGTACGGGATACCGCGAGCCGCCTCTTCGCCGCGGGATTTCCCTCTTTAGCTATCTGGAAATTGAAATTCCCCCCTCCAGAGTCTTATACCTCCGGGCCAGGGCATTTTCGTCACCGGGATTCTCCACATTAAGGTACAAAGAATAGCGGACGTCCGGGGACACGGTAACCTGGGCAAGAAGGCCCCCGGTGGAACCGGTATTATCCTTGGCGGAAAGGCGGCTTATCCCGTCAAAGGGGTATTTTGCCGCAACCACGTCGTTCCAGTATTCCATATTCTTAACCCCCAGCCGCTCGTCGGGTTTAATATGCTGGTGGATCATAAAGTAGTCGTTCCCCTTGATGTCCCGCTGAACAATAAGAGAGCGGAAACCGTATTCTATTTTGTCGTCCCGCTGATAATAGGCGGGGACCATGAACAGGGTGGACTGGGAGGTCCAGTCAAAGACGGAATTATCCGCCGTAAAGGACAACTGGGGAAAGTGAAGACTGACGCTTTTTTCAGTTTCGTCCCAGTTAAGGGAAAACTGCTCCAAAGAAGAGGGGATCCATTTTTTGAGGGTTAGGAATTCGTTCCATTCCTGCATGTCCCCCCTGTAGGCGGCGACAATGCGGTCGCAGGCGGCCTCCATATCCCATTCATAGATATACCGGTCCCCCGAATCCTGGCGGGTCATAAAAATAACCGGTCCGTTTGGCATGGGAAGTATATACGCAAGTATAACCGCATCTTCAAACTCCAGAAGCCACCAGGTTTTAATCCACGTTCTGCCCTGCTTATCCCGGTATTCCGAAACTTCCACGGGTTCTCCAAAGGAAAGGATCCGGTATTTCCCCGTGTTCCCCAAAGTCCGTTCCATGCTGATCCCGGAAAGAACCATATCCATGGCGGCCCTGGGGTCCGTATTAAGCTGTTCCAGCGGGGCGGATTTGGGCCGGCGGATCTTTATCAGAAAAAAGCCGGACACCAGCGCTTCCAATATCATGCCGTCATCGTTAAGGGCAAAATTCCGCACCTCCAGATCCGAAATTTTCCATTGATCGTCGTTCTTATCCACAAAGGCAAATTCGGGAAAATCCGAACTAACGGTTTGATTAAGGATATAGCGGTTATTGGGCCCCTCCAAATAAACCGGCGCTTCGGCAAAAACCTGTTCCATGGCCGCGGGGTAATGGGCCTTGTAGGCCTCGAAGATCCTGCTTTGCAGTTCTTTATACGGGGCGGGCAGGGCCGCGTCGGTCTCGAAGACCCTGTCCACATGGTTGGCCAGAAGCAAATGGCCGTAGGTGGCCCGGCGCCTAAAATGGGTTGCAGCAGAGGGGGTGGAAAGGACCTCCGCCACGGGCAGGGAATAGAGGATGTTGTCCCGCAGGGCTATGACCACCCCCAGAACCTTCCCCTCCGGCGTTACCAGGGGCCCCCCGGAATTGCCGGGGTTGCCGTCGGCGGAGGATTTTAACAGGTTCCAGCGGCCTTCTTCTTCCTCCGGAACCGTGCCCAGCACCAGGCCGTTCCGCATTACAATCCCCTCTCCCAGGGCATTGCCGATGCTGTACACCTGGGAACTGACGGAAAATTCCGGATCCAGTTCAAACCAGGCGCTGAAGGTCCTGTCCTTAACGGTAAAAACCAAAAAATCCTTTTCGTTGGAGGCCTTGGTAATCCGATCAATTTCGTATACGTTTCCGCCGGAATCCCGAATATAGTATTCTGTAAAAACATCACTTTCGCTGCTTAAATCGATTACATGAAAGGCGGTGATCGCTTCGGTGGCGGAGATCGAAAAAGCCGTACCGATGGAATAGTAGGCGTCGCTGCGGATAGCGTAGGGAAGGACCGACCAGTCCGGTTTCTTGTCGTATACAATATTTCTTTCTTCCGGTTTTTTTACCACCACTTCAAAGACCGCATCCTTAACCAGCGCCTGCAGCTTGGGAGAAAATCCGGCGCCGGCGCTTACCTGCTGGGACCGGCAAGAAAAAAACAAAGCCAAAAGCGGTATTATAAAGACAAGAAACTGCTTTTTCATGAAAAACTCCTTACCAGTAAGCCTGTTCTAAAACCCGGCCGGTTTTACAACAAGCCTTTGGAGAAAACTACTATTTCTTTATGAGTTAAGCATTTGCCAGGAAGTAACAAAGTTCCTGGACGTTCCCAGTATCCCCTAAAGGGGATTCCCTGTCAATCCGCGGGTGGCGCCATCGAAAATGCCGCAGAATTACCCGCCGCTCCTTCTGTAAGCGCGATTAAAGCACGCGCACGGGCCCTAGTCTTCCAGTTCCGGTATGCTTTCCTTCATCCGGGCAAGAAAATCCTCGCCGCTTACCCCCTCCCGAAGGGCCACAAAAACCGTATTGTCCCTGCCCGAAAGGGTGCCCATCACCTCATCTAAGGCCAGGTTATCCACCGCCAGGGCTACCACGTCGGAATGTCCGGAGTAGGTTTTAATTACCGCCATGTTTCCGGACCAATCGATGGAAATATAGCCCCGCAAAAAATCATTGATATAGGTCCGTTCCGTTTCCTGCCGCTCGTCTTCGCCGGGGAGGGAGTACACATAGCCGTTATGGCCGTCGGAAATTTTGCCGACTTTTAGGAGTTTTAGGTCCCTGGACAGCGTGGCCTGGGTAACGGTAAAGCCCTCTTTTTCCAAATGACCCAAAAGGGCCTCTTGCGATTCGATGCGGTATGTTTTTATTAGTTTTCGGACGGCCTTTAGGCGCGCTAACCGCTCCTTCATCATGCATAAATATACAGTATTTTGGTTGTTTTATGCAATAGTTTTCGGAATTCGCCTTCCAGGGAGGGGAGCGGTCTACGGGCCGGAAGTAATTGCCCTCCCCCTCAGGGCCATCCGGGTCTTCTTCCGGCGCCCCTGCGGGAAACCCCTGCCGCCCTTGATCATATCTAGCCAGGGTTTTCGGAGCTTCCCGTAATTTTTTGCTTCGTTTTGATTTGTTCGTTTTGATTTGTTCGTTTTGATTTGATTAAAGCATTTCCGGGCTTTTTGCCCTATACAGGAATATGATCGAAGATTTTCAAGGGGCCCCGGCGGGGATCGGGGAGGACCGGGAGCTAAGGTACCTGTCGGGCTTTGGTCCGGCAGAATTTACCAGCGGCGCCGGAGATTTCCGGAATCTGCCCAAGGAATACCGGCCCCGGGAACGGCTTTACCGGGAGGGGGCCTCTGCCCTGTCGGACCGGGAACTGCTTTGCGTCCTGCTCAGCACCGGAATTAAGGGAAAGCCCGTGGATGTCCTGGCGGATGAAGTGCTGGATAAGCTGGACCGCTGCGGGGACGTACCGCCGGTAAATGAACTGGCAAAGATTAACGGCCTGGGAATAGCCAAGGCCTCTGTGGTTGCCGCGATGCTGGAACTGGGCCGCCGGCGCTGGGGACAGCCGGGAACGCGGATCGGTCTGCCGTCGGACGCCTATAGCCTTATCCGGCATTACGCCGACCGCCGGCAGGAACGCTTTATCTGTATTTCCCTAAACGGCGCCCACGAAATACTGGCTATCCGGCTGGTAACCGTGGGGCTTGTAAACAAGACCATCGTGCATCCCCGGGAAGTCTTTTCCGATCCTCTCCAGGACAGGGCCAGCGCCGTATGCGTGGCCCACAACCATCCTTCCGGCAGGCTGGAACCTTCCAGCGAGGATAATGAAATTACCTGGAGACTGCGCTCGGCCGCGGAAATTCTGGGGCTGCGGTTTCTTGACCACCTTATTTTTTCCGACCGGGGATTTTTTAGTTACAGCCAGGCGGGATTACTGCGCCCGGCCCATAAATGATCCGCGGCGCAGGTCCGCCGGCGGGGTAAAAGTCTTCCAGTTTATGAACCGCCCTAAAATCGCCGTCCTGGACATCCCGCCAATCCTGAAAAAGGAAAAAACCACAAAAGGCAGGCCGGGAACGCGCTGTACATGGCTTTGTTATAGGCCTTCACTGACCAGTTTGCCAAGCCCTCTGTCCAGCCGAATCCGTACACGCCTAAGGGGCTCCGAAACAAAGAGCGCGATTTGGCATATCTCGATAAGGGTTCCCGGGGCGATTTCCCCGCTTACCTCCACCGCGGCCCCTTCGAATGCGTTCAGCCTGCCCAAAATAGCGGTAATCTGCTCCCCCAGCTTTTTTTGTTCCTCTTCAAGCCGGACCTGAATTTCTTCCATTTTTTTTCGCCGTTCATCCTGGGCCGGAGACGGGGGAAGTTCGGCTTCGGAAGCCAGCAGCTTTCGCAGTTTGTTAAGTTTGGCAGAGAGGACCCTCATCTGGTAGTTGCATTTTTCTTTTTCCTGCTGGGCGGTAAAGTCCACTCCGCAGTGAATCCGGGTGGCTTTTCCGGTTTTTTTGCCGATCCCCCCGGTCACTATGCCCTGGACGGCGTAAATCTCCCCTCCCAGGATCTTTCCCTTCTCTCCCATTTCAAGCTTTTCCAGGGTAAAAACCGCGGAATTAACAATATCCGCCTCCACGGTAATTGTTTTACGGGCCGCGACCTTGCAGTTTTCGATAAACTTTGCCTTTAGGGCGCCCCCCACCTTTACCAAGGCCCGGCCCCGGCCTATGATCCCCCCCGAAACGGTTAAGTCCGTTTTGGTGATCGCATCGGTTACGTCAAAGGTTTGTTTGATCGTAACGGAGCCCCCGGAGTATATTTTAAAACCGTCCGAGACCGGTCCTTCGATTTCTACGTCCCCGGGGAAGATAATATGCCCCGTCCGGTAGTCCACCGCCCCCTTAATAACCAGAGAATTCTGAACATTAAGGACCCCCTGCTCTATGATAAGCTGACCGTTAATATTCGCATAGATAAAGGTTCCGTCGCTGCGGGTATTAGCCCCCGGAGAGACCCCTTCGGGCCGCAGGGCGCCGTGGGGAAGGACCGTCCCGTAAATATCCTTGCCCTCTTTGCCCGCCTTGCGGGATTTTAGCTTTGCCAGGGCCTGGTCTTTTTTAACAATGATAAAAGGGGAATAGGCGCGGTAATCCACCCTGTCGTTACCCTGGGGTTCCGGTTCCGGCGCCCGAAGGTTGGGATTAACCTGGTAATATTCCAGAACCTCGTTTACCGGAGGATTCCCCCGGGCAATGGCCAGATCCCGGACAATTTTATGATTCAGGTTACAGGACGCCACCGCTTTTTGTATGTTCTCCCAGAGGATGCCGTGGACCACATTAAGGCGATTCAGGGCCGAGGCAATATAATCGATACTGAGGGGCTTTCCGCCGGCCATGGAGGGATAAAAATCCGCCCGTAATTCCAGTTTATCCTCCGAAAAGATCGCCGACACGTTGGAATCGTTTTTGTCGCCGGGAAGGAGCAAAACCCGGTTGGTTTGATCGGTCCTGTTCTTTTCCTGTTCTTCCATACTTATATTACTATCGGCTAAAACACAAAATATTGCAAAGCGTGGGCATTTTACTACGCTTTTTATTAAGTTTGAACCCGGGGCATCCGGTGTTCCGGCAAATAAAGATTTCAACCGTACCGCAACATAGTTTTGGGATTGGGGAATTCTGAAAACCTGGCGGGATTTTTAGCGGTTTCCTGCGGTGTTTACCGCGGCGGATGCGCTATTTTCAAGGATATTGCATCTAATAGCAAATATTTCGAGCCGCTTATATATATTTGCGTACGGGAACCATAGCCTATGGCGGCCCTTTACACGGCGCTAAACTACGCCGATATACTAAAAAGATGCGATTCCTCATGTCCTTTTTGCTGCTTTGTTCCATCCTGGGCGCGGAACTGTACGCAAGGCCCCGGTCACGAAGAAAAGAATCCGCGGAGGCGCCGGAGGTTCCCGCGGCCGCGGAAATCTCCCCGGAAAACCCGGTGGTGGTAGAGGCGGTATTTCCGCCGGAGGCCCTTCCGGTGATCATCATAGAGGATCTGCCCGCCGGTCTCCGGCTTATTCTGGGCAGGGGGGAACTCGACGCGGCGCTGCTTTCTTCATTTTTGCTGAATGAAAATAAACGTGCCGGCAGGGAATTTATTGAACAACTGGTGGACTTTTACATTCTTGAGGCGGCCGCGGAAGGAATCAACCACGACGTGGCCTTTGCCCAAATGTGCCTGGAAACCGGGTTCCTTCGCTTTGGGGGGCTTGTCAGCGCGGAGATGAACAATTTCTGCGGCCTGGGCTCCATAGGGCCCGGCCAGCCGGGAGAAAAATTCCCCTCGGTGCAGATTGGCATTCGCGCCCATATTCAGCACCTACAGGCCTATGCCACAAATCTGCCCCTGCGGGGAAACCTGGTGGACCCCCGGTACCGCTTTGTCCGCCGGGGATCGGCGCCGGTGATCCAGGCCCTAGCCGGCTCCTGGGCGGCGGATAAACAATACGCCGTCAAGATAGAAGCGATCCTTCAACGGCTTTACCGTTACAGAGAACTATTCTCCGCCGAATCCGCCGCGGGTCTTCCCGCCGCCGGGACTTCCGCCGGCACTTCCGCCGCCGGGCTTCCCGCCGCCGGGACTTCCGCCGACTCCCCGTAACCGTCTTCCTCCCCGGGCCTTAAGGGCGGTTTAACGATAATCCAGCCCCGGCCAAAGCGCTGGGCTTCCTTAAAAAGCGGGGCCCCTTCGCTGTTTTTCCCTTCCAGATCCTCTTCGTCCAGGGGCCAGGGCAGGACGTCGCTGAGGGGAGGCCCGTAGATGGCAAAGCCGCCGGCCAGGGACTGGACAAGGGCGGTTCCGCCGCCGGCCCGCCCCAAAACATTTTCCCGCTCCAGGCCGGGCAGCCTAAGCCGGGCCGTAAGAACGGAAAGAACCGGATCCGAAAGACGGTGGGCCCGGACAGGAAGGAGCGGACCCTCTACCACCACCAGGATATCTTTTCCCCGGTTGTAGCTTTTTACATAGATCCCGGTAAGAGAAAGATCTTCTCCCTGGGTTTTTAAAACCCAGGGAACGGGAAAGGCGGCTTTTACCACCGGCCCGTCACTGGTCCAGTCCCGGCCGGGGAGAAGGGAATTCGAGATAAAGGCAAAGGCAAAGGCCGTGCTGACTTCCGGCGGAATATCCCGGCCCGTAAATTCGCCGCGGCCCTGTTCCGAAGAAAGGTATTCAAAGGGAACGGACGCCGCCTGGGGAATAAAGCGGCTCCCTTCCCGGTCTATTTGTATGATCCCCCTGCTAAAACGCTGGACCGCGGCCCCCTGGGAAAACCCCAGTTCCTCCAGGGGGATGCCGTAGCCGGCGGCCCCATTAGCCCGGTTAATACCGGCGCTTATCCCGTACTGGTGCAGAACCCTTCCAAAGACCGAATACACGGGGCTTCCCGCCGGACCGTTGTAATCCCGCAGGGCCAGCACCAGCCCCGGTATTCCCCAGGAGTTCATCTCCGTATCCGAGCTTGCCCAATTCTGGGTCCAGCCTTCGGGGGTCCTTTCGGGCCAGGGGTTAACCCTGTCGCTCCCCAGAACCCCCCTAAGGGGAAGCCCCCGGATCAGGGCCTCCACATAGGCTTCCTGGAAGGCCCTCCTTAGCTCCCCGGACTCCTCCGTCGGGTCCTCGGACCGGGCCCCCGCATCGGAGGGGACGGTCAGGTTTGGCAGAATTTGAGGAACAAAGTACAGGTCCCCGCTTGGGGGAAGCTCCGAAGGCCCGCCGGCGGCGCAGCCGGAAAAAAGCAGCAAAGATACGGCTAAAAACAACACAGGATACCGCCCCGTCATAATTTACCTAAGCCCCCTTAGCTTTAACAGAATGAACAGACTGTGGGCGCCGCCCATGGCTTTAAGCCGTTCAAAACTTTCTTTTGTTTCCGTATCCGAGCCGGAAAGGATTAGATCGTTTCCCCGCCGGCGGTACCACAGGTAATGCTTGGAATGGATTGTATTCCATTTGCGCCGGACGGCGTTCATCTGCCCTTCCAGCCGTTCTGCTAAAATTATATGATTTTCTTCCCCCGTAAGCCAGTATGCATCATCTTCGGTAAAAAAAATTACCGCCCGGCGAAAGCCCTCTGCCGTGGAGGCGTCGTTTCGGAAGCCGTCGAAGACCAGGTTTTGCTTTGCAAGACTTAGATCATAGCCCTGGCGCCGTAAGGATCTGCGGAGTTCGGTTACTTCTTCCCGCACCTTCTTTGCCGTATCGCTGCTGTTCCCGGAGCTTTGCAATTCCCGCCGCCAAAGGCGGAGCTGATCTTCGTACTGCTGAAAAACCGGGGTCCTGCTAAGAAAGTGGGAGGTCTCCGAAAGCAGGCGCCAGGTATCCGAAAAACGATCCCGCAGCAGATCTCCTAGAAAAGCGGATTTTTTTTCCATTTTATGCGTGCAGCTCCGCCAGCGTTATCCCGGCATTACGCGAAAAGAAACCCGCCGAACGCCGGAATGATACCAAGCCAAAAACTCCGGAACCCCGGGGTTTCCGGAACCTTTTTGTATACAGTCAACTATAAACCATAATTGACTTTCATTGCAAAGCGTCTTATAGTAATGGGGAATGGGCGTTATAACCAGCCAGAAGATCACAAGCTTCTACGATCGATTTAAAGCCATAAACGTAACCTTTTCAAAAGAAATAATCCAGGTTACGGGACTTGTGAGCCAGCAGGTATATCTAAAGTGCGGCGGGGATTTCTGGCCCTGCGTAATCTATTCCAGTTCCTTCGAGATGGCAAAGGTGGCGGCCAATACACAATCGGGGCTCTTGGAAAAACTGCGCCAGGCAAACAATATGGCAAGCCTTAGGTTTTGTTTTAAAACCCCCGACTCCGATACGCCGGTTACGTTTTTTGTTTCCACCCGGATCTCCGGGTACAGTCCCTACGGAAGCTCCAGCAATATAGCCCTTTTTTCCCTCCAGTTTACCCAGCGGCCCCCGGATGATCTTATCGGGATCATAGGGACGGTGCTGGACGCCAATGTTAATTCGACAAAGCGAAGCGAAGAACGGATACTGTTGACGGTGGAGGCCATTAGAAAGATGGGCCTTCTTTCCAAGGAAATGGCGGTTTTTATCCAGGGCGTGCCGCGGCGGTGCATACTCCGGGACATTTCATTTTCCGGCGCCAAGCTTATCATGATGGGGGTTGCAAAATTTTTAATCAACCGGGAAGCGGCCCTGCGGATGGACTTTGACGACCCCCGGGAAAGCTTTCTTCTTAAGGGAACCTTTGTCCGTTCCGAAGAAGTGGAGGGCCGCAAGGAGATGATCGCCCTGGCGATTAAGTTTAACGGCGAAACCGTCCCCATGCGGTATAAAATCCGGCTTAACAATTACATAACCCAGCTTAGGATAGAACCTAAGCCGGAAGCGGCGGCCCCCGCGGCGGCGGCGGCGCCGGCGGCAAAAGAGACTGCCGGCGGCGCCCCGGAAGCGCCGGCAGCCCCCGCGGCGGCGCCGCCGGCCCCGGCAACGGCGGCCCCGTCGGCAACAGCGGCCCCCGCGGCAACAGCGGCCCCCGCGGCAACGGCGGCCCCGGCAAAATCCGAGTAAAGGACCCTGTATGGAAACGGCGCCCTGCTCCGGCCAAGATCCCCGGAACGCCAAGTTTGCCGCCGGAAAGCTTGGGTATATAACAATTCCCCGGGCATTACAGGAACACCTCGCCCGCCGGACGGATCTTTCCCTGGATTTTTCCATCCCCCTTCCCGTGGAACTTCCTCCGGAGGGGGAAAATTTTACCGCAGAAAATGTCAGCGTCGAAATGTTTCTTTCGGGGATCCTAAGGGATTTGGCGAAAAACCCGGAAGGACAGTACAGCGCCTATTACCGCGGCCTTGCCGAAGCCCTGCGGCCAAATATGCCGGCGGAACTGCTGGAGGCGGCGATGTTTAAGGCCCGGAACGGGAACTATACCATGGCCCTGGAAATTCTTAGCCTCCTGGAAGGGCTTCGGTCCCGGCGCCCGGAACTGCTCCTAAGCAGGGCCCTGGTTTTGGAAGCCCGGGCCCTGGCGCTGGAAAACGCCGCAAAATACCCGGAGGCGGAAGAAGCCTTTAGCGAAGCCGAGCAGGCCTACGAAACCGCCCTGGGCCTGCCCCTGGGGGACACATTCTTTAAAGCGGGGCTTTTTTACCGGCGCCGGGGGGACTACCACAGGGCCGCGGAGTGCCTGACCGCGTACCTGGATGCGGAGGACCCGGACCCGCCGGAGGATCAGGCGAAGGACCCGGACCCGCCGGGGGACCGGCGGGTCGCCGCCCGGAAGCTGCTGGCGGAGATACGGAACAACGGCCTTGACGACGAGGCATTCCGGGGCGCCCTGGAACTTATACGGCAGGGAGAAGAGGAAAAGGGCATCCTCAGGGCCCGGGAATTTTTAGAACGCCGCCCCGGCGCCGGAAGGGGCTGGTTTGTCCTGGGCTGGGGATTGCGCCGCCTAAGCCGCTGGGAAGACGGAAGGGCCTGCTTTGAAAAGGCCCTGGAACTGGGCTGTGACAACCCCGATGTCCGCAACGAACTGGCTATATGCCTTATGGAAGAAGGATATACGGACAGGGCGGAAGAAGAGCTAAAAAAAGCGCTGCACTCCGATCCTGACAATGTTAAAATTATCAGCAACCTGGGGGTCCTTGCCCTTAAACGGGGCCGGAACGCCGAAGCGGACGCCTTTTTCCGGACGGCCCTGGAATTAAACGGCGAGGATCCCGTCGTAAGGGCCTGGACAAAATCCCCGCCGGAGCCCTAGCCTAAGAAAGCCCCCAGTTCCTCCAGGGAGCTTATCCGGGGAGGGGCAAGCCCGCCGCGGCCTGCTTCGTCAAAATGAACCCCCCGCCCCCCCATGGCCCGGTAAGCCTCAACATAGCGCTCCACATCATCCACAAAAAGGCAGGATTCGGCCCTTAGGTTCAGTTCTCCAAGAACACCGCGGTACACATCCGGGTCCGGTTTACCCTTGAGTCCGTTTCGGCGGATGTCGAAAATAGAAGGAAAGAGATCTTCGATTTCCAGTTTTCTAAGGATCCGCAGGGCATGTTCCCGGGGAGAATTGGTAAGGATCCCCATGGGAAGGGCAAAAGAAAGAAGCAGGGAACGGAGCCGGGGATCCGGAGAAAGCCCGCGGGCCTCGTGTTCCGGGTGGATATAGGCAAAGTAGCTTTCCAGTTCCGCTTCGTCCATGCCCTTTTCCGCCCGAAGCCACTCCAGGGTGGTTCCGTAATTACAGGCGCGGATCCGTTCCTTTCGCAGGGCCCAGGCTTCCTCCATCGAAAGATCCAGGCGCCGGGAAAGATATTCGTTTACCCGGCGGCTTACCTCTTTTTCCAAACCCCCGCGGGCGGAATAGAGGGTACCATCCAGGTCAAAAAGGATGTATTCTATCAATGGATAAGTTGTCCTGCACCATACTACTAAGAAAGGGGTATGCATGAGAATAGGCGCCGCCGGCGGCCGCTTTGGAGGGCGTGGTACGGAATTCTTTAGAACAGAGACCGCCGCATGAATTCGATCATCGGCTACGATCCCGCGGGAGCCTGGGAGCACGCTTCGGATACCGTGGAAGAACTCTTTAAACACCGTAACCCCGCGGGGATAAGCTGGATTAACATCAACACCCCGGACCCGGATACGATAAACGCCCTGGCGGCGGCATACCGCATCCACCCCCTGACGGTGGAAGATATCCTTGACGCCGATCAGCGGCCCAAGACGGAAGAATTTGACGATTATTTTTTTATCATCCTTAAAGCCATACACCGGGAAAACGAAGAGTTTGACTACGAACAAATAAGCATCGTCCTAACAGAAGACACGGTCATAACCTTCCGGCAAAAAACGGGGGATAACTTTGAAGGAATAAGAAAACGGATCCTTAATAATGCCGGAAGGCTTAGAAAGGCGTCCTCGGATTATTTGGCCTATGTCCTAATGGACGCGGTGGTGGACGACTACTTTACGGTCCTGGATTCGGTAAGCGACAAAATCGAAATAATGGAAGACCGGGCCTCGGACGATACGGACAAAACGTTTATGGCGGATCTTCAGGACATTAAACTAACCCTGCTGCACCTGCGCAGATGCATCTGGCCCCTGAGAGAAAACCTGACCAAAATGATCCATTCCGGCTCGCCCCTGATCCACGAGGAACTGTCCCCCTTTCTTCACGACCTCCACGACAATACGATTCAGGCCGCGGAAACGGTGGACAGCCACCGGGAGCTTTTAACGGGGGTTATGGAGATGAACCTTTCGGCCATCTCAAACCGCACCAACAAGGTTATGAAGGTCCTAACGATTATTTCTACGATCTTTATTCCCCTTACTTTTATTGTGGGGGTATACGGAATGAATTTTATCAACATGCCGGAACTTTCTTCAAGCTACGGATATCCGGTTACATGGGGCGTCATGGTGCTGATAGCCGCCGGCATGCTGATTTTTTTCAAGAGGCGGCGGTGGATATAGGCCCCGGGGCGGCAAACCCATGATACGGTTGAACAGTTCCCCGGCGGATCTGTCCCGGGCCGCGGAGATCCTAAAAGGAGGGGGCCTTGTGGCCTTTCCCACCGAAACGGTCTACGGCCTTGGGGCCGACGGGTTTAATTCCCGGGCTCTGGCCCGGGTATTCGAGGTCAAGGGCCGGCCGCGCTTTGACCCCCTGATTATCCATATCGCCGCCATCGCAGACTTAGAACGGGTAGTCATGCTGGAGGCCCTTTCCGCACCCCGGCGCGGCATGCTTATGGATTTAGCCGGGGCGTTTTGGCCCGGCCCCCTTACCCTGGTGCTTCCTAAACGGCCGGAACTTCCCGGCCTGGCCACCGCCGGGCTTTCCACCGTGGCGGTCCGGCTTCCAAGCCATCCGGCGGCCCGGAAACTTATATCCCTTTCCACCGGCGCGGTGGCCGCCCCCAGCGCCAATCCATTCGGGCGCCTTTCTCCTACCAGGGCCGCCCACGTGGAAGAAGGATTGGGGGACAAGATCGACTGCCTTATCGACGGAGGCCCCTGTGCCATCGGAATAGAGTCCACGGTCCTAAGCCTTTCGGAAACGGAGGAAGGGCCGCCCCGGCTTCTGCGGCCCGGCGGAATCGGCCGGGAAACCCTGGAAGCCCTTGCGGGGCCCCTCGCGGCGGGAACGGAAAATGCGGACGGGGTCCCGGATTCTCCGGGGATGTTGAAAAGCCACTATGCGCCGGAAGCCCCCCTGGTCCTTCACCGGCCGGAAGAAATGTCCGCCCTTCCCCGTCATGCCGGCGAAGGCTTTCTTTTCTTTTCCGGCGCGGCCCGGGACGCATGGCTTAGGGGGCCGGGAAGGTCCGGGGAGCCCGGCGGCGCCGGGGAGCCCGGCGGCGCCGGATTCTCCGGCGGCGGCGGATTTCCCGGCGGCGGCGGATTTCCCGGCGGCGGCGGATTTCCCGGCGGCGGCGGATTTCCCGGCGGCCCGGAAAACCCGCCCGCGGATCCAGAAATCCTTGCCCTGTCAGAATCCGGCAGCATCCCCGAAGCGGCGGCCAATTTTTTCGAAGGCCTTCGCCGGCTTGACCGGCTTAACCTGCGCCTTATCCGGGCCGAACTTCTTCCGGAAGAAGGGCTGGGCGCGGCGGTGAACGACAGGCTGCGCCGGGCTTCGGGGCGGAATCACATCCCCCCGGAAGTTTCCGGGCGTTCATAGCTCTTGTACAAAAAACGGCGTATCTTTTTTTGGGCGTTATTTTCAAATTCTTCATGGCGGATTATAAAATCCACGATCTTTTTATAGCCCGGCAGGGTCCGGTTAACCTGTTCAATTTCTTTTTTTACCAGGGCCCGGATAAAGGCGTCCCCCCCATCGCCCGCACTGCCTTGGACGGGGATCTGGTCCGGGTAATCATGGGCCAGGGCTTCCCGGTTGGGGACCACCACCGCCAGGATATGCTCCCCCCCCGCGGAATCTTTCCGGCCCACCACCAGGATTTCCCCGATGGTTCGGGAACCGTTAAAGTACTGCTCTATTTCTTCGGGGTAAATATTTTTACCCCCGGAACTGACAATAAGGTTTTTTTTGCGGCCATTGATATAGATATATCCCTTATCGTCCAGATACCCCAGGTCCCCGGTACGCAGCCATCCGTCTTCGGTAATTACCTCTTTAGTGGCTTCGGGGTTTTTGTAGTACCCCAGCATAAGAGACGGGGACTTAATGACTATCTCTCCCGTGCCGGTTTCGTCGGGGCCCTCTATCCGAACCTGGGTATCTTTAACCGGCAGTCCCACGGAGACGTTGTTTTTATACCCTGGGGTTCCCACGCTGATAAGGGGGCTGTTCTCGCTCATCCCGTAACCGTGGAAAATGTTAAACCCCAAAGATTCAAAAAAATCCGCTGTTTTAGGATTCAGGGGCCCCCCGCCGGCCACCATCAGCCGTATGGACCCCAGGCCTGCTTTTTTCCGCACAAACTTAAGCATCACCTGGCCAAAGCGGATTTTGTTTTTCTTTGCCCTAACCAGAGAAATCCACCGCAGCAGGTTAATAAACCCCCGAACCGGCGGGGCCAGTTTTTTTATCCCCGCCTCCAAGCCGTCCATGATTTTGTCGTAGAGCAGGGGCACGGCGATAAGCAGCACTCCTCCCGCATCCCGAATATCGTCAATCACCACCTTCCCCACAAGCTTTTCTACAATAATAAGCCCCGTGCCAACCACCAGGGGGGCGATAAACGAACAGGTGGTGGGATATGTATGGTGCAGGGGCAGAACATTGATAAACCTGTCCGACTCAAAGGGCTGAATAGAAAGTATGGCCGCGTTCACATTGGCGATAAGCCCCTTATGGGAAAGGGTAACTCCCTTGGCAAATCCGGTGGTGCCGGAGGTAAACACGATGGACAGCGGATCCCGCTCCGCAATACTGTCAATGGCCGGCAGCTTTAGGTTCCCGGCGGAAAGGCCGAAATTGCTGTAGTGATGGTCTTCGTCAATACAGATTTTAAAATCCGGGCTAATATCCAGGGTTTGGACAAAGTCTTCCTTTCGTTTTGAATAAAAGAAGGCCTTGGCCCCGGTTATGGAGGCTATATTCCGGCACTCCGTATCGCTTACCAGATAGTCCACCGGCACAATAATACAGCCGGCAATAACGGTCCCCATCCAGACAACCATCCACTCCGGACGGTTTTCTGCCCACAGGATCACCCTGTCCCCCTTTTGCAGGCCCGCGGCCGCCAGGCCCCGGGCAATGCGCCGGCATTCCCCGGCAAAATCGATATAGGACAGGCGGGTAAAATCTTTTTGTTTTCCCGGGCGAAAGAGAATGGCGGTCTTTTCCCCCCATTTTCGCTCCATCCCTTCCAACAGCGCAATAAAATTGGGATACGGAAGATCCGGCCAGTCGGCTAAATATTCACTGGGGTGTAACATAGGGCTATGCTACACAAATTTTTTGATTTTGTCGAGTATTGCTGCAACTTTTCTTGTTTTTTGGGGTCTAAATTTATTTATATGTTTTTTTCTTTACTTCCTATGAAAGGATCACGGGGCCGGAAAACCCCGAATTCCGCTTCCCGGGCAAATTCGGAGGCGCCGGATACGCCCCGGAGAAACGCCTGAACGTCCTTTCCCCGGGGCGCCGTCTGGCCGGACGGTTCCGGCCAGAGACTCCTTAATATTCGACTTTGCCTCTTCGGTTTTTTTTGAGCAGTTTGCGGGCAATTGCTTTCTTTTTTCTGTTAAGAATTGTGGAGGGTTTTTCGTAATATTCCCGTTTTTTATATTCCCGGATGATGCCTTCTTTTTCCACCATCCGCTTAAAGCGTTTAATGGCTTTTTCCAGTATCTCGTTCTCGTCTACAACAATATGAGCCAACCTGCATTCACCTCCTTTCCCCAGGGTAAAAATGAACAGAGTTGTCCGGAAACTTCAGTTCCCAACAATTTCCGCTAAAAACCGCAAAATGCTTCGCATTTTGCAAGACTTGTTCCGCAAACAGCCGGGTTGTCGAACAAGTCTAATAAAATAAAGCAGTTCCAATGCTAACCGGCTTTGGAACAGGTTCAAATGATTTATTCGCCGCGGGATCTAATACCCAAGAACCCGCCCTTCGGCGGGAAATTTCGGGCGGCTCACTCGTTGAGTATACGCAGAATCGCATCTTTGTCAAGGAGCCTCCTCCCCAACAGCGAGGCGGGATCGGTATTTTCCGTGGCCACCCTCAGTTCCCAGTGCAGATGGGCGCCGGTGGCAAAGCCCGTGGCCCCCGCGTCTCCCAGACGGGTTCCGGTCTGCACCATGTCCCCTTCGGCCACATCGATCCTGTCCATGTGATAGTAAAGGGAATATACCCCCGGCATGTGTTCGATCACCACCGTATTACCGGTAACTATCCGCATCCGGGCAAGGACCACCTTGCCGGGGGCGCAGGCGGAAATGGGGGTCCCCGTGGGGGCCCGCCAGTCCACCCCGGCGTGAATCGAGGTGCTGGTTCTGCCGTCGGGGTATCTGTACACCCGGCGGCTTCCAAAACGGCTGGTTTGAACCGTGGATTTGACGGGCATGATAAATTCCCCCAGGGTATAGATATCGTTCCCCGTCCGGGCCAGGACCGCCCAGAGCTGTTCGGCCTGCCGGGTTTTTTCCGGATCCGGCGTCAATATGGCCGCCATGGCCCCGGTGATGGGAAAGGTTTCGGTAAGAAATTGCCGTTCTTCGATGACAAGTTCCAGGGTTACAAGAACCCGGCCGCCCTGTTCCACCCGCAGCTGGGCCTTACCCGCCCCCGCAGTGGAAGGAACTGCCATCACCGCTATCTGTACCGGACCCCGGCGGCTGGTTTCCCCCAAATCAAAGAACTGGCCCCCCCGGCCCAGTGGAGTTTCGTTCCGGAGCAGCACCGCCCGCATCCGGGAGGCCCCGGCGGCGGCGGCGGCGCCGGCCCCGGCGGCGTTCCTCTGGCCGCCGTTCCCCGGAGGGGCCCCCGCGACGGCTACCACAAAGGGTTCCCCGGGCTTAGGGGTTCCGAGCACCGCGGCCTTAAATTCCCCGGTTTGGGAGTACCGCTGGGCGCTTTGGCATGCCCCGGGCAGCGCCATGTTAAGCAAGACTAAAAGAACCGGTACTATCCGGTTTCGGCCCTGCGCTTGTTTTTGTACCATGCTTACGCCCTTCGCAGATCTTCTATTATTAGCTGGGGGGTTTCGGTTCCGTTAAACCAATTTCTGTTTACCCTGTAGACCACATCTACCACATCCCCCAGATCAAATTCAACCCGTACCTTGCCGGAGGCGTTCCAGTAAACTGCCGGCCACTTAAACTTTCCCGTGTCCAGGGTAAGCTTGGCATGCCGCAGTTCCTCTTTCCCCATAAGGGTAATATCGGTAATTTTTAAACCCCGGGAAAGAAACAACAGGGGCTTGTTTTTTTCGCCGTAGGGTTCAAACCGATCCGCCAGGTTGATAAGAAAAATATCTTTTTTCCTCTGAACCTTGGAATCCCCGTTTACCATGGAAAGGTACGAAAGGGGTATCTCCGCGTCGATTACGCACCGTTCTTCTTCTTCCGGCTTAAGTTCCATGCGGCCGCTGATGATCTTAAGCCGTTGGAAAAACAGGTCCATGTTTTCTGTTTTTATACTGAACCCTGCGGCAAAATCATGGCCCCCGTGGTGGATAAAAAGATCGCCGCACTGTTCCCGCAAAAAGCTTAGGTTGTATTCCCGAACGGAACGGATCGATCCCTTGGCGGTGTCGCCGTTGATGGAAATTACCAAAGCAGGAACCTTAAACCGGGAAGCCATACGGCCCGCGATAAGTCCGGTAAGCCCCGGCAGTATTCCTTCGCCGGCAAAAACGGCAAGGTTTCCCGAATATGTTTCCAGGCTCTTGGCCGCCGCGGGTTCCGCCCGAAAGCACAGTTCTTCCACCATCCGCTTGCGCGTCTCGTTCATCGCGGTCATTTCGCCGGCCAGCCGTTCCCGGTCTTCGGTCTTTTCTTCCAGCAGCAGGGCCACCGCTTTTTCGCTTAGCCCCATGCGGCCCGCGGAATTTATTACCGGGGTAAAGCGCCAGGAAATTTCCCCCGCGGTAAGCCGGCGGGGATCCAGTTCAAGTTTAGCCAGAAGTTCCGCCAGCCCCGGCCGGGGTTTCCGGCGCAGGGATTCCAGCCCCCCCCGGACGATAAGGCGGTTCTCGTCCTCCAGGGGCATAATGTCCGCGATGGTCCCCAGGGCCGCGAACTGAAGGTCAAGCCCTTCTTCTTCGTCAAAAAGGCCTTCTTTTTTTTGGACAAAGCTTATAAAAAGGTTCACCAGCACGTCCAGTTCGCCTATGCCCCGATCGCTGTATTTTCCAATTTGGGATATTTCCCGCAGCCGAAGCAGGCTCTTTCCGGCGGTCCGGGGTATGACCTTGCCGATTTCTTCGGCCATGTCCAGCATTTGTATTTCCACCCCGGTTCCAAAGGTCCGGCTTAACAGCTTCCGCTGCACCGGCAGATCCCAGCACAGGATCTGCTGTCCCTGAAGAAATTCAGGAAGCCGGGTTTCCGTAATGCGGACCATGCCGGAAACCACCGTTTCGCTTAAGGTGTCGATCAGGGCCAGGTTACGGAGCTTCGCGGCTTCGATGATCATTGCATCGTTGGACGGCCGGGCATTAAGGAAACAAATCGACTGGCCGTACACGCCGCTTCGCAGGGCAAAACGGAGGGCCGAAACAAGCTTGCCGGCCACGGCGCAGCCCGAAAGGTGCGGAAAGGCATAGGGGCCGGGAAGCTTCGGGTTTACCAGAGCATCCGCCGAAGGAAGAAGTTCCGGCGGATTGTGATGGTCCGTAACCACCACCCCCACCCCAAGCTCCGCCGCCCGGGCAATTTCGGCGATATTGGAAATGCCGCAGTCCACGGTGATAATCAGGGTTCCGTAGGCTTGGGCGAATTCTTCCACCGCCGCCGCGGAAAGGCCGTAGGGTTCATCCCCCATGGGAAGCCGCCAGGATACGTCAAATCCGTTTTGGCGCAAAAAATCCGTAACCAGCGCCGTGGCGGTAATGCCGTCCACGTCCCGGTCCCCAAAGACCAGAACCTTTTCCCCCTCTTCTTTCGCGGCCAGGATCCGTTCCACCGCGTCTTCCATGCCGGGCAGATCGTAGGGATTCCGCAAATACCGGGGATCGTCCTCCAGGTAGTACCTGATTTTTCCACCGGAATTAATTCCCCGGCGCAAAAGTATGGAGGCCGTTATCAAATCGCATCCGTATTTTTCGGAGAAGGCCTTAACCGAGTCGGGGGCAAGTTCCGGCTTATACCAAACCATCAGCGGACGCCCTTCGAAGCCGGGCCCGTCAATTCCGGGGATCCCCCGGATCGTACCTCTCCGCGGATCAAGGTCCGCGGGGCCGGCGGCGCCGGGCCGTACGCCACCGCCTCTTCCAGTTGGGGCAGGGCCGCGGCCAGACCCTCTTCGGCGGCGGACCATACCGTCATTACCGGCGCCCCGGCCTTAACCGGGTCCCCCCGTTTTTTGTGAAACTGAATCCCCGCGGTGGGGCTAACCTGATCTTCGGTCCGGTTACGGCCCACCCCCAGGCTTACCGCGGCATGCCCCACCCGCCATGCGTCGATGCCTTGTATATACCGGGCGGCGCCGGCGGCTTCCGCCGGTTCCGGGGGGGCCCGGATCTCCCCGCAGACCGGGGAACGCCAGCGGCCCCGAAGTTCCAACAGCTTTGCCGGGTCCCCGCCCTGGCTTGCAACGTTCCGCAAAAAAAGGTCCCGGGGCTTTCCGCCGGCAATACAGTCCGCGCAGAGGGCCCGGCCTTCGGCGGCGGAAGCGGCCTTTCCCCCCAGCACCGCCATCCGGGCCCCCAGTTCCAGGCTTATTTCCATAAGATCCCCGGGGCCCGGCACTCCCGGGAGCCCCGCCCCCTCAAGACAGTCCAGGCTTTCTTCCACCTCCAGAAAATTCCCCACCATGTTTCCCAGGGGTTCGTCCATATTGGTAAGAAGGGCGATGATCTTTTTCCCCATGGCTTCTCCGGTGGTAACCAGGGAACGGGCAAGCTCCTCGGCCCGATCCGCCTCTTTCATAAAGGCCCCGGCGCCGTATTTGACATCAAAGACCAGCCCTTCGGCCCCTTCGGCGGCCTTCTTGGACAGGATGCTGGCGGTAATAAGGGGGATCGATTCTACCGTGGAACAAACATCCCGCAGGGCATAGAGCAGCCGGTCCGCGGGAACCACCTCGCCGGTCTGCCCTGTCATGGCAAAGCCGTCTTTTGCAAGAATATCGCGAAACTCTTCGATAGACAGGGCGGTCCGGTAGCCGGGGATCGATTCAAGCTTGTCCAGGGTGCCCCCGGTATGGCCCAGGGCCCGGCCCGACATCATGGGGTCCCGAATTCCCAGGGCCGCGGCCAGGGGGGCCAGGATCAGGCTTGTTTTATCCCCCACCCCTCCGGTGGAATGTTTGTCGATAAAGGGGCCGGGAATGGACGAAAGATCTATCACCCGGCCGGATCCCAGCATCGCAGCGGTTAAGGCCGCTGTTTCCGCCGCGTTCATACCCCGGAAGAAAACCGCCATGGTCCAGGCGGCAACCTGGTAATCCTGAACGGTTCCGTCCAGATAGCCCCGGATAAGAAATTCGATTTCTTCCCGGCTTAATTCTTTTCCGTCCCGTTTGGCGGCGATAATATCAACTGCCCGCATGGCGTTTCCTGTTTTCCAAGCTATCCTCAAAACCCGCTTGGTTTTGGGAAAGCCTCTTCTGTTTCGAGATGAGTAATGAGGGTCCTAAGTTCACCCAGGGAGGCCGAATCCAGGCCATACCGGGCCAGTTCCGGAGGCTGCAGGTCTTGAACCGCCAGCAGCCAGCGCCGGGCCCCCGCCCCCAGGGCAAGGCCCCGTCCCCGGGACTCCCTGTGTACGCAGTCCGCGCAGAGAAAGCCCCCTCCGGGCACATACCATAATACCCCATCGCCGGCGGGTTCACAAGCACAGGAGGCGCAGCGGCCCGGATCGCCCCGGTTCCCCAGCAGGGCCGCCCAGTTCCATAAAAAGTGAAAAAGGATCCGCTCGCAGCAGACTTCATCGGCCCCTTCCAGGGCGTCCAGGGCCCCGGCGCTTAGGGCCAGGACTTCGGCCCAGGGGCCGCCGCCGCCGTGGCTTCCCAGCAGGGAAGCGGCAATACGGGAAGCGGCGCTGCTCCGTTCATAAAGGTCCCGAAGCCCCGGCCGCCAGGACCGGACGTCAAAGTCGCTGACTTTACGAAAATCCTTGGCCGGATCCCGGTATATCCACAAGGTTCCGGAATTAAAGGGGGACACATGGGAACGAAGGGCGCTTTTTGGCCCCCCAAAGAGGGTGGCAGTGATAATTCCTTCTTCGGCGCTTAAAAAGGCCGCTTCCCGGTTAGACTCGCCGGAAGGACGGACCCGCAACACCAGGGCGGAACAGGAAAAAGAGCGCTGCATGGATTTAAAGGGTATCACAAGAAAAAGAACCTAGGAAGACATCCTACAGGGCCGCTTCCCCGGTATGCCGCCGGGGAGCCTTGGGGCGGGAGCTTCATTTTTTTCCGTACTTGGATATACTTGTTTTTATGAGACAATCCGCCGGTTCCCAGATGGATCTGGTCCGGGAAGCGCTGCACTACCAAAGCCGTTTTTCCGGTTCCACCATGGTATTTAAGATTAACTTTCCCGTTACCAGGGATCCGGCGTTTCCGTCGTTTATGAAGGATCTGGCCATTCTGGCCCAGACGGGTTTTAAGGTGGTCATTGTTCCGGGGGCAAAGGAATGGATTGACTCGGTGCTGGCCGAATACGGCATTACCAGTTCCTACATTACCCAGGAGCCTTCGGCCCTTCCGGCGGATAGTCCTGCGGGCATGCCGGGGGAACTTTGGGGAGGTGGCGCCGCCACCCTAGGTGGTGCCGCTACCCTGGGTGGCGCCGCTACCCTGGGTGGCGCCGCCACCCTGAGTGGCGCCGCTACCCTAAGGCCGCCCCTGCGGATCACCGCCGCCCGGGCCATGCCCCTGGTAGAAATGGCGGCCTTTCATGTGGCCACCCGGTTTATGACGGGGCTTTCGGCAAACCGGACCGATTCCCTTATCGGGAACTTTGTCCGGGCCCGGGGGCTGGGGGTCCTGAACGGCATAGACATGGAAAACACCGGCAGGGTGGAAACGATTCGTACCAAACCTATCAGAAAGATCCTGGACCTGGGGATGGTTCCCGTTATCCCGTGCATAGGCTGGGGTCCTTCGGGCAAACCCTATAACGTACCGGGGGACGAAATAGCCCTGGCCGCCGCCGGAGCCCTGGGGGCGGTTAAACTTTTTATTGTAAGCCTGGGGCCGGGAATCCGGAAGGAAGCCAGGGCCGCCGCCGCGAAGGCCCTGGTTCTGCCGGAGGACGTGGAAACGGGGGAAAACGGCCGGATTATCCGGCTTACCCCCCAGGAAACGGAACGGATCCTGGAATTGAACCGGAATCCTCCGGAGGCCGCGGCCCAGGCCGTATCATCCCTGGCCCTGGCCCTGGCGGCTTCCCGGGCCGGGGTAGAGCGGGTCCACATCATCGACGGCCGGGAAGAAGGGGCCGTTCTACGGGAACTGTTTTCGAACCTGGGCTCGGGAACCATGGTCTATGCCGATGAATACGAGGCCATTAGGCCCCTGCGGACCCAGGATATACCGGATATATTACGGCTCATGGAGCCCTTGATGCAGCAGGGTATGCTGATCCGCCGAAGTCCCGAGGATATATCCGAAAAAAAAGCCGATTATGTGGTTTTTGGCGTTGACAGCCGGGTCCACGCCTCGGGGGCCCTCCATATCTGGGGGGATCAGGGAGAAATTGCCGCGGTGGCCGTGGACAGGGCCTATGCCGACATGGGCCTGGGAAGCCGCATCGTTCGCTTTCTTATCAACCGGGCTGTAAAAAACCATATCCGCCGGGTCTTTGTCCTAACCACCAAAACCCAGGATTGGTTTGAAGCCCTGGGATTTACCGAAACCGATACCGCCTCCCTTCCGGAGGAGCGGCGGAAATTGTACGACCCCCAGCGGAAAAGCAAGGTATTTGCCCTGGAACTGGGACCTGCCTAAATTTAGTTTTTAGACGCAACCTATTCCGCAGAACGGCGGTCAAACATACCGGCCCCTAAAGCCGTAACAGGGCCTTACTTGACACGGAAGGAAGGAAAAACTATGCTTCTAATTATGACAAATTTTAAAAAAATGTCATGGAAAGCCTATGGCCGTTGAAATCGCCGGAACCGGCAGAGCCATCCCGCCCAGGCGGGTAAGCAACCAGGAACTGGCGGAGCAAATTGACACCAGCGACCAGTGGATCCGTTCCCACACCGGCATTGGGGCCCGGCATATAGCCCCGCCCCATGTAGCCGCAAGCGATTTGGCCCTTGAAGCGGCCTGGGAAAGCTTGAAATACGCGGTGGAACAGGCCGAAGTGGAAGAGCCGGGACCCGAAGAACTGGCCCGCACCTTGGACCTTATCGTGATAGGGTCCACAACTCAGGATTACTGCGGCTGCCCCTCCACGGCCTGTATTGTTCAGTCCCGGCTTGGGGCGCAAAAGGCCGCGGCCATGGATATAACCGCGGCCTGCAGCAGTTTTATCTACTGCCTGGAAACAGCCGCGGCCCTGCTCCTGGCGGACCGGGGACGCAAGCGGGCCCTGGTAATCGGCGCCGAGATCCTTTCCAGGGTTGCGGACTGGAACGACCGGGGAACCTGCGTGCTCTTCGGCGACGGCGCCGGGGCGGTGCTTCTTGAAAAGCGGGAAAGGCCCGAGGAAGATTCCGGCGGGGCCGGGCCGGGCAGATCCAGGGGCCTGCTTCGGACCATCCTCGGCGCCGACGGATCGGGCTGGGAACACCTTATCATCCGCCGCGGAGGCTCCCGGGAACCCTGGAAACCCGGTGAAACCGTGGATATTCCCCCCCATGTAGAAATGAACGGCCATGCCGTGTATAACTTTGCCGTGAAGGTTATCACCGAAACCATCGCTCGGCTTATGGACGAAGAATCCTTGGCCATCCGCGACATCGCCCGGATCGTTCCCCACCAGGCGAACGCGCGGATAATCCAGGCCGCGGGAAAACGGCTTAAAATACCGGAGGAAAAATTTTATCTGAACATGGAAGAATACGCCAATACATCCGCCGCGTCGATTCCCATTGCCCTGGACGAGCTTAACCGCTCGGGACAAATCCAAAAGGGGGATCTGGTTATGACCGTGGGTTTTGGCGGCGGGCTTACCTATGGAGGAAATTTGATCCGATGGTAAAAAACATTTGTTTTTTATTTCCCGGCCAGGGGGCCCAGTACCCCGGCATGGGGCTGGACCTGCTTAGTTCCTCCCCGGCGGCAAAAGAGGTTTTTGACGCCGCCTCGGCAATTTTGGGGACGGACATGATCCGCCTTATCGGCGCTTCGGACGGGGAAACCCTTAAACAAACCGGTATTTCCCAGCCCGCCATAAGCGCCGCATCCCTGGCCGCCGCGGCCTTTCTTAAGGAACGGGGCATACGCCCCGGACTTTGCGCCGGGTTTAGCCTGGGGGAATACCCCGCCCTGGCCTGCGCCGGGGTAATCGGCCCGGAAGACTGCTTCCGGCTTACCAAAGAACGGGGCCGGGCCATGCAGGCCGCGGTGGACCGGATGACGGAAGAGGCCCCGGAGGCGCCCCCCGGAATGGCCGCGGTCCTGGGGCTTCCGCCCGGGGAGATTCGGGCCCGCATCGAGGAATGGAAAAAAGCGGGCTTCCCCGCCGGGGATCTTTACGCCGCCAATATCAATTCGGCCAAACAAACCGTGGTATCGGGAAGCGCCGCGGCCCTGGCGGAAGCGGAGGCGCGGTTTAAGGAAGCCGGGGCCCGGCGCGTTGTCCGCCTTCAGGTGGCGGGGCCCTTCCACTCGGCTTTGATGGAGGGGGCCGCCCGGGCCTTTGCCCCGGCGCTGGAGCAAACGGTTTTTAAGGATCCGGGGATCCCCTTTTTTTCCAACGTAACCGGGGGGCCGGTGCAAACCGGAAAGGAACTTAAAGAACTGGCCCTGCGCCATATCACCCAGGGGGTTCTATGGACCGAAGAAGAGGCCGCCATCGCGGCCCTAAAGCCCGGCGCGGTGCTGGAAACCGGGCCGGGCCGGGTCCTCCAGGGCCTGTGGCGCGAAACGGGAACGGACATCCCCGTCTACGGAGCGGGGACCCTGGAAGAAATTCTTAGCTGCATAAAGGAGCTGTCGTGAAACTACACAATAAAAAGGCCCTGGTAACCGGCGCATCCCGGGGAATCGGAAGGGCCATTGCCGGCCTTTTTCTGGCCGAAGGGGCCGCGGTTTGGGGATTGGGGACCAGGGCGCCGGAAGATCTTCCCGGGCGGATAGAAGCGTCGGAGGGGAAACTCCACTGGATCTCCGCGGATCTGTCCAAGGTGGAAGCGGTGGAGGAAGTAGCCGCCCGGGCCCTGACGGACGCGGGGGGTTTTGATATTCTGGTAAATAACGCGGGGATCGCCAGGGATAATCTGGCCTTTCGCATGAGCCTGGAAGATTTTCGCCGGGTTCTGGACGTAAACCTAAGCGCGGCCTTTATCATCGCCCGGACCCTGGGAAGGGACATGATCCGGAACAGGAAGGGATCGATCATCAACATGTCCAGCGTGGTGGGAATCCACGGCAACGGGGGCCAGGCAAATTATGCGGCCAGCAAGGCGGGGCTTATCGGCCTTACCAAAAGTCTTGCCCGGGAAACCGCCTCCCGGAATGTCCGGGTCAACGCCATTGCGCCGGGTTTTATTGAAACGGACATGACCGGCGCCCTGGGGGACGAACTAAAGGAAAAGATGATAGACCAGATCCCCCTAAAGCGCATGGGCAAGCCGGAAGACATAGCCGCGGCGGCGCTGTTTCTTGCATCGGAGGATTCGGCCTATATTACCGGACAGGTCTTTGCCGTGGACGGCGGCATGTTTATATAAGGAGAGATCATGCGGAAGGTTGTTGTTACCGGCATGGGGGTAATTTCGCCCATCGGAAATTCTCTGGAAGAATTTACCCGGGCCATTAAAGCGGGAAAGAGCGGGGTCTCCCGGATTAGCGTCTTTGATACCACGGATTTTGACGTTAAGATTGCCGGAGAGGTAAAGGACTTTGATCCTTCCCAATGGATAGATAAAAAGGAACGGCGAAAGATGGCCCGGTTTACCCAGTTTGCCGTGGCCGCCGCCGACCAGGCCCTGCGGCAGGCGGGGCTGATCGAAAAAGATCCCCAAGGCCCCAAGAGGATAAAAAGCGATCCGGACAAAACGGGGCTGGTCCTGGGCAACGGCATCGGGGGTTTTGAAATTGTCAGCGAATCCTTCGGAAAACTTCTGGGACAGGGCCCCCGGCGCATGCTGCCCCTAACCATACCCATGATGATCAACAACGAAGCCGCGGGAAATATCTCCATGATCTACGGAACCGCCGGGCCGGCCTTTACCCAGGTAACCGCCTGCGCCTCCGGCACCGACGCGCTGGGACAGGCCCTGGATCTGATCCGTTCCGGCCGCTGCGATGTGGTTGTATCCGGCGGCTCCGAATCCTGCATAACCCCCTTCGGCTTTGGGGGCTTCCAGATGTTAAAGACCCTTTCGCTTATACACAACGACGAGCCGGAAAAAGCAAGCCGGCCCTTTGACAAGGACAGGGACGGTTTTGTTTTGGGAGAAGCCGCGGGAATTCTGGTTCTGGAAAGCGAAGACCATGCCAGGGGGCGGGGGGCCGCAATTCTGGCGGAATTTGCCGGCTACGGCGCCAGCGCGGACGCGTACCATATCACCTCGCCGGACCCCACGGGGATCGGGGGCGGCAAGGCAATTGCCGGGGCCATCCGGGACGCGGGGCTTAGGCCGGAAGACATCCAGTACTACAACGCCCACGGCACGTCCACCGAAATAAACGACCCCACCGAAACGCGAATGATTAAAAGGGCCTTTGGGGATCACGCGTATAAATTAAAAATTTCCAGCCTTAAAAGCATGACCGGCCACTGCGTCGCGGGTTCCGGGGGCATGGAGGCAATTACCTGCGTGCTGGCTATTCAGCAGGGCTTTTTTCCCCCCACCATTAACCTGGACAACCCGGACCCCGAATGCGATCTGGACTATGTGCCCCGCAAAGTCCAGTACGGCACGGTAGATGCCGCCGCCTCGGGGAGCCATGGTTTCGGGGGCCACAACGGGGTGGTGGTCTTTAAAAAATACCAGGAGGAAGGCCGGAATGGGTAATGAAATAGAAGAACTGCTGCCCCACAGAAAACCCTTTTTGTTTGTGGACAAAATTGTCTCCCTGGACGAGGGAAAGATCGTGGCCCGGCACGTGTTTGGGGAGGAAGAATTTTTCTTCCCCGGCCATTTTCCCCGGTACCCGGTGGTGCCGGGAGTAATTCTTATTGAAACCCTGGCCCAGTCCGGCGGGGCGGGTCTGCGGAAACAAAACAAACTGCCCCCGGATGCGCTTTTTTTTCTTGTGGCGGTAGACAAGGTAAAGTTCCGCCGCCAGGTACGGCCGGGAGAAGAACTTAGATCGGAAATCACCACCCTGCGGTTTTCCACAAAAATGATCAAGCAGGCGGGAAAAGCGTATGTGGGGGACGAGCTTGCCGTCGAAGCCGAATGGCTTTGTCTTGCCGGCGCCGCCCCCCTGTGATTAGGGAACGCCGGTTAAATGACGCCAACCAGCGCTTTTCCAGCGTCCGTCCGCAAAGCCGGCGGCAAACTGCGACCGGCACAAGGAGCCGTCATTACCATGCGGCGGTATACACCGCCGTCTTTAGAGGAGTAAACAAACAATGGTACTTAAACCTATGATCCGTAACAATATCTGCCTTAACAGCCACCCCGCAGGATGCGTCCGGATGGTACAAAATCAGATCGCCTATGCCGTAAAAACCCTCGCGGAGGGGAAGGACCCGGCTTCGGCGCGGACCGCCGCTCCTGCGGGGGCCCCGAAACTGGTACTGGTCCTGGGCTGCTCCACAGGCTACGGCCTTGCAAGCCGCATCGCCGCCGCCTTTGGATACGGCGCCGCCACGGTCGGGGTCTCCTTTGAAAAGGCCGGTTCCGCTTCAAAACCCGGAACCCCCGGCTGGTATAACAACCTGGCCTTTGACGCGGAAGCGAAAAAAGCGGGCCTGGCCGCCGCCACCCTGGACGGGGACGCCTTTTCCGGCGAAATGAAGACCGCGGCGGCAAAGGCTCTGCGGGAAACCGCCGGGGCCGCGGGAATTCCCCCTAAGCTGGACCTGGTAATTTACTCCCTGGCCTCTCCGGTACGAACGGACCCGAAAACGGGGATCATGTACCGTTCCGTGATTAAACCCATAGGCGGCGCCTATTCGGGGGACACCCTGGACATGATGACCGGGGCAATCAAGTCCGCATCGGCAGAAAGCGCCACGGAAGAAGAAATCGCCCATACCGTTAAAGTAATGGGCGGGGAAGACTGGGAACTGTGGATCCAGGCTCTTGCCGCGGAGGGCCTTTTGGCCCCCTCGGCCAGGACCCTTTCCTACACCTACCTGGGGCCGGAGCTTTCCTGGGCCATCTACAAAAACGGAACCATAGGCCGGGCCAAACAGGACCTGGAACGGGCCGCGGCGGCGATAAACCAAAGCGGCGGCGCCCGGGCCTGGATATCGGTAAACAAGGCCCTGGTAACCAGGGCAAGCGCGGTTATTCCCATCATCCCCTTCTATGTGTCCTGCCTGTTTAAGGTAATGAAAGAAAAGGGCCTTCACGAAGGATGCATTGAACAAATAGTCCGGCTTTACAAAGACCGGCTGTACACCGGGGAGGGGGCCGCGGATCCCGCCAAGGTCCCCGTGGACAGTGAAGGCCGGATCCGCATTGACGACTGGGAAATGCGGGAAGACGTACAAAAAGAAACGACGGAACGCATGGCCGGGGTAAGGGCGGAAAATGTCCGGGAGACGACCGACGTGGAGGGTTTTAGGCACGATTTTCTTGAGGCCCACGGATTCGATGTGCCGGGGATCCGCTACGAAGACGATGTGGATCCGTCGGGAATTTAGTAAAGGGAAGCTCCGAAAACCCGGCGGGGTTTAAACCCGGCGGGGTTTTCGGACTTCTCCAAAAAACCTTAACTCGGAGAGAGCGCTATGGATGAAAAAATTATTCTAACCTTGATAGATAAATTTTCCGGGGGCCATATCGGCGAGCTTGACCTAAGCGACGGAAACAGCCGGCTGATACTGCGAAAGGAAGCTTCTTCGCCCTCCCCCGCGGCCGGCGAACCGGTGCATCTGGGTTTTCCGGCGCCGCTGGTGCAGCATCCGGCGGCGCCGGGTTCTTCGGCGCCCGGTCAAGGCGGCGGCCCCCGGGATTCGGCGCCCGGGGGAGAATTTATCACGAGCCCCATCGTGGGAACCTTCTACCCTTCACCAAGCCCCGACGCCCCTTCTTTTGTGCGGCCCGGATCCAAGGTCAAAGCCGGCGATACCCTATGCATCCTGGAGGCCATGAAAATGATGAACCATCTGGAGGCGGAATTTGACTGTGAAATTATCGCCGTTAAAGCCGCCGGAGGGGATCTGGTTGAATTCGGCCAGAAACTTTTTGAAGTAAGGCGCGGAGGCTGAACTTTGCAGGATCGGTATTTGTGATAAAGCGGCTTTTGATCGCCAACCGGGGAGAAATTGCCGTGCGGATCATCCGGAGCTGCCGGGAAATGGGCATTGAGACGGTGGCGGTCTATTCCACCGCCGACAAAGACAGCCTCCATGTACGGCTTGCCAACAAGGCGGTCTGCGTCGGCCCCCCCCCCTCGGCAAAAAGTTACCTCCGTAAAGAAAATCTTATCATGGCGGCCCTTCATTCGGGCTGCGAAGCGATCCATCCCGGCGTGGGATTTCTTTCGGAAAACGCCGAATTTGCCCGGCTGGTCCGGAACCAGGGGCTTATCTTTATTGGCCCGGATCCGCAGATAATAGAACTGCTGGGGGACAAGGTTATCGCCAGAACCACCGCGGAAAAATACGGCCTGCCGGTAACGCCGGGAACCGGGGCGCTGAACCCCGGGGGCGCCGGCAAAGACGCGGGGGAAGCGGAAAAATCCGCGGCCAAGCTGGGCTTTCCGGTGATCATCAAGGCCGCGGCCGGGGGCGGGGGCAGGGGGATGAGGATAGTCCATAAACCGCAGGACCTGGCAGAAAATATTCGCATCGCCGGATACGAGGCGGAAGCCAACTTTGCCGACGGTACGGTGTTTATCGAAAAGTATCTGGAAAATCCCCGGCATGTGGAGCTTCAGATTATCGCGGACGGAACAGGGAAGGTCGCGGTGCTGGGGGAGCGGGATTGTTCGGTGCAAAAGAAGCATCAGAAGCTTATTGAAGAAAGCCCCTCTCCGGGGGTAAAGGACGACATGCGCCGGGCCATGACGGCCGGGGCGGTTCCCCTTTTTAGGGACCTGAAATACCAGGGGGCGGGGACCATAGAATTTCTTGTGGAAAAGGATGCATTTTATTTTATGGAAGTAAACGCCCGGGTCCAGGTGGAGCATCCGGTAAGCGAGTTTGTCAGCGGCGTAGACATTATCCGGCAGCAGATCCTTGCCTGTACCGGAAACCCCATGGAACTTGATCCCGAAGCAGTTGATTTGCGGGGCTGGTCCATAGAATGCCGGATTAACGCCGGGGCCTCCGGAAAAATCAGCCGCCTGGAAATTCCCGGCGGGCCGGGGGTACGGTTTGATTCGTTCCTGTATACCGGCTGTTCCGTGCCGCCCCACTACGATTCCATGGTGGGAAAACTTATCGTTTACGGTAAAGATCGCCCCCACGCCCTGGCCAGGATGGACAGGGCCCTGGAAGAACTTTGTATTGAAGGGATCCCCACCAATATCAACCGGCAAAAACGGATCCTAAATCATCCCGGTTTTCGATCCGGCCGGTTTGGAACTTCTTTTTATGAAGAAGTACAGGAAGAGATAGAAAAGGAACCATAAATGGCCAGTGAAACCGGCAAACAGGAAAAAAGCTGCCCCCGCTGCAATATCCCCTATGACGAGGGGGCCGTCGCCGCCGCCCTTATGAGCTGCCCCGCCTGCGGCTACCACTACCGGATGGAACCCGCGGAACGCATTGCATGTATCGCGGACCCGGAAAGTTTTGTTGAATTTTCCGCCAACCTTAGGTCCCTTAACCCCATTGATCTTTCGGGCTACGAAGAAAAGCTTTCCGAAGCGGAAGCAAAGGCCCGGATGAAGGACGCGGTGGTTACCGGAACCTGCACCATCGAGGGAAAGCCCCTGATCCTGGGACTTATGTCCTTTCAGTTCATGGGGGGGTCCATGGGTTCCGTGGTAGGAGAAAAAGTCAGCCGGGCCTTGCTGCGGGGGGCGGAAGAACGGCTGCCCGTTCTTATCTACACAACCTCCGGGGGGGCCCGGATGCAGGAGGGGATATTTTCTTTGATGCAGATGGCAAAAACCTCCAGCGCGGCGGCGGAACTTGATAAGGCGGGGGCCCCCTTTTTTATCATACTCTGCGACCCCACCACCGGGGGGGTAACCGCGTCCTTTGCCATGCTGGCGGATGTGATCATGGCGGAACCCGGCGCCCTTATCGGCTTTGCGGGCCCCAGGGTTATTGAAGGAACCATCCGGCAGAGCCTTCCGGAAGGATTTCAACGGGCCGAATTCCAGTTGGAAAAGGGCTTTGTGGACATCATTGTGCCCCGGGGGGATCAACGGCGGATCATCTCTACCCTTATCGACTTTCACAGGAGTAACCATGGGTGAACTTGAGCGCAAAGTACGGGAATTAAAAGAACTTATTGAACATGCAGGATTGGACGCAAGGGAAGAATTGGCCCTGCTGGAAACAAAAATTCAATCCCAGTCAAAGGCCGAAACGGTATGGAAACAGGTGGAACTGGCCCGGCACCCTGAACGGCCCTATGCCATGGATTACATTACCCGGCTCTTCGACAATTTTATCGAACTCCACGGCGACCGCGCGTTTGGGGACGATCCTTCCATTGTGGGGGGCATTGGCCTGCTTGACTCCCGGCCAGTTACGATTCTGGCGAACCAAAAGGGCCGGACCCTTAAAGAAAACGTCCGCCGGAATCACGGCATGGCCAACCCCGAAGGGTACCGTAAGGCCCTGCGGCTGGCCAAGGAGGCGGAAAAATTTCACCGCCCCATAGTTACCCTGGTGGATACCGCCGGGGCCTATCCCGGCCTGGGGGCGGAAGAACGGGGCATCGGGGAAGCCATTGCCCGCAACCTTCGGGATTTTAGCCAGCTGTTAACTCCGGTAATCTGCATCATCATCGGCGAAGGGGGCTCCGGCGGCGCCCTGGGGCTCTGCGTGGGAGATACAATCTCCATGCTGGAAAACGCGTTGTATTCGGTCATCAGCCCCGAGGGCTGCGCTTCCATACTGCTTCGGGACGCGTCCAGGGCCAAGGACGCCGCGGTCATGCTCCGCATCACCAGCAGCGACCTTCTTGATTTTAAGGTAATTAACGGAATTATCCCGGAACCTTCCGGGGGCGCCCAAACCGATCCCGGCGAAACCGCCGGCACCATAAAGAAAATACTGGTACAGGATCTGGACGATCTGTGCGGCAGGCGTCCGGAGGTCCTGGTGCGCTACAGAAACCAGAAAATCCGCAAAATCGGCCATTGGAACGAAGCCGCCGGAATGTAGCGCCCCGCTCCGGGTCCGTACAAACGGCGATTCCGGATCCGCAAAGCAGGCGTTCGCAAAATGTCCTAAAATACTATTGCGGGCACGCCTGTTTTCCACTATAATCTTTCTATGCTAGAAAACCCGCGAATACGGCTGCGCTTCCTCGTAATGGGTTTTTTCTTGATTTTTTTAGCCGCCGCCTTATCGTGCAGTACCCTCGCGTCAAATTCCGCATCCAGGATCCCCATAGTCAAACGGGGCAAAATGTCCACCGTCGTGCTTGCCCTGGTGGAACGGCAAAATTATATCTTTGACGGAACCCAAACCTTTGTCCACCCCGACGGCCTGGTTTTTTATTTTATCATTTACCCCCAGGATCACGGGGAGGCCTATCCGTCCATACGGCAGTATCAGAATTTTACGATAAACGGGGAACCCTATTGGCAGAACGCCTCGGGCGCCTACGATTCGCATACGATCATTTATAATGAAAAACTGTTTGAAGAGCAGGAAGGCGCCGCCTTTGCCAAAATTTCCATCCGGAAAAATTCCGCCGCGTTGATACAAAAAACGATCATCTGCGGCGCCCCCCTGCCCTCCCGGGGAGTGGTTCTGTACCCCCTTTTTTTTGGCTTTAACCAAAACCTGGAAGAATTCGAATTCCGGTTTCGGCTTCAGGATATTAAAAAGGCTGTGGATTAAGCCCGTTCTGAAAACTAAAGTTTTGGAACAGCTTTGATTAATTTATTCAGGTGGTATATCATGGGACATCCGGTTCTTTACCAATACCGTGTTCACAAATTCCCATAAGCCAAAAAAGAATAAGCCGGGCTTTAGGCCGGAGAAATTTCAAAATCCCAGGGTAGGTAATACGGTCTTCGGGGAAGGAGAAAACCGGTTGATTTTTCGGAGGAATCGATATGCGAAATTTTTTCTTTGCGGCGCCGGCGCTGTTCCTTTTTGCCTGTGCGGCCGGGGAACGCGAAGCGGTCCTAATCCTGGGGGTCATGCCTTCCATGGATTATCTGCCCCTGGCCGTTGCCGTTAGAGAAGGCTACACGGAGCAGGTGGGATTACACCTGGAGATCAAGCGGTTTTACGCGGCCACGGAACGGGACGCGGCGTTCCAAAGCGGGAATGTGGACGGCACGGTTATCGATTACACCGGCGCCCTGCTGCAAAAGGCCGGGGGCAGAGACCTTAAAATCGCGTCCGGCTGTTCGGCCCCCTTCTACATTATCGCGGGGAAAAATTCCGGAGTCCGCGGCATCGCGGACTTGCGGGGCAAAAAGGTGTCGGTTTCCCAGAATACGGTGATCGATTTTTGCGTGGATATGGCCCTGCGGTCGGCGGGCCTTTCGGGGGCCGATGTGGAAAAGGTGGAGATTAACCGGATCCCCCTGCGGTACGAAATGCTGGAAAGCGGCAACATCGACGCCACCGCCCTGCCGGACCCCCTGGCCGCCGCGGCGCTAAAAAACGGGCACCGGCTCCTAAGCACCAACATCGAGCAGGGCTTTGCCATCACGGGGATCATGTTTACCGGAAAGGCGGTCCGGGAAAAAAGCGGCCTTATTAAAAAAATGTACCGGGCCTATGACATGGGGGTCGAGTACCTTGACAGCCACGGCCGGGAGTATCTGGCCCCGGTATTGATCGAAGACTTTGGCTTTACCGAAGAAAACGTGCAAAACGCCGCGATTGACATTTACGCCAAGGCCGCCCCGCCGGACATGGCGGACATCAACTTAACCGCGGACTGGCTTTTGGGGCGGGGCCTGGTGGGGGCGGATTTTGACCGGGCCGCCGCCATTGATCCGGATCTGGCAACCTATTGATCCGGGTTAAAAACCTTTCCTTCGGCTACGGCGGGGGGGAGATTATCAAAGATGTGTCCCTGGATATTATGCCCCGGGAGCTCTGCGCCCTCATAGGCCCATCGGGCTGCGGCAAAACCACCTTCATCAAAATACTGTCAAAAATTATAAAAAATTTTTCCGGAGAAATCTGTTATGCCTCCGAACGGGGGGCGGACCGGGAATTTTCCATCGGTTATGTGCCCCAGAATTACGGCCTTTTACCCTGGAAAAGCGTGGAGGAAAACATTTGCCTTCCCCTGCGGCTGAGGGGGGAAAAGGGCGACATCGGCCCCGGGGCCATCGGCCCCGTGGCCGAGTCTTTGGAGATCGACGGCCTTTTGAAAAAATACCCCCGGGAACTTTCGGGGGGGCAGAAACAACGGGCCGCTCTGGCCCGGGCGATCCTTTCCGCCCGGGACCTTTTGCTGCTGGACGAACCCTTCTCTGCCCTGGACATGCTGACGGCCCAAAAGGCCCAGGAGCTTTTTTTGCGGGTCTGGTCGGAACACCAGGTCAGCGCCCTTTTTATTACCCACAATGTGTACGAAGCCGTCAATCTGGCAAAGCGGATCCTGGTGATGAACCGGAACGGAAATATTTTTGAATATACGGACATGAATGAAAAAGATAAACTACTTAATCTGTTTTATAATCTTTAACGGCCTTTGGTTTTTCTTGGCAAAGCTTCTGCGCCTGCGGGTTCTGCCAAACCCCGTGGACGTGTACCTTTCCTGGGAACGGGCCTTAAAAAACGGCGTCCTGGGCCACATTACCGCCAGCGTTTTCCGGACCCTTATTGCGCTTTTTGCGGCCCTGTTTATCGCCCTGATCCTGGGAATAGCCATGGGGTACAGCCGGCGGGTGGATAAAATTCTTTCCCCCATTACCTACTTAAGTTACCCGGTGCCGAAACTGGCCCTGATGCCCGTCATTATGCTGCTTTTTGGCATCGGGGAACTTTCAAAGATTATCATCACGGCGCTTATCATCGTGTTCCAGCTTATTATTTCCATCCGGGACGCGGTGAAGCAGATTCCCGAAGAGGACTACGACCTTTTTACCTCCCTTAACGCCAGCCACTGGAACCGGTTCCGGCACATCACCATCCCCGCGGCCCTGCCGGCGATTTTTTCCAGCCTCCGGGTTTCCGTGGGGACCGCCATATCGGTCCTCATGATCGCGGAAAGCTACGGTACCGACCGGGGCCTGGGCTTTTACATTATCGATACCTGGATGCGGGCGGATTACCTTCAGATGTACTTCGGTATATTCTGCCTTGCCGCCGTCGGCTTTCTGCTGTTCGCCGCCCTGGACGCGGCCCAGGCAGGATTCTGCAAGGGCTAAGGAATTAAAAAACCCCCGGAAACCAAAGTTTCCGGGGGCCTAAGGTATGTTAGCGCCCGCTTTTTACATAAATTAAGAAATGGTACAGTACGGCGTTATCATCGCCAGGTCCAATTATTATTATTGTCCGTACCGTCGCCAAACAGCGACCGGGTTATTACAAAGTTTCCCCAGGATATATGATCCTTCGTTGTCCTTAATCCCGCGGTAAGTTGGTTGAATGTAATGGGGACCCAAACTTGGCAGCCAAGGCTGCCGGCTGTGTATCCGTTGTTCGCCCTTTCTATATAGGGATTAGAATAGCCTGCGTGGCCGTTAATTGCATTCGTCCCGGTTAAGATCCTTTTCCCCTCTTCATCATAATAGTACCCCCAAAAATTCCGCAGGCCTGTGGCCCAATTATCCCAGGTCTTTTGCGGATCGCCTTCGGTATTGTAGGGAAAACCGAAAACCACGCCTATTCCGCTGTCGTCTTTAGGCTTAGGCCCCGTAACCGATTCCCAGGATTCGGGCTGCGAGGTAAACAACCTAAATCCCCTTACCGGGTTTGCCCCGGAAACATTATGCAAAGACCATGCGTACCGGTAAGTATTGCCCAGCACCGCCGGATGGGCTTCTCCCATCTTAGAAGGATCGGGCATGGTTGTGCCAAGGCCGAACATTTTTGCAACAAACCCGGTTCCGGTTGTTTCAAACGAAATAGTGCCCGCCTTTAAGCGCCTTCCGGCGGGGATCATGTTTTCAATCATCACATAGTCCCTTTCGCCCGGCTGATGATAAAAATAAATGGCTCCGGATTTTACCTGGTTATACACGTCCCTGATCGACACCGTCACATGGCTGTTTTTCCCGTCGGGACGAACGACTATATCCCTGCCGTTAACGATCTCCTTGTATGTCATAACATAGGGGTTGGCGTTTACCTCGGAGGGGCTGAAACTGGTTTTTTGGAGATTCTTAACGCCTTCAAGATAAACTGAATCGTAGCTGTCGGTGATAAACACCCTGTAGTCGTCTAGAAGTTTTTTATGATCACCCTGATTAAAGTCGGGGTACATTCCTAATAGCATGCCCAGGGATCTGGAATAGGAATCTTTATCCGTGTAGTGATGTCCGGTTATCTTGCCCGTTGCATCAAAGACGTCCAGGACGCTTCTTACCAGGACGCTTCCGTCTTCGCCAAGTAAACTATGGTTACCGTCATATTGCAGCTTATAAGAATTATCACTGTTCCTGGCCAGCTTCCAATAGTCGGCGCTGGAATCGTAGGAATTAAAAATGTCCAGGATCTTTGAAACCGCGGTCTGATGTTCCTCCGGATCCGCAGAACCGGATATAAAAACTCCGAAATTTTTCAGGAACTCCAGGGCTTCTCTCTCCATGGCATCGCCGGTTACTCCGCCGCCATAACTTTGCATTAACCCAAGAACTGTGGCGATATGCCCAGCTACCGCTTTGTCCGTTTCCATTTGCTGCCCCCCGGCGCCGTCGTTTATTCCGTTTCTATAGGCCTCGTGGCTTAACACTACGTTAAGGCCAAAGCGGCTTTCATCTTCCAGGGCATCTTCTCCCAAAAAGATCGTTTTAACCCCGGTTGCAGGATCGTAAACATTTTCGGTAAAGTTTACGGCGGTTTTTTCTACTATGCGGGTTGTTCCCGCTAAAATCGAATTATAGGCTTCCCGGGTTGTTTTGTTGCCGGAATAAAGAGTCCTAAGCTGACTTATATATTTTTTGGCGTCTTCGGAATCCGAGGTCCAGATGTCAAAATTAACTTTCCACGCTTCCAGCCCCTGTATTGCGCCGGCTATGACGCCCAGGCTTGCGTCAACGCCCCCCAGGCCAAGTCCGGCATTAAATCCGTCCCGGCCAAAGTTAAGTTCCATCAAACCGATCCCCGCGACATTTTTATTTATAAAACCCAGGTTGAGCACATTAAGGGTAAAATCGTCCCCGAAGGCATAGTTTACCCCTTGACCTGCCAGCCCTCCGGTCAGGGATGATAATTTTAGCCCGCCCGCGTACTGGGCGCCAAAAAAGCCCTCAAGGCCAAGCTTCATCGAAGAGGAAACAAATGAATTGATACCGGTCGAGAAGGAGCTTATCAGGCCATCCCTAAGGCCTTCTCTAAAGACATCCCGGGACCAGCCAAATTTGCCGTCGCTGTAGGTTACGGCGCTTAAGGCGCTGGTTACCGTGCTGGCGCCAATTGCATGAACCCCGCTTATCGCGGTTTTAGTAAGCACCGTGCCGAAACCGCTGGTATGCTGAACGGCCTTAGCGGCGATTCCGGAAAAACTCGAACCTGCCGCGGATCCGGCGCCGTTGACGGCGGCTCCGGCCAGGGTTGTAACGGTAGTTATAACCGCCTTTTTCCCAAAGGCAAACCCGGCCTCATCCCAGTCCATGTAGCCCTGGGCGGCGTCCAGGGCATAAAATAGAGCTTCGTCCAGCATGTTAACCCCCACGGCCAAGGCCAGCGTAGCCCCGGCGGTAAAGGGAGAAACCGCGGTCAATACCGTCGCGGCAATGGAATTGGCCACATCGGCCACGACCCTCATATTGGGGGCGCCAAACCAGGATCCCCGGGAGTCCCATAGGGGTTTGTTCCACAGAGGGGCGCTCATGGCCGCAATGCCTTCGGCCTGCCTGGCGTCCCACTTATACAATTCGCCCATTAAGCGGCCCAGTTCGCCGCTCCCCGGTTTTGAAACAACCCCATGGATAGTCTCGGCGCTTTCGCCGATCCAGATGTTGAAGTCTCCCTGTGAATCCCCGTCCCCAAAAATAGTTTTACTCTTTTCCGCAACTTCATCCTGGGCCAGGGCGATCAGGGCCTGGACCCCCAGATAATCCAGCCCCTCCAGGCTATCATCACTTAAATCGGCGGCGAATTCCCAATACTCCATGACAAACCATTTGTACGCGTCAAGAGTAACCCGGTCGGTAATAGCGCTGGTGAATACCGTGGAATGTACGATAATGTCCTTGCGGTATGTATTTCCCCAACGGTTCCACCCGCTGTTCATGGTGTATAGTTCGTCCATGGTATTGTCAAAATCAGAATTGTTTCGGGCGATATTTTCTTCCAGGATCCGTTTTGCTTCATAGGCCGATTCCCTGGCTTGAAAGGCAAGCAAAATCATCTTCCCCGCGGCAAGCTCCTGGGTGCTGTCCCAGGCGGCAGCCTTGGCCGCTTCATGGGCTCTGCCCGAATTCCATATCCCGATTCCCGAAACGCCACTCCGCACGGGGGTAAGAACCGTGGCGGCGCTGCCGGCCAGGGAATTAAGGGCCCCGGACAAACCGGTAATCCCTGCCGAGTTAAGGGCGTTTTGCAAAATCGCAGAAGCCTCTTCCTGGACCCCAAGGCCGGGGATGCTTGACGGTATAAAGGTATCAAGCTTACGGCCATAGGATTCCGCGTCGGACCCCACCAGGGTAAGCAAAGAATCGTTTAATGCATTTTCCGCGGCATATACCGCTTGATTTATCCAATTTTCTTTATCCCGAAGACTTTCTACATACGCGGCGTCCCAGGCCGCATTAAGGGTTTCATAGGCCTCTTCAAAATCCCGGCGCCACCGGGCCAGCGCGTTCTGTATGGATTCAAAGCTGTTTTTCCAGTCCTGCCTTCCCCGTTCCACAATAAGCCCCGCGGCTTCCCGCCAGGCGGCGCTTTTATTATCTAAATCTTTTTGCTGTTCCTTCCAGTCCGTTTCCCGGGCGGCAAGCTCGGCATTAAACCGTTCCCTGTAGGCCCGTTCAATTAAACTTGTATATTGGGACGCCAGATCCCTGTACTGCCGGGTATAAACCGCCCTGTCCGCATTTATATTTTTTAAATCCGAGATCATCACGGTTCCCAGATTTTCCAAATGGTTCTTTAGGGCCGGGGCTTTAGATCCATAGGCCAGTCCTGCGGCATTATGCAATTCGTCCATGGCAGCCTCGCCGTTAATAAACGCGTCCAATGTTTTCCTATACGCATCCTGATTTATTTTACGGACATCCTCTGCCTCCAGATAGGCGTTTTCAAACCGCAGTTCTAAATCATCTTTTATCCCCTTTCCCCATGCATAAAGACCATCCAGGGCGGAGCTAACGCTGGAATATACGATTTTGTCTCCCAGGGCCTGTTGATATGCCCGCAGTTTGTCCCAGTAGGTTTTTAATGTTTCCAGCTCGGTGTCTTCAATATTTTCAAGCTGCGCCAGGGCAGATTCAATGTCATCCCAAAGGATCCCCTGTTCCCGCCTTTTTGAAAAAACCGCAAGTTTATTGCAGGATTCTTCATACTTGGTTTTTTCCGCAGATAGTTTCGATATCCCGGAGGAAAAAACAGCCCGGTTATAATTTATATTATCGTAAAAGGCGTTCCTTCTGTTTTTTGTCAGCCGCAGGATCTGATCCAGAACGCTGTGATCAAACGTATAGGGCCAGCGGTAAACGGTTATTCGGACGAACCATATTTTCTTAGACATTTTATAATAATCCGCCTCGTCATAAAGCCACTCCATTTCCCTGTATTCCGACACCTTGTTCAGCCCCCCTGCCCCGTCGCCTCCGCCGCCGGTTAAAAGCAGGACCGCCAAAAATTCCAAATCTTCCTTCTGCTGGGCGCTTAAACAATTCCACGCGTTTTGCTGTACCCAGGGCAGGGTATGGGTCCGGTATTTTTCAAGCAGCTTATTAAGTTTGTCGTCATCAAGTTTAAGGTTTCCGTCGGCGCCCATATCCGTAAGTTCATAGGACTGTCCGATGCCTGAAACAGAAGGGTTGCTTTCGATTATCCGCCGGATAACATAATCAAGGGCAAGTCCCCATGTCTGGTAGGAATTCATATTGCCCAAATCATAGCCTTCCATTCTGGCACTCCAGGCAGCCAGCGCTTCCTCGTAGGGGGACGTCTGGCTTAGCCCGTCTCCGGTAAATTGTCCGGAGTCAAAATAACCCCAAAGGGCCTCCGCCTCAACGCTTCCCGGGGGGGACAATATAAAAGAAGATTCGTCCAAAGAAACGCCTAAACCGCCGGACTCCGTGATGCGGACAAAATCCATCCACGAAGGATCCGCCGTTTCGGGAGGACCGTAGGATTCGTAATAGCCCCTTAACTGAGGATTTACAAAGCCAAAAGCCATGGCGGAAACCGAAAGGTACAGTTCTCTGTTTTTTACCTGCTCCAGTTCCAGTTCCGCGTCAAATTCCGTCTTTGCCTTTAAGGCCAAAAACATCCTGGCAAAACTTTCTTTATATTCGTCATACAATGCCGTATATTCGCCGTCGTCATAGGGTCTTTCTTTCTCGTTGGCGGCATAAAGGCTCTGTAGCGCCAACAGGGCCGCCTGGGCCCGATCTTTTCGTTCTTTGGCATAAGCCAGTTCTTCCGCCGGCTCTTTGTAGTAGAGCATCCCCTCCGCCAGATCCGAACTTTGGTTTAGGTAGGCTGTACCGGCCCAGCGTTGTATGGCATCCTGTTTTTCATATTCAATCCGCATCGCCTCCAAAAGGGCAAACCGATCCTTGGCCTCTCCGTAAAGAATTTCATACCGGTTCCCTTCGGATTCATAGATCGCCGCTTTTTGGCCGTACTGTGCCAGGGCCTGTTGATGCAGAGCCCGGGCCTGCTCCAGTTCCGCGGAAATAACGCGTAACCGATCCAGCGCCTCCTGCCCTGAGGGGGGAAGTTCTTCGTATCTAAAACCCAAATCGGCTATTCCCTGTTTAAGGGACAATTCCAAGGCTTCGTTGTTTTTCAGTTTCTCCTGTTCCTCGCCAAAGATTTCAAGGACCATGGTATATTCAAAGCCCTGGGGGCGGTACTTCCATTCCATGCCGGGATTTTCCGCATACAAAACCGCGGTGGCCATAAACTCCTGCTGCCGCCCGAATAAACCGCCTTCCGCAATCATCCCCAGGGCCTCGGAAAATTTTTTTCCTTCAGCCTCCGCCGCGTCCCAGGCGTCGGCCAGGCGGCCCTCTTTCCGGGACAGGGCGCCCTTAATCAGATCCGGCCCTTCGGGCCGGCCGGTTTCCGCGGCGGGAATGGCGGATTCCGTATTCGCGGCGGAGGAATCAAAGCGGGGGTTGCTGATATAGACCCGCCAGTGTTCCGGCCCCTCTTCCGCCGCCGCGGCTTCGTTGTAGGAGTTTAAAAAGAAAACCAGGCATTGATAAAAACCCACTTCCCCGACAAGATCCTCCTCCGGCTTATCCCCCCGTCCCTCGGCCTCCAGCATGCGGGCGGCCAGTTCCGCGTAGCGTTCCAGTATGGCAGCCGTATCCACGGATACGTTTATCCCCCGGTACAGGGTCTTGGCAACCATATACTCCACCAGGGAAGACCCCCATTCGGCTACTCTGTTTCCCAGCGCCAGCGGCAGCAGTTCCATTGCCCGGTCCATTTCTTTTAGGAAAAAAGCAGTTACATGTCCGGGATTCATATCGAACTTTTCTCCGTATAAAAATAGTTTATCCGTCAGGGCCGCCATATCCGGCAGGGGGCCTTCAAAACCTTCGTAACCGAATTCAGCGCAGACCCTTTCCATGCTCCGCCGGGCAGATTCCGCGGCCTCCCGCTGTAAGCCCGGTGCATACGCGGAAAACTCCCGGTAAACCGAAAACGCCGCCGCGGAAGCGCCGGGAACGGTTTCTTCCGCCGCCTCCCGCTTAAGGCGGTTAAAAAGCCCTTCCTCCTCAAGGGCCCTGCGCTCTTCCGGCGTATCGTTTTTTCCGGCCAGGGAGAAATACCAGTCCGCCCCCGAACCGGCCCCCAGCAGAGTAAGCCGGATCCGGGTTAATTCTTCCTCTTCCCCGGTTTCTACGGTGTTTCGCAGCAGCGCCCATGCGTCCTGTAGTATTACTTCTTCGATAAACTTTTGTTCTGCCCTTACAAACGCCGTATAGTACGCGTCGTCCTGCCGGCGCCTTTCCGCAATTTCCATAAGGGACCCATAGTAGTTTCCCAGTTCCGCGAGGATAAAATCGCCGGAATTTACCCTGTACGCCGCCATCTGCAGGGCGTAGCGGCTGTTTACATCTTCCAGCTTTTTTTCCGCCTCCGTCAAAGCCTCCGCGGCGTTTTGCAGTTCCTGCTGAATCGACGCCAGAACGGTTCCGCCGTTCTTTAGCCGTTCCTGGATCTCTTCATAGGCCGCCAGGGCTTCATCGTACCGCGCCTTTGAATCCTCCCACTGCCGCAGACCTTCCGCCTCGGTGACACGGCCGGCGCTTAATTCTTCCGCATAGGCGGAAACCGCCTGGGCAATGGAATAGCGCTGTTCCCAGTACCCGGCAACCGCCTGGGTCCGGAGTAATTCCACCTGGTATTCATCCAAGAAGAACTCTTCGCTGTCCATGGCAAGGACGCCGCCCAGGGCGCCCCTGTCCATGCCCAGGACAAGGCCGAATTCCCTTTCCAGGGCGCCGATGGATTCCCGGGCCTTGGCGCTGTACTGGGTAAAAATATCCGCCCAGCGGATCAATTCCTGGCCTGCGGTTTTTTGGCCCTCGGATAAGGAATCGCCGTCCATTGCAAGCCTGACCCAGCCGGACAAACTCCCCGCTTCCAGGGCCCCCGCCGGAGGAACGCCGGTAAACCGGGAAAGCCAAAAATCCACGCTTTCCCGGGCTTCCGCCAGAACGGAACCGCAGGTGATGTACATTTCCACCAGGGCCTTTGCCCGTGCGGCGCCGCTGTAGGATCTAAGCGCCGCATCTTTTTGGAATTCCGCCCTGGCTTCGTTTATGGCGTTTTGCAGTTGTTCCGAAACATTGTAAAAAAGCAATTCTCCGGCGTCAAACAGTTCCCGGGCCCTGTCTTCCCAGGCGAGCCGTTCCTTTTCCAGTTCCGAAAAAGCCGCTTTCCAGGCTTCTTCTCCCTGTAAAAAAAGCTCTCCGCTGTCCCGCTCCCACTCCATCCGGCGGATGATAAACTGTTCCTCCGCATCCGCCCAGGCTTTAAGCCCCCGGTCAAACTGTTCCCGGAACGCCGCCAGCCATTCCGTCCCGGCCAGGGAAAGATCCCCCGTTCCGGCATGGGCCGCCTCTATCCGTTGTTCCAGGGATGCAATTCCCGAAGCACAGGCGGCTTGTGCATCTTCGACCAGCCGGGAGCCGATGGCAAAGGCGCTTTCGTTTTCACTTTGCTTGCGCAGGCTCCAGATGTCTCCGGTACGGCGGGCGATAAAGAGCCGCTCTTCCCGGGCAAGGAGGGCTTCGAATTCCGCCCGCCGGCTAATAAGGGCCCGGGCAGAAATTTCTTTTATACGGTCTTCAAACCGGGCGCGGTCTTCTTCCCGGATATACAGGAGCAGTTCGGGAAAAGAAGAGGCCAGGGCGCCTTGATACACCTCCAGTTGATCTTCGCCGGTATCCCACACCAGTGCATTCCAGGCCGCAAGATCCTCTTCCATGCTGCGGCCCTCGGCGGGACGCACCGTTTCGGGATCGCCGGTTTCGCCGTAGAGCACCGTGCCGTCATCGCCGGTGTGGTAGGCGTATGTGCGGTTTGCATTATCAACGGCCAGATCCAGGGCCTTTGCCATATCCCCCGCGCCAAGGCCGAAAAAGCGCTTAAAAAGCCATTCCCCATAACGCTTTTCCAGTTCCTCTTCCGTCCATAAAAGCAGGTTCTGTTCCGCTTCAATCCGCAGTTCCGGATCCGTGTACAATTCCAGGGCCGTTCGTTCCCAGCCCGCCAGGGCAAGTTCCAGCCCCCGCCGGGCGGCCCGCATCCAGGAACCGGGATCCACTTCCCGGTCCGCCCGGTCAAAGTGGTAGTTAAACACCCCCTGATCAAAGCCCTGCACCGTATACAGATCCCGGGCATGGAGAATCGAAGAACCCGAACACAAGCTAATTACAAAAAGAAAGAAAAAAATAAATTGAGCAGCCATAAGAGACCTCGGATAAACGTAATGCCGTCCGCAGACGCGGACTTCCTTACCCGCACAGATAGTGTCACGATCCGGGGCCGTTTCGCCGGATCAAATTCAGAAACGGCCTTACCGTATATGTAAACCCCCCGGAGAGTGGAGTATCCGGGGAAATAATTTTATTAAAGCCGGGATAAGGGTGATTGCACAGAGGGCGGATGCGGCCACCCCCAGGGCGTTTACCAGGGAAAGAACCTTTACCACTAAGGCCGCGCCGTTTCCTACAAAAAGAAAGGGGATCGATCCGGCTACGGTGGTCCCCGTGGTGGCCGCCAGGACCGGAAGGCGGCGGCGCAAGACCCGGTACACGGAAAAGGCTTCGGGCTTTTCGTACTGCAGGGCGTCTGCCATTAAGACCGCGGCGTTAACGGCGATCCCCGAAACCACCACAAAGGAAGAAACGGCGGCCATGTTAAGCGGATAGGACCGGCAAAAAAGATACAGGATCGGCAGGGAAAGGGAAGGGGGGACCACCGCAAGAACCGCCAGGGGAAAGCTTAGGGATTCTTTAAACCCCGCAATTACCATATAGCAAAATAAAAGAACCAGGACAAAAAGGTATGCCCGGCTGTTTACTTCTTCCGCGGCTTTGATTGCGGGGGGATCAAATTCAATGGTATAGCCCGGCGGAAGTTCCAGAACCTTCAGGGCCCCCATGACCCTGTCCCTGATTCTGCGGGGATCCACAACACCGGTTCGGATAGAAATGGAAGCGCTGCGCCGCCGGTCTTCCCGCTGTATGGATGATTCTTCTCTGCTTTTTTCCATACGGACCAAAGAACTTAAAAACACCGGCCCGTCTTTGCCCATAAGAAACAGATCCCCTAAATCACCGGCGTCTCCGGCGGCGGCCCCGCCCCGGATCCGTACATCCCGTTCCCCGTCCCGCTCCATCCGCTTGTATGCCACGGGGCCGTGGACGCCCCGGCGGGTGGTCTGCCCCAGGGCGCCAAAAGAAAATCCCCCCTGGGCCAGCCGTTCCCTGTCCGGCTCCAGAATAAGCCGGGGACCGCCGTCTTTAAAATTCAGCGCCGTTTCTAAAAGTTCCGGCAGCACGGAACAGATCCGGGCGGCTTCCACCGCCAGTTCCCTGCACCGGCGCCCTTCACTGCCGGATATAATGATCCGCCAGCTTCTATCGTTTCCGGCGGATTCCAGGATGTACACGAAGCCCCCCGGGACCGGAATGGTCCGCAGTAATTCCCGGACCTTCGGGGGATCCAGCCGCCGGGGATCAAAGCTTACCAGAACCGAACCGGTTCCGGTCCGGGCCACGGTTTGTACGGTTCGTATCCCCGGATGTTTCTTCAGAGCCTCCCCATATAAAGCCAGGGCCGCATCGGTTTTATCCACATGAAGCCCCCCGTCGAATTCGATCTGGGCATAGATTGAATTTTCCGGACTTTCTTGTTCCGCGTCGGCGCCGGCGGCGCAGAGGGCGGCGATTCCAAGGACGCTTAGACCCAGCCAGCATCCCCCCACGGCCAGGGGCCGCCGCAGCACCCCCCGTACCAGGGCCGCAAGCCGCCGGGCCGCGGCCCGGACCAGTCTGCGCCGCCGGCGATGGCGGCCCGCGGCTTCTCCCCGGATAAGCCTTCCCGAAGCAGGACGCACGCCGGAGCTTCGGCGGGGCGTTAAAGCGGATTTCCGGACAAACACGGAACCAGACCCCTGTCCGGAAGCCGCGGACTTTTTTCGGGATACATCCCATAGAAACAGGGGAGGCAGTAAGGTTAGGGACAAGATCATGGCCATACCGTTTACCGAAGCCACCGCCCAGGCCACGGTGTTTATCCCTGACCGATCCCGGGCCATTAAGGGCAGAAGGGCTATGATGGTGGTAAGGGAACCGGAAACCAGAGGAAAGGCCAGACCCTCTAAGGCTTTTTTCCCCTCTTCCAGGGTTTCGCAGGAATGGAAATATTCGGCCCCAAGAATCGCCGCGTCCACTGCAGCCCCGGACCCCGAAGCCAGCCCCGCCAGGACAAGCTTGTCCAGGGAAAAACCCAAAAGGATAAGCAGGGCGGCGGAAAAAAAACTTACCACCGGTACGGTAAGCGCGCAGATTAGGGCCAGGGACCCCCTTCTCTTCCGGAAACAGATCAGCGCAGCCAAAAGGGCCACCGCGCAGGAACCTTCCATCGCCGCCCCCAGGGCCGAATTGCGGGCGTCCCTTTCCGCCTCGCCCCTGTCGGATAGAACCGTAAAATCCAGGTCAGGGTATTTTGCCAGTTCCCTGCCGATAAAAAGGGAAAGTTTTCCCAGATCCGCCCCGTCGTTGCCCATGACCGCGATAAGGGCCGCTTCCTTTCCGTTCAGCCGGGAACGGTTTTCATTGGTCCGCTCCCGTTCCTCCAGGACCGCAATATCCCCCAGCAGGGCGAAGGTCCGGTTTCCGCCGTCGTCCCTCAGGGGGATCAGGGCATGCCGCAAATTTTCCACGGTGCCGTAACGGCCGTCCACCAGTACCGGTATTTCCCGGAATGCCGGGGATTCCCCGGAACCCCTGCGTTCCCTAAGGGTTCCTCCGGAAAGGAGCAGATCGCTGCTTCCCAACAGGGCCGCCAGATGCGCGACGCCGATGTTCCGGGCCGCGGCTTCCTGTTCCCGCAGGGTAATTACAATTTCGGTAAGCCCGGTTCCGGAAATTTCCACTTCCCCGGCGCCGGGAAGGCCTTCCAGGGCGGGTTTTAGGGTTTTTTCCAGGATTGTTCCCAGGGAACAGTGATCCGGGGCCGTTACCGCGGCGGTCCAAACCGGAACCCTGGAATCGCCGGAAAAAGAAAATTCCGGGCGCTGGGCGGCGGCAGGAAGGGACTCGTAGACCCTCTGGGCGGCGTCCCTAACCATCTCGTAGCGGCCCTTCATTTTTCCTTCAAAGTAGCAGCTTACCCGGGCCCGGCCGTTCTCGCAAGAACTTACTATCCGTTTAAGGCCGGTAATTCCCGTCATCGCGTCTTCCAGGGGAATGGCGGCAATTCTTTCCATTTCCGCCGCATCCACTCCGTAAAACCGCTGGGTTACGGTAAAGCTTTCATCCGCGGAACCTTGAAGACCGGGTCCGGTTTTTCCCCACCCCCGGATAATAAAAAAAGCCGCGGCTAAAAGTCCCAGGATGATACAGAGGGCTTTTTTGGGCCGGGTAAGATCAGCCATATACGGACCTCCGCTTTAAAAACCGGATCAATACGGGAGGAAGGGCAAAGAGGGTAAGCAGGGTGGATGCGATAAGACCCCCCAGCATGGCCGCGGCCATGGACAATTCTCCGGCCCCCAGGGGATTTACCGCCAGGGGGACCAGGGCAAAGGTCGTGGTAAGGGTGGTGGTTAAAACAGGACGGAAACGTTCAAGGGCCCCCTCGTATACCGCCTTTTCCGGATCCAAGCCCTGCCGGTGCTTTTCATGGGCCAGTTCGTAAAGGACCATGCCGCTGTTTACCGAAAGTCCAAAAAGCACCATCAGGGCCAAAACCGAGGATGAGTCAAGAGCCGCCCCGCTGATAAAGAGGGCGGGTCCTGCTCCGGCCAGGGAAAAGGGAATTGCCAAAAGCAGAATCAGGGGCAGGCTGAGGGATTCAAATTCCGCCCCCATGGTCAGATACAGCAGGATAAGGACCAGCGCCGCGGTTAGTACCAGGGAAAGCCTGTACCGGGCAAAGGCCGATTCATCCGCCCGGCCAAGACCCCGCTCTTTCTCTGAACACAGGGATCTAAGAAACCGGGACAGTCCCCCCTCCTTTCCCGGGTTTGGAAACAAATCCAGATACAAGACGTCGCTGCGGTCCAGCCGGGCCAGGGCCGCCGGGGCTTCCCGGTACTCAACCCGGGCCAGGCTTCCTAAAAACACCGGCCCGGTTTCTGTAAGGGCCACCGGCAGGGCTTCCAGTTCCGGCAGATCCAGGGCCGATACTTTCAGGTCCAGAATGTTTCCCGCCAATTCCAGTTCCCCCGCCTTTACACCCTCGGAGGCGGCATATACCGCCCGGGCCGTTTCCACAAGGCTTATCCCCGTATAGGCAAGAGCCGCCCGATCCGGCAGAATCCGCAGTTCCGGCCTGGAACCGGCGGGGCGCATCTCCAGGGCCCTGATGTACGCGCCGGAACTAAGAAGCGCCTCCGCCGCGGCCGCCCGGGATTCCAGTTCCTCCCGGTTCCGGCCTCGAACGGCCACCGTGGCGGACGATGAAAGGCCCAGCAGCTTTTCCGTCCTATCCCGGGGAATGTACGCCGCCGCTCCGGTTCCGTGAAGGGCCGCGGTAATTTCGCCCAAAACCCCGGCGGGTTTAACCCCGGGATCCAGTATGCAGCGGTAGGTAAAGGTTTCCCTGCGATAATCAGGATCCGTCCGTTTGCCCGGATCGTCCTCCTCCGAACCGGCGCGGCCAAACAGGGCGCTTATGCCGGGTAAGGCCGCAAGACCCTTCCCCAGATCCATAGCCTTTGCAGCTATGCTGTCCATGGTTGTCCCGGGAGGAAAATTTAGGGAAACAGTTATTTCCGGCGCATCCGCGGGGGAAAGAAAGCCCCTGGGCCGGCTTATCAGCAGTCCAAAGCCGGTAATACAAACCACGGCCGCGGCCCCCCAGATCCGGCGGGGCCTTTGCATGCAGAGCCGGAGCAAAGAACCGTACCGCGCCGTCCCCAGGCCGGGAAGCGGCGGTCCGGGCCGCAAAGTTTCGCGGGGCAACAAGCCCGGAGCCCAAAAGAGCCTAAAAAGCGACGGCAGGGCAAATTGGGCGTAGATCCACCCGGCGGCTATGGAACTTACCAGGGAAATGGAAAGATCCCCAAAGAGGCTTCCCAGGGGACCGGGAAGAAACAGGATGGGAATAAAAACCACCGCGGTAGTTATGGTTCCCCCAAAACTTGAAGAGGCCACCATCGCCGCCCGGTCCGCCACCTCTTTCCGGGGAGGCCTTTCGGCGTGTCCGTAAAAACTTTGGTGGAGCAGATCCAGGATGATCACCGATGTATCAGAAACAAGCCCTATCCCCAGGGCTATACCGGAAAGGCTCATGTTGTTTAGGGATCTTCCCAGGACCGCGAGGGCCGCCAGGGACGCGGCTATGGCGGCAGGCAGGGAAAGGCCGGCCAGCATGCTATAGCGAAAACTGCGAAGGGTAAAGAACAGTACCCCCATGACCGCGATTATTCCGGCGCCGGCAGAGACCGCCAGCTTACGGATCCCCGGAACTATGGAAGCCCCGTCATCGTAGATGATCCGTATTTCCCCGTCCCGGGCAAAAGAGGCCGCTTCCGCCGTTACCAGTTCCTGTACATCCCCGGATAATTTTACCGGGTCCGCGCCGGGACGGCGGTAAATTTCCAGGACCACGTATTCATCCATGTTTCCATCCCCGTCCCGGGCGATAAAAACGCTTTCCCGCTTCGCCGGTCTTCGGTTTAGGGTTCCCAGATCGCCTATGACAAAGGGGCCGCTTTCGGAGGGAAAGACCAAGGCGCCCAGTTCTTCTTCCGTACCGGGCCTGCCGCGGCTTACTACCACCAGTTCCCGCTCCCCTTCCCGGCTGTTTCCCGCGGGGATATTGGCGGTCTCGGAGGCCAGGATCTCCGCCAGGGCCGCCGGCGGGAGCCCCCGAAGCAGGGCCCGGGGAATATCCACCTTTAGTTCCAGTTCTTCCTTTTCGCCGCCCCCCAGGATCACCGCCCCCACCCCGTCGACGCGCCGCAGCCGGGATCGAAGCTCGTATTCCGCAAAATTCCTGGCAAAGGCCGCCCCCAAATGTGAACGGATCACGGCAATGATCTGGGGTTCCTCGCCGGGATCCCCGGGAACCACCGAGGGCTTGCGCACCCCTTCCGGCAGACCGGGGTAGACCGCGTCAATCGCCTCCCGAACCTGAACCGACGCGGCCCCGCTGTCCGTGCCCCAGCGAAAATCCAGCACCGTCAGGGACGACCCGTCCCGGGAAACGCTTCTAAGCCGTTCAAGTCCCTTAACCGAAGAGAGGGCGTCTTCCAGGGGAATGGTAAGGGATGAACGGATATCCTCGGCGCCCAAACCGGGATAGAGGGCTTCCACCGTTACCCGGGGAAAGGGGAATTCCGGCAGCCGCTGAAGGGGTAGAATCGACCAGGAAAAGAATCCCCCCAGGAAAAGAGATCCCAGGCCCATAAGCACCGTTACCGGGCGGCGCACGGCGGCGGCAATAAGTTTATCCATCTCCTGTCATGCTCCTATTACTTTATTAACAAAAAGCGGAAGGGCCGGGCGCTCTTGTTGCCCAGCGCGTCCTTCAGTCCCGCCTTCACTTCCACCGTCACCATTCCCGTGTAGGGCCGGTTTGTCAGCATCCCCCGGATTTCTACCCGGTACAGGGCGCCCCAGGCCAAAGCCGGTTCCGGCACGGTAAAGCCGGAAAACACCAGGGTCCTGGGAGAAAAGTTCAGAGCCCCGTTGGTGGCGCCGACCGAAAATACATCCATCAAAGAAAGGGGATCCGGCGGAACCGATGAACCCCCGGCGGTTTCAAAGTACAACTCGATCCAGGCGCTTAGTTCCGTATCAAAGGTATAATTTTCTCCCCTCAGGGGAAAATCCGCGAACTGATCTTCGGTCGTATATACCGCCAGATCCTCCGGGGCCGCTCCGGGCTTTAGGGGAAACCGCATGGCCCGCAGTACCGGCGGCATCGAAGAAGCCCCGTCCGCCTTGATGCGGAAGCAGACTTTTTCCTTCATTATATTACCCCGGCGATCCTTTACGCCGGTTTGTATGGTAAGGGTAAAAGAAGAACCATAGGCGGGAGGATCGGAAAACCGGTACACCGGGGAGGAAGAGTAGCCGGGCGGGGTTTCCAGGATCATCCCCAGGGCGGGTTCGCAGCTTAGCGCGGCGCTGACCGACGCGGTATCCACGGGCTCAGAAAAAACCAGGGCTAAACGGTAGTTCCGCTCCCAGGACGAATTCTCCATAAAGCTTCCGTCTTCGGCCTGAAGGTCCAGCGCCTGGTTTCCCCCGGGATCCAGGGCGGAAGCGGAAATCAATTCCGGCCCCGTACAATCAAGACCGGCAAAAAAGTGAAGAATGTATTCCCTGCCCGCTTCCAGCCCCGTGGCATCCGCGACGCCGGTCCCGGAAAAAAGGCGGTATTCCCTTCCGACGCTCCAGTCCTCCGAGGGAGTAAAGACCGCTTTACGGTCTCCGTCTTCCAGCGCCCAGACCCCGGAAATCGCAGGAGAAAAAGACAGATCCGCCAAAGAACTACGCCGGAGAGGAACCGGGAAAATCAGTTCCACCCCGCTCCGTTCTTCTTCGAGGATGCCTCCGTCCTTAGGAACCGATGATGCAAGCACGGGCCTGGCCCCGCCGTACCGGGTGGTAAACGAAGCTTCAAACTGCCGTTCCAAAGAAAGTCCCCGGCGATCCTGGGCATCGGTGGTAAGAAGGATACGGTAATCCCTGTTTGCCTCCAGGGGAGCGGCGGGCGTAAAGATCATCCTGGATCCATGCCAAGAAAAATGCCCCGGTATATTTTGGGAATCTTCGTGAAGAGAAAAGGATCCTTCCACGCTGACCCGATCCGGCTCCAGGGAAAAATCCAGGGCCACTTCCAAGCCCGCCGGATCGTGGTACCCGCCGCCGGGGCTCCAGGCGGCTACGTCAAAGGTTCCGTTCCGCAGAATATCGCAGGAATTAATCCACAGGGCAAAGACCAGAAAAACCGCCCCGGCCCTGCCCGGCCTTGGCCGGCCCGAATTCCCGTGGGCCCCCGTTATCATAAAACCCCCCGCAAAAAAAAGAACAGATCTTCTTTAAGGTATGAACCCTTGCCGTCCCCGATGGCGCCCCTTCCGCCGGGGAGCCTAAGCCGGTAATAATGTTCTTCCGTTCCGGAACCGGCTTCTATTCCTTCCCATTGAATGATCAGCGTATCCTCGGACCACCAGCGGGCGGAACGGAGGCTTATGGGCCTAAGGGTCCGGGGAAAATACGGTTCCATGGACAGCGCCAGCACCGCATCGGCCTGGGCCTGAAGCGTAAGCGCATGGGAAAACCTTACGGTTACCGTGACGATGCCTTCGGGCAGTATTGTCCGGGCCGGGTATATTCCATTTTCTTCGGCGCCCTGCGGCCCCTGGCCCGCGTCTAAAGACAGTACCGTAAGATAGGGGACGCCGGAGCTAAACGAAAACGCAAAATCCTTTTCCATTTTGAGCCCCCCCGTATCCGTGCTGCCGCCGGATATGTACATGGTATATATCCGCTGCGGTTCGGGATCCTGGTCGGGAATAAAAACCATCACCGAGGGAGTCCACATTTCTGCCCGGCCCGCCAGGGAGGGTTCAAACCGTATATTCCGCAGAACCGACTCGTCCATGGGTTTATTGAATTCCACTCCGACGGCCTGACCGGAATCAAGGCCGTCTTCCATGGAAGACCCGGTTCGTATCCACCACAGGCCCGAACCGGCGTTTCCTTTGACAAGAGGATACACCTCGATCACCGCGGGAAGAAGCCTGTCCGCATCGGTGGTAAAAGCGCCGCTTATTTCTTTTCCCAGGGGAACGCCGTTACGGCCCCGGGCCTTGACCCGTAAAGTCCAGTGATACTGGGTCCAGGGATTAAGTTTGTCGAGGGGATGTACTTCCATTACCGTATCGTCTCCGGACCAGCGAAATTCCCGTTTGTTCACTCCGTCCAAAGAAAAGCCGTCCGCGGTACTTTGGCGATCCATGGGTTGGGAAAATACGATCCTGATAAAAGCGCCCCCCGGGGGATCCACCCCCACCGACGCGCCGTCGGGGGGGCTAAAGCTAAGACCGTAAGGCGCCGCCTCCCGGGTAAGGACATAAAACGGAACATGATGAACCACCCGGCTTTCCCGGCCGTCCAGGGCATAGATGGTTCCCGCGAGGTTTAAGGTATACCGGACCCCCGGCAGCCATGGCTCCAGGGGCGTAAAAAAAAGATCATCCCCCTGCCATGTCAGATCGCCGGAAACGGTTCCGCCGCTAAAGCTTACCGACAGGGCCTTTTGCGTTTCCCCCTTGTCCATGCCCGTATCAAAGCGCACCACAAGGACGCTTTGCGCTTCTGGCAAAATAGTATTTTCCGCTTCCGGATAGGAACTAAAGCCTATGGGCCTAAGGTTGATAAAATTACAGCCCCCAAGGCCCAGCGCCAGCACTGTTAAAACCGGGCCCCAGACCGAATGAGGATTCCCCCGGATCCTTCCCGGTTTTTCGCGGGGCCCGCTACTCAGGAATAACACGGCTTCCCTCTTTTAACGCGGCCCCGGGTTGTCGTACCACCGCTTCCCCCGCCCCCAGGCCCGAAAGAATTTCCCGTTCTTCCCCCAGGGGGGAACCAAGTTGAACGATCCGTTCCGCAGCCCGGCCCCGGTTTATAACAAAGACCGTCCCTTCGTTATCCTTCCGGTTTAAGACGGCGCTTTCGGGAACCAGCAGGACTTTCCGTTTATATCCAAGGTTCACCGTTACCCGGGCAAACATGCCGGGCTTAATTTTTTCTTCCTCCCCCGCAAGAACGGATCCGGGTATTAAAATCCGGACCATAAACGTAAAGGACTGGCTGTCTGCCTGAGGGGAAACCAGATCCACCGTTCCGTCATAGACCGCGCCGGCGCCGTCTATTTTGATCCTCGCAGACATGCCCTTACGGAGCTTAAGAGCATCCTGTTCCCGCAGGGGAAAAATCACATACAGGGATCCGGTGTCCATCAGGGTTAGAAGCTTATCTTCCTGTTTTGCCCGCTCCCCTTCTTCAAGATACCGGGCCCCCACAATTCCCCCGGAGGGGCTGTAAACGGTAAGTTCCCCCTGGGCGATGCGTATCGATTCCAGTTCCCGTGCCGCCGCTTCAAGCTGGGTCCTGGCCGCTTCGGCCTCTGCCCGAAGGGTGGAGGTGGCAAGCCGTATCAAGGCAAGGCGGCGTTCCCCGCCGGAAGAAAAGCCCCCCGCCGGAACAAGCCCCGCGGTTACCAGGTCCTGCTCCCGTCTTCCTACACTGCGAATTTCCAGTTCCCGTTCCATCAGCTGTACCTGCTTTTCCGCATTTTCCAGGTTAAACCGGGTATCCCGAATAGCCTCGTCGCTAAGGCCCCCGGCCGCGTAGAGGGTCTCTTCACTGTCCCCCTTCCGCCGCTGTTCTTCCAATGCCTTCCGGGCCTGATCCAGTTCCGCCTCTGCCTTGGCAATGCTTAGGAGTTCCGCTTCGGCATTGAACTCTCCTTCCATTAGACGGGACAGGGCCAGTTTAACCGCCGCCTCCGCCCGGGAACAGGCATTTTCCGCTTGGCCTACCGCGAGATCTATCTGGGGATTTTCTAATTGGACGACCCGCGCTCCCTTTGGGACGCGGTCCCCTTCACGGTAGTATATCCGGCGGACCACCCCGTCCTGGGTGGCGCTTATGTCTACCTTGGTCAGGAACGACAGGGCGCCAAAACCGGACGCCTCTTCGGCAAGCTCCCGTAATTCTACCGGAGCCAACTTGACCCGGGGTACATACTCGCCGGAAGAAGCCTGGACCCTTCCGCAGGCAGCAATGCACAGCGCCGCCGCGGAAAAAATCACGGGCCCCAAAAAGTTATTCGGCGTCATAACTCAATTCCTCCTATCTTCCGGTTTCTTTACGTCTCTGCCCGGTTCAATAGACTTGTCCGGCAGCCAGCCGGGTTGTGAACAAATCTAATGTTGTAAAGGCCCTTCTTCCTTAACAAATTTTTCCAGGGTTCCCGGAGTAAGATCGATGAACCGTTCCAGGACCCCTTGAGCCTCCAGCAGGGCGACGGCCGCTTCCGTGGCTTCCATTTCTTTTTGCTCGTACTCAAGCCGTTCTTCCATTAACTCGATCCGGGTAATCCGTCCTAATTCAAGAAGCACCTCGTTTAAGCGGTATTTCTCCGCCGCCAGATTCAGGGCTTCCACGGTCAACGCCCTGCGCTGTTCTCTTAAGGCAAGGCTGCGGATGATCGCGGCCCCTTCCTTTCCCAGCCCTTCCAGCCGATCCTGGTAATTTTCCTGTTCCAGGGCCAGGGCCAGGACCGCCTGTTTAGCCCCCAGGCCGGAGGCGGGATCCGGCAGGGGGCTGAACGAAGCCTGCACCCGGGCGGTCCTGTCATAGGGCGGTTCCCATCCCGCGGAACCGCCGGAGGCGGCAGAAAACCAGGGGGAAGAGAAATTTATCGAAAACCCCAGGGACCAATTCCACCTGGTCAGGGGGTAATTCTGGCCGCTGGCCGAAAAGCTTCCGGAGGCCCGCAGCGTGGGAATCCAGGATCGGGACGCCAATGTAAGCTCCCTTTCCTGCCGCTCCACCGAGTGAAGAAGCCGTCTTAGACCGGGGTTCCTGCTTACCGCCGCCCGGCGGATTGTCTCTTCCCCGGGAATAGGCGGCGAATGGGTAATATCCACCGTTTCCGCAAGCTCCGGCATTTCGCGAAGCCCCAGTAGTTTCATAAACCGGTTCTCGTGATCTTCCAGTTGGACTGTAAAGGATCTAAGTTCCAGGGCCGCTTCTTTAACGGTAATCTCCGCTTCCAGGCAGTCCATGTCCCGGACCAAACCCAGGGTAAGCTCTTCGTCCAAAATACGCTGTTGTTCCCGCAAAGAAACCAGGGCCTTTTTCCGGATCTCAATAAGCATCCGCAGTAAAAGGATCTGCCGGTATGCGGAGACGGCCGCTTCGATTATCTCCGTTTCGCTCAGCTTAAGGTCGTCGGCAAGCAGAACAAGTTCCGCCCGTTCCATATACCGTCCCGCCCTGGTTCTTCCACCGTCAAATAAAAGCTGATCCAGATTTATCGAATAGGTTTTAATAAATGAGTCGGCGCTGATCTGGGAAAGCCGCTCATCCTCGGACGCCAAAAACGTTACCTGGGGCAGGTAGGCCCGAAGGCCAAGAACCCACATCCCTTCCCTCAAGGCCCGCCGGGAACGGGCATAGCGCAGGTCCGTGGAAGCCGCGGCCGCCAGCCTTCCCGCTTCTTCAAAGGTAAGGGAGCGCCGGCTTTCGGCGCCGGCGTAAAACACGGCGTAAAATACAAGAAATATACACAGATCCAGACGGCGGGTTTTTTTCATTTTTTTTGCAGTTCCTCCAGCGCCTTAGAAAGGGCAAGCCGCAGAAGCCGGTGGAGGATCCGGGAAGAAGAAAAACTCCTGTTCCCCGAAAACAAAGCTGTTCCCGCCGCCAGGGGAAGCGGATCTTCCCCGATTCCGTGGAGGGGCCCGGAATTTTCCGGGGCGCCGGAATTTTCCCAGATCCGGATTTCCACCGACAGGGAACGGCGGGTCTTCCAATTTTCCGTATATTCCCGTTCAATGATCACCGCGTCCACCCGGTACTGGGGGCCCCGGTCATATCCCCGTTCCGCCAGGAGCAGCGGCAGAATCCGCCTTACTTCGGCTTCAACCGAATCCCAGTCGGCGTTTTTATCCACCCGGATATTTTGTATCTCCGCGGCGCCAAGTTTTTTTTCAGGCGCCGGCCAGCCCCGGGCCGAAGGCCCAAGCCCCAGGGCCGCACAGGAACCCAGCATGAGCAGCAGGAACCCCGTTACCACGGGCGCCCCTCTTAATTTGTTCATGGCTTTTCTCCCGATCTATCCGCGGCTGCTTCCAGGACCGACCGCAAATCTTTTATTCCCCGGATTAAGGGCGTATTCCAGGGAAGGAGGAGTTCCGCCCGGCGAAGATCCTCCAGGGCGCCGGAACCGTTCCCGGCGGTCCACCGGAGTTTTGCCCGGTCAATAAAAATCAGGGCCGTTTCCGCGGAGGCTTCCACGGCTCTGTCCAGGAAGGCCGCCGCATCTTCCGCGTCTTCCCGGCGGGCCGCCAGAGCCGCCGCCAGCCGCAGGGCCCGCAGATCCTGGGGATTATCCCGGAGCAGGGTTTCGATTACCACAAGGGCTTCGGCGTCCTTTTCCTGTTCATGGAGGATCCGGGCAAGAAACAGGGAAGCCTCCGCCGATCCCGGATGGCGGCGCAGGGCCCGGCGTAAGAGTTTACGGGCCTCCTCCCCCTGCCCGTTAAAGTACAGGGCCTTGGCCCGCAACACCAAGGCGGGGGTAAAATTATTGATTTTCTCGAGCATGGATGCGGTTTCCGTAAAACCGCCCTGGGCATACACGGCCGCGGCGCGGCTATACAGAACCATGGTTTCTTCACCGGGGTTCCCGTCCCGGCACGAAAACAAGAAGGGGAAAACAAGCAGCGGCGCAAAGATAAGCAAGAGCCCCGGGAAAACGGGCTTCCGCGGCGCAGCGCGCGGGCCTGGCCTTCGGCGAAATCTTTTCATATCAGCCCCGGGAAATATACAAAAGCCGTTCCGCAAGCCGGCCTGTGGCTTTTTCCGCCTCCCGGCTAAACCAGTCTTTAAAGGGACCCTCCGCGGCCAGGGCCCGCATGGCCCCGGAAGCGTAGAGGGTGGACGGGTTATCCGGCAGGGCCGTCAAAGGAAGCAGTTCCGAAAGCAGTTCGGGATTTCCCTGGTTTCTTGCGCCGGAAATAAGCGCTTCAATTTCCAGCCGGGTTCTAAGGGCCGAGGCGTCCGCGGAATTCAAACCCATGGTTTGGGCCAGGATGATCCGGCATTCCGCCGCATAGGGTCCCGCGGGCGCCAGGTTGATGCACCGTTCCGCATAGCCCCCCGCCATTGCGGGGGGAAAATTCCGGGCGCCCCGGTACCAGTATTCGGGAAAGGAATCATACCGGGCCCGGATCGATCCATAGGCGGAACGGTTTTCCCGGCCGGATCCTTCCCGAAGGGCCCTTTCCATTTCACAGACCAGGAGCATCCAGCGGGAAAAGGCGTCCGCGTCCGCTTCCCGGTAGATTTCCCGCAGCTGCCCTTCCGCCTCTTCCCAGCGGCCCTGGCAAAAGGCCCGGATCCCCCGGACCGCGGCGCGTATCTCTTCCCCGGCGGCGGGGGAAAACTGTCCGGCCGCCGCCGGATCCAGCATCCTCGACAGGCCCTCGTCAATGGCGGACCTGGTTACCCCGCCGGCCCCAAGGGAATAGGCCCAGGCTAATTCCTTAAAGACCGCCAGCACCGCCCCCGCGTAGTCTCCGGCTTTTTCCCTAAGGTTCGATTCCGTCAGGCCCAAACCGGGTATATAGCCCCCGGTACGTTCCATTTCCGCCAATTCTTCCAGGGCTTCGGGGATCTGCGCAGGGTCCATATCCCCGGCCCGGCCCGGCCCTCCGTTCCCCGAAATTAGGGCCTCCGAAACCGCCGGGCCGGAAGCCCCCGCGGCTTTTTCGTCCGGGGCCGCGGCCCCTTTCCCGGCGCAGGCAAAAAACACCGGCGCCGCGGCAAACAGTAAAGCGATTAGCCGTATTCGTGTCATCATCAATTCCTTTCCCCCCATCGCCCCCTATAGGGTAAAAAGTTGTATCTTGCTTGTATGGAACCGCGTTTTTTGTAAAAAGCTCTTTTTCGTCCGGGGCCGCGGACCCCGGCGGGGCCTTGCCGAAGCCGGGCAGACAAATCTTTGTGCTTATTCTTAACACGGACCCTTTACCGGTTGGCAGGGCCTTTCCGTTTTTTGTATACTTACTTTCGAATATGGAAATTGCATTTATCGGCGCCGGAGTGATGGGCCGCAGCATGGCCGCCCATCTTCTTAAGGGGGGTCATTCCCTAACCGTATACAGCCGGACCAAAGAAAAGGCCGCGGATCTGCTTAGGGAAGGCGCCCGGTGGGCCCCCGGCCCCGGAGAGGCGGCCCGGGGCGCCGAAGCGCTTATCAGCATGGTGGGGTACCCGCAGGATGTGGAGGAAATATACCTTTCCCCCAAAGGCATAGTGGAACAGGCCGGGCCGGGAACCATCCTGACCGATATGACAAGCTCAGGCCCCGCCTTAGCCCGGCGGATCGCAAAGGCGGCAAAGGCCCGGGGAATTATAAGCCTGGATGCGCCGGTATCCGGCGGGGATGTGGGGGCCAGGAACGCGGCCCTTTCCATCATGGTGGGGGGAGAGGAAGAAGGGTTTAGGCGGATGCTCCCGGTCTTTCGCTGCATGGGAACCAACATCGTCTTTCAAGGCGAAAGCGGCGCGGGACAGCACTGTAAAATGAGCAACCAAATCGCCATCGCGTCCTCCATGATGGCAGTATCGGAAGCCCTGCTGTACGGCCTTAAGGCGGGGCTTGATCCCCGAACCATGCTAAAAAGCATTGAATCCGGCGCCGCCGGAAGCTGGAGCCTCTCCAACCTGGCGCCCCGGATGCTTCAGGGGGATTTTAAACCCGGTTTTTTTGTAAAGCACTTTATTAAAGACATGGGCATTGCCATACAGTCGGCGGCGGAATTGGGCATACAGCTGCCGGGACTTGAACAGGCGCAAGCCATGTACCGGATCCTGGCCAAGATGGACCGGCGCCGGTTGGAAGAAGCGGCCCGGGCCGCCGCGGCGCTGGGAAGTCCCGGGACGGTTACACAGGGTTCCCCGGAAGGGGCCTGCGGAGAGGACCTGGGGACCCAGGCCATTTTCCTGCTCTACGCCGCCGGTGCCGCCGGAACCGCCGATGCCGCCGGAACCGCCGACGCCGCCGGAACCACCGGCGCCGCCGGAACCACCGGCGCCGCCGGCGCCGCCGCGGTACGAAATGCCGCGGCGGTATAAAACCGCTACAACAGATCCTTTAAGGAGGCAAGGTACAGTTCTGCGCCGGGAAGATTTTCGGGCCTGCCCACCCCGATGATCCGCATCCCCCCGGCCCGGGCGGCTTCTATGCCGGCCAGGGAATCTTCAAAAACCACGCAGGACCGGGGGGCCAGGGCAAGCTTCTTTGCCCCCTTAAGAAACACCTCGGGATCCGGCTTTGCCCGGCTTACCAGGCTGCCGTCTATTACCGCATCAAAGAGGGACGCAATGTCAAGCCGTTCCAGAATAAGGGGGGCGTTTTTACTGGCGGAGCCCAGGGCGGTTTTTATTCCCGCGGCGCGAAGCCGTTCCAGATATTCCCGGGAACCGGGAAGAAGGGCCCCCTGGTCCAGACCGTGCAGGTATTCCACATACCATGCGTTTTTTTTCTCCGCCGCCAGGGCTTTTTGTTCTTCGGTCATCGAGCAATGACCGGCCTTAAGAAGGATCTCCAGGGAACGAAGGCGGCTTACTCCCTTAAGCCGCTCATTGTCCGCTTCGGTAAAATAAAATCCCAGCTCCGCCGCAAGGCGCTTCCACGCCAGGTAGTGATACTTCGCGGTATCCACCAGGACGCCGTCAAGATCAAACAGCGCCCCCAGAATAGGGGCGCCCTTTAAACCAAAAAGGTCCTGCTTCATCTTCGGATATTCCTTTTGCAGATCCCCGGTCTTAACGGACGCGCCCCCCTAGTGGGCCAGGGCCCGGGTAGATTCCCGGATAATAAACTTGTACGGAAGGATCTGTTCGTTTTCCGTTTTTTTACCGCCGATAATCTGGCGGTGAAGGGTAAGGGCCGTCTTTTCTCCCATTTCCGAAAGGGGCTGGCTAACGGTGGTAAGCCGGGGGTACATATACTGGGCAATTTCTATATCGTCAAACCCAACCACCGACACATCCTGGGGCACCCGCATGCCCTCGTCGTTTAAGACCCGTATGGCCCCGATGGCCAGCTCATCGGTGGCGGCAAAGAGGGCGGTAAAATTGCGCTGTTCCCGCAGAAGAAGCTCCCGCATGCCATACATGCCGAATTCCGCGGTATAGTGGGATACAAAAACTACCCGGTTTTCTTCCCAGGGTATGCTCGCTTCGGTGAGGGCCTGAAAAAATCCTTCCGCCCGCTGGCGGCCAAAGGTAAAGCCGTCGCCGGAGATCATTAGAATACGGGAATGGCCCAGGTTTATCAGGTGCATCACCGCATCCTTGGAGGCCTGTTCTTCGTTGACATGGATCGCCGAAAATCCCGGATAGTGGAAGGTGGCTGTTACAATCGGCAGCGCCGCGGCTTTAATGTAGTCATAAAAGGTAGAATTTTTTATTTCGTGGAGCATAATTACCCCGTCAACCTTTTCCGCCTTAAGCCGGTTAAGGCAGGCTTCTTCGCTTTTATCGTCAAAGGTTACAAAAAAAAACAGGGTATGGTAGCCAAAAAAATCAAGGTGCCGTTCGATGCTGGAAAAAAGCTGCCGCTGGAACATATTAAAGGTATCGGGAATAACAATTCCCACGGTAAAACTTCGCTTAAGAACCATGCTCCGGGCGGCCTTGTTGGGGACATATCCGGTTTCTTCGATCAGCTTAAGGATCTGTTTTCGCTTGACGGAGTTAACGTGTTTCTTTCCGTTAATCACCCGGGAAACGGTAGAAGGAGACATACCGGCTTGTTTTGCTATGTCCTTGATGTTTACCATGGCCGTCCCCATTCTGCATCATTTCACAAAAAAGGACAAGTTGTTCCCTAAAACCGTACAAGGCCGCCGCTTTCAAACGCCGACTTGCAGGTATAGGCGATTTCCGAAACCCTCGTTCCGTCGTATACGGTTACATCCGGTTTGCGCTTTTCGATGATGCAGTTGACAAATTCCTGTACCTCG
>JAITKV010000011.1 GCA_031278215.1 Spirochaetaceae bacterium
GGCGGAAAAAGCGTATCTGCAAGCGCAGATCGAAAACGGAAGCCCCGTCAAGCTAATCGCCGAAGCCGACAACTATCCGGCCAGCTTTTACAACACCACGGAGAAAGAGTGGCAGGGTATTAGCATAGACGTATTGGACAAGATATGCGATTTAACCGGACTGGGATATGAAGTCGTAAGCGGCACGGATTCCGTGTGGGTCAACAACCTTGCCGCTTTGGAACACGGCGACGCGGCCATGATTACCGAGCTTCTGCAGTCCGACGAACGGAACGACAGATTCCTGTGGACGGACAAACCCTATGCGGACGACTATTTTGCGCTGCTTTCTTTGATCGATACGCCCAATATCTCCGTTAATCAAGTGGTGTATTCCCGTATAGGCGTCGTTAAAGGCAGCGCGTACGAAGATTTTTTCAACAAGTGGTTTCCCGATCACGGTGATCTTGTGCAATGCGGTAATAACAGCGACGCGCTGCGAAAAATTAAAAACGGCGAGATTGATTTATGGATGGCGTCGCGCAATATGCTTCTAAGCACCAGCAACTATATGGAAGACCCCGGCTTTAAGATTAATTTGGCGTTTTCGTTTAACTATGGCTCCTATTTGGGGTTCAACAGAGACGAGGCATTGTTAAGGTCCATCGTCAGCAAAGCCCAGGCTTACGTGGATACCGGCACCATCGCGGAACGATGGAAGCAGCGCATTTTCGATTACAGCGGAACCATGGCGAAGCAGCAGTCCATGTTTTTGCTGGGATTGTCCGTAATGCTTATAGCGATCATCGCGCTGCTTGTCGTCATTATAAGCCGCAGAAAACGGGTGAACACCATATTGGAGAGGACCGTCAGGGAGCGCACGGCGGCCCTGGAAGTTCAGACAAAGGCCGCGGAGGCGGCGGCAAAAGCCAAGAGCGATTTTCTGTCCAATATGAGCCATGAAATACGGACGCCCCTTAACGCGATCATCGGCATGACGGAGATCGCAGAAAACGCTGCGGACATTTCCCGCATGCGATCCTGCAACACCCGCATAAAAGACGCTTCCCGGTATTTATTGGGGCTGGTAACGGATATCCTGGATATGTCGAAAATCGAGGCGGGCAAGATGGAGTTGTTTCTGCAGTCCTTTTCTCTTCCCGCGATCCTTGAGCAGGTTAAAGATATGTTCCTCTCCCGCTGCCAGAGTAAAAACATTGACTTTAACCTGATCTGTGATAAGGTTCCGCCCTTTATAAATTCGGACGAACAGCGTCTTTTGCAGGTGCTTACGAATCTGCTTTCCAACGCCGTAAAGTTTACGCCGGAGAACGGACGCATCGATTTCTCCGTCCGCCAAACCGGGGAGGCCGGCGGGAACGCGACATTGGAGTTTTCCGTGCGGGATACGGGCATCGGCATGTCCGGCGAACAGCAGGAAATGCTCTTTCACGCCTTTCAGCAGGGCGACAGCAGCATTGCGGCACGGTACGGCGGCACGGGCCTGGGGCTGACGATTTCAAAGCGCATCGTCGATCTTTTGGGCGGGGATATTCGCGTAAGCTCGGCTCTTGATAAGGGTTCCACATTTACGGTAACCGTTCCGGTACAAGTCTGCGAAGCGCCGGCATACGCCGGTAAAGACGCGGCCCCCTCCGAAGCCCCCAACTTTGAAGGCAGGACCCTCCTGCTGGTGGAAGACGTGGAGATAAACCGCGAAATTATTGTAACGCTCCTGGAGTCGAGCGGCATACGCATCCTCGAGGCCGAGAACGGAAACGAGGCGGTCGAAAAGTTCGAGCGGTTTTCGCCGGGAATAGACATTGTTTTTATGGATATAAAAATGCCCCTGATGGACGGCTTTGACGCCACCGCCGCCATTCGGTCGAGCGGACTGCCGGGCGCCGATACCGTCCCCATTATCGCCCTGACGGCCAACGCGTTCCGGGAGGATATCGACAAGGCGCATGCGGCCGGAATGAACGACCATCTTAGTAAGCCCATCGATATTGACAGGGTGTTTGCCGTGATGAGCAAATACCTTGGACCTGTTTATACACAATAGATTTTGGTTTGTCAGGCAGGGACTTTGCCCGGCAAACAATTACAATCGGAATTCCCTGACAATTTCGAATTGTCAGGGAATAATAAGCCGGCTGGGCGCCTAACAACATTAGAGTTGTTCGGAAACCTCGGTTTCCGAACAAATTCCGCTTAAAAACAGCAAAATGCGGAGCATTTTGCAAGACTTGTAAGATAACCAACCGGGTTATCGAACAAGTCCACTGTTGTCCGGGGCCGTCCGAAAGGTTTGAAAAACGTATTGGACGGATCCGAAGCATAGACAGTCCTATGCGGCGTTTGCATTATTTTTTATATTTCGCGCAATTTCTTTTGTATTGTTGGCAAGCGCCGCTAATATCCGCAGCTGTTCTGCAAGAACCCGGGATACGATGATAATAAAAAAGCCAATGAGCGGCCCAATAATTATCACCAATATTCCAAACTGCATAAACCCTAAACCGATTTCGCTAAAAAGATAATTCGCATCATTGCCAAGAAAAATTGATGCAAGTAATCCAACACCGGCCCCCATAATACCTATCATGGTTCCCACCCATTCTCCAAAGGTTTGAAATAAGTCTGAAAAAATCGGCGTGGCAATAAATTCTGAATCTGCGATATCTATGGTCCTGTTCCGTCTATTCCACCACAATTGAAACCCGATCCAGCACGCAAAAGCAATTACAAGCCATGAAAAAATGAATGCGGCGACAAACTTAGCGCCGTATTCGAAAACCCTATTTTGTACAGCCACAAAAAAAATCACCAAAGGAAGAATCAGATTAATTACCGCCATTACAATATAGGCAAGGCTGTAAATTTTTCCCTTGCCTATAAAATCCAAATATGGTTTTGAAAAACCAAAAAAAATCCGGGCAAATTTTTCGTTTCCATTGCCCTCTTCAATTCCATGTTCACTCATAAGTCTACCTCCATAGATTTTTTCGGAAAAATTCCAGCGCTGATCATGGTATAGATAATTTTATACTTTGTCAAGCGGGCCGCTCCAAAACCCCGGCTTCCGGATCTTCCCCTATATATTTTGTGAGTATAATCTGTCAGAAGCTGTTACTGCGGTCGTCTGATTATCTACTGGTGAAAACTCAATATCGAATTCAAATTCCCCCCGTATAAATTGTGAAAAGGTATAGATTTGTTTGAATTATTATAAGTATAAAAAGGAATCATAAGACGAAGGCGCCGCCGAACAACCCTATTATACTTTTGCGCCGGGAACCGCCGTGGATAAAAGGCCGTAAAGGCGGTCCAGGTCTTCCATGGAATAATACTCAATTTCCACGCGGCCCTTTGTCAAGGTTCCGTCGATGCGTACTTTGGTTCCCAGGGTTTCGATGCATTTTTCTTCCATGGCCTTTAGCTGGGGGTCCCGCGCGTCCGGCCGCTTGGGGCCGGTCCTGTCCTGCCCGGAAGCCTTCGCGCCGGCGCCTAGTTCCGCGGCCAGTTTTTCCGCCTCCCGGACGGAAAGGCCCCGGGAGCGGATTTCGGCAAAGAGCCGTTCCTGGGCGGCGGCGCCGGCCAGGGAAAGAATGGCCCGGGCATGGCCGGCGCTTAGGGAGCCTTCTTCCAGGGCCCGGCGCATGGCCGGGGGAAGTTTAAGCAGCCGCAGGGCGTTTGCCACGGTGGACCGGTTTTTTCCTACCCGTTCCGCGGTTTCGTCCTGGGAAAGGCCGCCGTTTTCCATAATCTGCCTGTAGGCAGAAGCTTCTTCAATGGGGTTCAAGTCGGCCCGGTGAATGTTTTCTATCAACGCTATTTCCAGCCGTTTCTGGCCGGAATATTTTCTGACAAGCGCCGGCACTTCCGTCAGTCCCGCCATGCGGGCGGCCCGGCTTCTGCGCTCCCCGGCGACGATTACAAAGCCGCCCCCTTCCCCTTCGTCCACGATGATGGGCTGGATAATTCCGTGCTGTTTAATAGAGGCCGCCAGTTCCTCCAGCTCGGCCCGATCAAAGTTCCGCCGGGGCTGTTCAGGATTGGCCGAAAGCCGGTCCAGGGGTAAAAGAATCTCCTCCCCCAAACCGCCCCCCCGGGCCGGGGTTTCCCGAACTTCCGGGGCTTCATGTTCTTCCGGCAGCAAGGCGCCCAGGCCCTTTCCAAGCCTGTTTTTAGCCACGGGCCAGGACCTCTTCTGCGAGGCTCCGGTAGGCCTTGCCGCCGGAACTGCCCGGATCGTACTGGGAAATAGGAAGGCCGTGGGAAGGAGCCTCGGAGATCCGGACATTCCGGGGGATAATGGTTTCAAAGACTTTTTCCCGAAAGTAGGCGCTTACTTCCTTAACTACATCCTGGGCCAGCCGGGTCCGCTGATCGTACATGGTAAAAAAGATACCCCCGATTTTAAGCCCCGTATTAAGGCTCTTCTGTATCCGCCGGATGGTTTGAAGGAGCAAAGAAAGGCCCTCCATGGCAAAATATTCGCACTGCATGGGAATAAGCACCGAATCCGCCGCCGCCAGACCGTTAAGGGTAAGAACCCCCAGGGAAGGGGGGCAGTCGATTAGGATATAATCGTAGCTGTCCTTTACGGGCGCCAGGGCGGTTTTTAGATACAGATCCCGCTTTTCCTGTTCCACCAACTCCACCGCGGCGCCGGAAAGATCGATGTCCGAGGAAATTACCCGTAGATTCGGCACCGAGGTGTCCCTAATTACCTGCTCCAGGACGGCCTTGCCCGAGATAAGTTCGTATACTCCGGGTTTTGCCCTGGTTTTATCCAGCCCGACCCCGCTGGTAAGGTTTGCCTGGGAGTCAAAATCGACCAAAAGTACCGATTTTCCCGCCTCTGCCAGATAGGCCCCCAGGTTCACTGCAGAGGTGGTCTTGCCGACCCCTCCTTTCTGGTTCACAAATACAAAAACCCTGCCCATGCTTTTACTATACCACAGGGAAGAATTTATTGCTATTGAACTCCTGGACTTTTAGGGTTATTCTATAAACCATGACTCCGGTTCGCCTGCTTGCACTGGATCTGGACGATACCTTGTTGCGTTCGGATCTGTCCATCTCTTTCCGCACCCGGAACGCTATTAGAAGGGCGGAAAGCCGGGGGGTAACGGTGGTGTTAACCTCCAGCCGCGCCCCCGCGGCCATGGAGCACTTTGCCGCCCTGCTGGGGCTGAACAAAAGACCCGGCTTCCTTATCGCAAATAACGGAACCATAGTCCAGGAAACCCAAAGCGGGAACCTGATTTTTGATATAAAGATACCCCCTCAGGCGGCGCTTCTTATCTATGACATGGCCGACGCGGAGGGCTTTGCGGTTCAAATTTACGATGACGATATTATGTACATTTCCCGGTCCAACGAATTTGCCGAATACGATCAAAAAATAACCGGCCTGCGCCAGGTGGTGGTGGAAAACTTCCGTTCCATGGTGGCCGCGGGGTGTCATAAGATGCTTATCCCCGGGGACCCCATGATCCTGGAACCCCTGGCCCGGCTTCTGGCCAACTATGCCGGCGACGTCTCTATTTACACCTCCAAGCCTTACCTGCTGGAAATCCTGCCCCCCGGTACGGACAAGGGAACCGCCCTGGCCCTGGTGGCGGAAAAGCTTTCCATCCCCCGGGAGGCGGTACTGGCGGTGGGGGATTCCATGAACGACGAGACCATGCTCCGCTGGGCGGGATATTCCGTGGCCATGGTCAACGCCGACGAGCGGCTTAAAGAAATAGCCGCGCTGGTGACAGAAAAATCCAACGACGAAGACGGCGTGGCGGACCTAATCGAACGGTATATCCTGGGCGGCGAAGATCTAAGCGTCAAGGGATCTGTTAATGGCCGATGACAAGCCGGACATTCCCATCGGTGCCGACGATTCCCCGTCGGTGGTGCTGGATCTGATTTACCAGCTTAAAATTAAGGACGTAATGACCACCGCGGTAATTACCGCGGCCAAGACCGATACCCTGCGGCACATTCAGGCCATGATGCGGGAAAACTACATTACGGGCATCCCCATCACGGAAGACAACAAGCTTTTGGGGCTTGTTTCCATTGACGACATTGTAACGGCCCTGGACAAGGGGCACATCGACGCCGCCGCGGACGAAAAGATGACCCGGAACGTCATTGTCCTGGAAGATGACATGCCCCTTTCTTTTGCCATCGCCTACCTTAACAAATACAGTTATGGACGGTATCCGGTGGTTAATAAACAAAAAGACCTGGTGGGGATCCTAACCAGTAAAGATGTGATCGGCACCCTTTTGGTAGAAATGAACCGGGAGGTACTGCGGCTGGAAAAAATAAGCCAGGGCCATAGCGGCACCGCGGGATTTTCGGAGATGGAATTTGCCACCACCAAATACGACTTTGAAATGGCCGGCAGGGCCTCCACGGAAATCAAAAAGGCCTTAAAAAAACACAACATCGATCCCCAGATTATCCGCCGGGCGGCCATTGCCAGCTATGAGCTGGAGATTAACCAGGTGGTTCATTCCAACGGCGGGGTCATGCGTTGTTCCATCCAGCCGGATAAGGTGATTGTGATCGCCGCCGATACGGGTCCGGGCATTGAGGATGTTACTCTGGCCCTGCAGGAAGGCTGGTCCACCGCCAACGAATGGATCCGGTCCCTGGGCTTTGGGGCCGGCATGGGGCTGGCCAATACCAAACGGGTCAGCGACGAATTTACCATCAGCTCAAAGCTTGGCGAAGGCACCACGGTCCGTTCGGTGATCTACCTTAATTCCCCCAAGGAAGAATCGGGGATTTCCCCTTTAAAGTGAGGAACCGGTGACCATACGGGAAGCCGCGGCAATGCTGGACGCGGAAATTATACAGGATAAGTTCAAAGACGCCCCCCTTACCGGGGCCTATACTTCGGACCTTCTTTCCGATGTAATGGCCAACGCCAAGGATGGGGGCGCGCTGATTACCATCCAGGCCCATAAAAATACCGTGGCGGTGGCGTCCCTGGTAAATGTTTCGCTGATCATCCTCTGCAACAACCGGCCTGTACAGGACGACGGTATGCTGGAAGCGGCCCGGGACGAAAACATCGCGGTAATCCGGACCAGGGAAAACCAATTTACCGTTTCGGGAAAGCTCTACGCGGCGCTAAAGGAATAGGGCCTTGGCTCTGCTGGCGGACCTGCACAACCATTCCTGCCTTTCTCCCTGCGGTTCCCTGGATCTGTCCCCCAGGGTCCTGGCGGAAGCCGCGGCCGCCAGGGGAGTGGCGGTGCTGGCCCTAACCGACCACAACGCCAGCCGCAATTGTCCGGCCTTTGCCTTCCACTGCCGGCGGCTGGGCATCGTTCCCTTTTTCGGCCTGGAATGTACCACCCTGGAAGAGGTTCACATGGTCTGCCTCTTTGCCGAACTGGACGCGGCCAGGGCCTTTGGGGATCACATCTATTCGCTCATCATGCCCCTCCCCAACGATCCGGAAAAAACCGGGGACCAGGTGTATGTGGATGCGCAGGACAACATCGAAGGGGAACTGGAATATTTTCTGCCCAGCGCCGCGGATATCGGCGTTGACGCCCTGGGCCCCCGGGTCGCGGAATACGGGGGCATTATCATTCCCGCCCATGTGGACAGGCCGGCCTTTTCCATGTCAAGCCAGTTTGGGGTGGTAAGTCCCGGCCCCTGGGCGGCGGTGGAATGTACCCGCATCCCCCCCATGATATTCCCCCCGCCGGTTATGGGTTCCTTTCGGGATTCACCCCCGGCGGTGGAACCCAAAAGGCTCGATACCCTGGGCCATCCCCTGATTACCGCCTCCGACGCCCACTGTGTCGAACACGTGGGACGCCGCCCCTTTGAGCTTGATACGGAGAGGGAAGAATTGCTTCCCCGGGGCCCCGGGGAGGACGCGGACATGGGCGCTTTGCAAAGGGCCCTGCAAAAACGGACGCGGCAGTAGCCTGGGGCCGTGCCGGGTTCCGGCGGGATTAGGCCGGCGGTATATAAAATGCATGTTTATACAATACATTGCATAAAGATCCCGCATTCTGTATATTGAACAAGAGGCGGGCCGTTCCCGAAACCCGCTTAGCTTCGGGAACGGCTTGGGGAAAGCGGCCAAAGGTCCGCTTTTCCCTCTAAGAAAGCATTAGAGTTAAGGCTGTCTTAAAAGTTTGAAAAACTTATTCGGACCGCTTCTTTAATACGGTATTTGCGTAATGAAATGAGCCAATACGTAGGGAAACGCTGATTGGCGTCATTTATACACAATGGAGTTGTTTAAAAACTTCAGTTTTTAAACAACAACCGCTAAAAAACAGCAAAATGCGGAGCATTTTGCCTAGACTTGTGAAATAACCAACCGGGTTATTGAACAAGTCCAATGGATTTTGGTTTGTCGGGCAAGGACTTTGCCTGACAAGCAATTACAATCGGAATTCCCTGACAATTTTAAATTGCCAGGGAATAATCAGCGTTTTTCTAGGTGTAAAAGGAATCTGTATGGATCAACAGGGACGCCGCCCGGAGCGCCGGGCGGCGCGCCGTCCGGCGCTCCGGGCGGCGAAATGGACACATGGCCGGGGCGGCGAAGGTTTATATGCCGGGCAAAATGAACACGATTCCTGCGGTATAGGTTTTGTGGCGGATATCCAGGGCCGCCCTTCCCATGACATCCTTAGGCGGGGTCTTGAGGTCCTGGAACGGATGGAACACCGGGGGGCGGAAAGCGCCGATAACAAAACCGGGGACGGCTCGGGGGTGTTGCTGCAAATACCCCATGGCTATTATAAAACGCTGATCCCCGGCCTGCCCGACCGGGGAAAGTACGGCACGGGCCTGATGTTCCTGCCGGCGGCTCCAAAGGAACGGCTGGCGGTGGACGGGGCCCTGGAAAAAACCGCCGCCGCCCTGGGACTGGAGATCCTTGCCCGCCGCCCCCTGGAACTGGATTCCGCCGCCCTGGGGCCCATGGCCGCCGGGGTGGAACCGTATATTGAGCAACTGGTTCTAACCGCCCCAGACACGGAAAATCTGGAAGCGGCCCTGTACATTTTTAGGAAAACCCTGGAAAAACTGTTTCGGGAACAGGGCGGCGGGGAAACTTCGGGGGCCGTTTCCTGGTACATGCCTTCCCTTTCTTCCGCCACCATAGTATACAAGGGCATGCTTATGCCCAACCAGCTTAGGCGCTACTACCGGGAACTGGATAACGGGGCCATGGAAACCGCGGTGGCCATGGTACATTCCCGGTTTTCCACCAATACCTTTCCCGACTGGCCCCTGGCCCAGCCTTTTCGCCTGGTATCCCACAACGGAGAAATCAACACCATCACGGGAAACCGGTTTTGGATGAGCGCCCGGGAGGCCCTGTTCTCCACGGAGGGAATGTTCGCGGAAACCAGACTGGGCAGGGCCCTGGCAAAGGTACTCCCGGTGATCGAGCCGGGCCGCAGCGATTCCGCAAGCTTGGACAACGCCCTGGAACTGCTGGTAATGGCGGGCCGGAGCCTTCCCCATGCCCTTATGATGCTGATCCCCGAATCCTGGAACGATAAAAACCCCATCTCCGACGAATTAAAGGCCTTTTACGAATACCACGCCTGCTTTATGGAACCCTGGGACGGGCCCGCGTCCATCGTATTCTGTGACGGCCGCTATGTGGGGGGGACCCTGGACCGCAACGGCCTTCGGCCGTCCAGGTACACCATCACCAAAGACGGACTAATCGTTATGGCTTCCGAAACGGGGGTGCAGGATTTTAAAAGCGAAGAGGTGGAATACAAGGGACGGCTTTTGCCGGGAAAACTTTTGGTGGTGGACATGGCCGAAGGACGGATCATCCCCGACGAGGAAGTAAAGGAACAGATCTGCCTGTCCAAGCCCTACGCCGGCTGGGTTCGGAAGAACATAGTTGTTCTGGATCAGGGCGCCCCCGGCGGCGCCGTTTCCGGCGATGTCGTTTCCGGCGGCGCCGCTTCCGGCGAAGCGGCTTCCGGCGAAGCGGCTTCCGCCGATGTCGTTTCCGGCGGCGCTCCGGGCTTTGTCAGCCCCGCCGAAGGGGAACTCCTCTTTATGGAACGCAGCGCCGGCTATACCCGGGAAGACCGGGACAGGCTGCTCCTGCCAATGGCGGAAACCGCCCAGGAGCCCACCAGTTCCATGGGAACCGATACACCCCTGGCGGTCTTTTCCGATAAGCCTCAGCGGGTCTATGCGTACTTTAAACAGGTCTTTGCCCAGGTTACCAATCCCCCCATCGACTCGATCCGGGAGGATCTGGTGATGACCCTTACCAGTTTTGTGGGCCCCCAGAAGAACCTGCTGGACGAAACAGAAGAACACTGCCGGAGGGTAAAGGTTTTAAATCCCATTATGACCGGGGAGGATTTAAACCGCCTTCGTGCGCTGCCGGGCTTTAGTTCCAGGGTCCTGGATGCGGTCTTTACCGGGGACGATTCCCTAAAGGCGGCCCTTTCCGGCTTTACCGGAAAGGTTCTGGACGCGGCCCGGGGGGGCGGTTCTTTTCTGATCCTAAGCGACCGGGCCGCCCTGGATCCCCGGCGGGGCTTCTGTTCCATCCCGGCCCTTCTTGCCGCCGGGGCGGCCCATCATGCCCTTATCGCCGCGGGGCTGCGGATGAAGGTCTCGCTTATTGTTGAATCCGCCGAGCCCCGGGAGCCGATGCACTTTGCCCTTCTCTTTGGCTACGGGGCGGACCTGGTGGTTCCCTACGGCGCCCTGGCCTCCCTGGAAGCCCTTTGCCGGGAAAAGCACGCCGGGGATTTTGGCCATGCCCGGAAAAACTATATCAAGGGCCTTAACAAGGCCATGCTTAAGGTTATGTCCAAGATGGGTACCAGCACCCTCCGGTCTTACCGGGGGGCCCAGGTCTTTGAGGCCGTGGGTCTGGCAGGGGAAGTCATGGAAATGTGCTTCCGGGGAACCGCCAGCCGCATCGGCGGCGCGGGATTTGCGGAACTGGAAGCGGAAGCCCTGGCCCAGTACCGCTTTGCCCTGGCGGAATGGGAACGGCAGCGGGAACCTGCGGGGCCGGAGACCCTTCTTGAAGGGCAGGGCCAGTACCGGTGGCGAAAGTACGGCGAACGGCACGCCTGGAACCCCGAGACGATCTACCTGCTCCAGTGGGCCGCCAGAACCGGGGACTATGAAAAGTTTAAACAGTTTAGCGCCGCGGTAAACGCCCTTAACCAATCCCCCCACGTGATCCGGGGGCTTATTGACTTTGCCCCCCCGGGAACCATCCCCGGAGGACCCGCCGCCCCGGTTCCCCTGGACGAGGTGGAAGGGGAAGAAGAAATTATGAAGCGCTTTACCACCGGCGCCATGTCCTTCGGTTCCATTTCCAAGGAAGCCCATGAAACCATTGCCGCGGCCATGAATTCGATCAAGGGCCGGTCCAATTCCGGCGAGGGGGGGGAAAGCCCGGATCGGTTCCCGGTCCAAAGCGACGGCCGCTGGCTGCGGAGCGCCATCAAGCAGGTTGCCTCCGCCCGCTTTGGGGTTACCAGTGAATACCTGGCCAATGCAGTAGAGCTGCAGATCAAGATTGCCCAGGGCGCCAAACCCGGCGAAGGCGGGCAGCTGCCGGGACATAAGGTAGACGGCCTAATTGCCAAAACCAGACATTCCACCCCGGGGGTTACCCTGATAAGCCCTCCGCCCCATCACGACATTTATTCCATCGAGGATCTGGCGGAACTGATTTTCGACCTAAAGAACGCCAACCCCCAGGCGCGGATCAGCGTTAAACTGGTCTCCGAAACCGGGATAGGCACCATTGCCGCCGGGGTGGCCAAGGCCCACGCGGACAATATCCTTATTTCCGGCTACGACGGCGGTACCGGGGCAAGCCCCCAGTCCAGCATACGCCACGCGGGACTGCCTTGGGAACTGGGGCTTTCGGAAACCCACCAGGTGCTGGTGCGGAACGGGCTGCGGGGCCGGGTCCGGCTGCAGACCGACGGTCAGCTTAAAACGGGCCGGGACATAGTTATCGCGGGCATGCTGGGGGCGGAAGAATTCGGCTTCGGGACTTCCACGTTAATAGTCATGGGCTGCGTGATGATGAGGAAATGCCACGAGAACACCTGCCCCATGGGGGTGGCCACCCAGGACCCGGAACTGCGCCGGCGCTTTACGGGAAAGAGCGAATACCTGGTGCACTTTTTCCGGTTTCTGGCCCGGGAGGTTCGGGAAATTATGGCGGCCCTGGGATTTAAAAAATTCGACGACCTGGTAGGCCGGGCGGATCTGCTGGTGCAGCGAAAAAGCCAAAAACAAAAATCGGCGAACATTGATCTTTCCGCCGTCCTGTACAGGACCAAGGGCCCCGAAGGGATCCCCGGAGGCAAGGCCATACGAAACACCATGGATCAAATTCACAAAATAAGAAACGTGCTGGACAGAACCCTTATCGAAAAGTGCGCCGATTCTTTGGATAAAAAAAGGCCCAGCTCTTTCAGCATGCCGGTTAAAAATACCGACAGGGCCGTGGGGGCCATGCTTTCCTGGGAACTCAGCAGACGTTTCGGCGGCTACGGGCTGCCGGAAAACTTTATTACCCTGGACTTTACCGGATCCGCCGGTCAAAGCTTTGGGGCCTTCCTGACCCAGGGCATAAGCTTTCGCCTGGCCGGCGACGCTAACGACTACCTGGGCAAGGGCCTTTCCGGCGGCCGTATTGCGGTGGCCCCCCCGGAAGGTTCACGCTTCAAATCCAACGAAAACATCATCCTGGGCAACACGGTCCTGTACGGCGCCACCTCCGGGGAATTGTACGCCGCGGGAATCGCCGGGGAACGGTTCTGCGTCCGCAATTCCGGGGCCACCGCGGTGGTAGAAGGCACCGGGGATCACTGCGCGGAATACATGACCGGGGGCCGGCTGGTGGTCCTGGGCCGGGTGGGACGAAATTTTGCCGCCGGTATGTCCGGGGGCGTCGCCTATGTGCTGGACTGTGACGGCCGGTTTGAATATTTTCTAAACAGCGGCATGGTAGAGCTTTCCGGCCTGGATAACGAAGAAGACGAACGCTTTGTCAAAGACACGATCTCCAAGCATGTATACTGGACCGGGTCCGTCCATGCAAGAACTATTCTGGATAATTGGGCCCGGTACAAACCAAAGTTTGTCATGATCCTGCCGGTGGAGTACAAGCGGGCCCTTCAGCAGATGAAGCTTGCGGAACTGGACAGAAAACTCTACGAGATCCGCGAGCGGGAAGAATTGGAAGTAAAGAATTAGGGGTACGGCATGGGAGATCCACGGGGTTTTTTAAAAATAAAACGAAAAATATCCGGGTATAGGCCGGTAGAAGAACGGATCAACGACTACAGCGAGGTAGAGAGCCGGCTTTCCGACGATGACCGGCGGCTTCAGGCCTCCCGGTGCATGGACTGCGGGGTTCCCTTTTGTCATTGGGCGTGTCCGGTGTCCAATGTTATGCCGGAATGGCAGGACAAACTTTTTAGGAACGACTGGGCCGGCGCCTGGGCGGTGCTGGAAGGTACCAATCCGTTCCCGGAATTTACCGGCCGGGTCTGTCCCGCCCTTTGCGAGGCTTCCTGTGTTCTGGGGGCCAACGACGAGCCGGTTACGATCCGGCAAAATGAACTGGCGGTTATTGAAAAGGCCTTTGAGTCGGGCTTTGTAAACCCCAGGCCGCCGCGTAGGCGGAACGGCAGGAAGCTTGCCGTGGTGGGGGCGGGGCCCGCGGGCCTTTCCGCGGCCTACTACCTAAACCGGCAGGGCTTTACCGTAACGGTTTTTGAAGGCGACCGGAAACCCGGGGGCTACCTTCGCTACGGCATCCCCGATTTTAAACTGGACAAGAGTTTTATTGACCGCCGGGTTTCCCTTATGGACGCCGAAGGGGTAAGCTTTAAAACCAATACCCGGATAGGCCGGGGGCGCTACGGATTCGGCCTGCCCGGACCGGGGGGCGAAGTTGTCGATCCCCGGGACCTGGAAAGCTCCTTCGACCTTATACTGCTGACCATAGGAGCCCGGGAACCCCGGGATCTTTCGATCCCGGGCCGGGAACTTTCCGGCATAGTCCAGGCCCTGGATTTTCTTTCCCTGCAGAACAGGGCCATAGCCGGGGAGCTTGCCGGCGGCCCGGAGCCGCAGGCAGAATCTTTCAGCGCCTACGGCAAACGGGTGCTGGTGATAGGGGGGGGCGACACCGGGGCGGACTGCGTGGGAACCGCCAACCGCCAGGGGGCAAAGCAGGTAACCCAGATAGAGGTGCTTCCCAAGCCGCCGGAACACCGGCCCCCGGAAGAACCCTGGCCCCTGTGGCCCAAGGTGCTTAAGACATCCAGTTCCCATCTGGAGGGGGGGGAGCGGATCTGGTCGGTTAATACCAAAGCCTTTGCGGGGTCTAAGGGAAAGGTGCACACCGTTAAGCTGTGCCGTCTTGACTGGACCCCGGTTCAGGAAGCCTCTGGAATCAGCCGCTGGAAAATGACCGAAATACCCGGTTCGGACTTTGAGATTGCCGCGGATCTGGTTCTTCTGGCCATGGGCTTTACCCATGTGGTTCAGGACGGCTTGGTGGCGGATCTGGGACTTGAAACCGATGACCGGGGCAATATACGAACCCGGGGGAGCTTCCACACCAGCAACCCCAAAGTTTGGGCCGCGGGGGATTCCCGAAACGGGGCAAGCCTGGTAGTCCGGGCCATTGCCGACGGCCGGGCCGCCGCGGAGGCGATCCGCGCCCATTTTTACACGCCGTAGATGTTGTCCGTAAATGCCCATTGTCTTTATTCGCAAGCGGGTTTAATACCCCGGCCCCCTGGGGCGGGGTTGGTTGAGTGCCATAAAAGCCGCCGTAAAGGCCGCGCCGGGGACGCCGCGGATCCCGGCCTTCGCAGGGGGCCGCGCCCATGACGGATACTTCCCTGTTCGGAAAAGTTAAGGCCCTGGCCTTTGACCTGGACGGAACGCTGCTTAGGCCCGACAAGACCCTAAGCGAAAGGACCCTTCGGGCGGTGCGAAACTGCGCGGACCGGGGCATGAACATTATTATCGCCACGGGCCGGTCCCTTAGGTCCGGGGAAATATACCGGGAACAGCTTGGCGTCTCCGGCCCCCAGGTGTATTACAATGGCGCCGAAGTGGTGGACATGCCCGGCGGAACCATGATCCATGCGGGCTTTCTGGATCCCGAACCGGTTCTGTTTTGCGCCGGCCTGGCAAAAAAACTGGGACTTTACTTCCAGGTATATTTTCCCCGGGGTTTTGCGGGGCCGGAAGAAACGCTGATGGCGGAACGGCTGACGGAAGAAGCGGCCCTGTATGCAAAATCCACGGGAATTAGGGCCATTGAAGGGGATTTAGAAGAATACCTTTCCCGGGCCGCCATGCCCGGGGTGATAAAGGCCATGTTCATTAGCGATGAAGGCCGCCACAAAAAACTACAGAAGACCCTGCGGGAAAAGTACGGAGACTCCCTCTATGTGGTCCGATCCACCCCGAGATTTCTGGAAGTGCTGGCCCCGGGGGTTTCCAAGGGGGCGGGACTTGTCCACGCCCTAAACCACCTGGGCCTGGGGCCGGAAGAGGCCCTGGCCTTTGGGGATGAAGAAAACGACATCCCCATGCTTAGGGCCGCGGGTTTTTCCGCGGCCCCGGCCAATGCCCCCCGGTCCGTCCGGAAGCTAAGCCGGTTCCACATCCCCTCCAACGCCGATGACGGGGTGGCGGTGTTTCTGGAGGAACAGCTGGCCGCCTGCGGACCGGGGTGCAGCGCCCGCCCTTAAGAAAACGCCGATTGGCGTCAGGGTTTTCCTAGCGCTTTTTCAGATACTTTCTAATATCCAGGGCCACCGCCACGATAATAATCGCCCCTTTAATAATCTGCTGCCAGTACGGGGACATGTTAATAAAGGTAAGACCGTAGTTGATGACGCTGAAAAGAAGCACCCCGATAACGATTCCCGGCACGGTTCCTATGCCCCCCATGTTGGAAACCCCGCCGACCACACAGGCCGCAATGGCATCAAGTTCGTATCCGTTACCGTAGTTATTGGTGGCGCCTCCGGTCCGGGCCGCTTCCAGGGTTCCCCCCAAGCCGTAGAGCATCGCCGCCAGGGTATATACGATAATCAAAGTCCGTTCCACATTTACCCCGGAAACCCGGGCGGCCTCGGCATTGCCGCCTATGGCGTAGATGTTTTTACCAAAGGTGGTTTTGTTGTACAACACATACACAAACACAGAAACGACCGCGGCAATAATAACGATATAGTTGATCGGGAACTTGTGTATTTCCCCGGTAAAGCCCGGGGGGTTAGGCCCTACGACAAATCCCAGGTCCTCTAAAATACGAAAGGAATTTGAGCCCAGGGTGGTAAAGCGGGTGTCCAGGCCCCCAATGGGCTGGGCGCCGTAGGGGGGGCGATCAAAGTACAGGGAACAGGTTCCGTAAACCGCCACCATGGAGCCCAGGGTGGCGATAAAGGCGGGGATCTTTAGCTTGGCGGTAATCCAGCCGTTCAGGAACCCGAAAATGGCGCAGGCCGCCATGGCCGCCAGGATCGGCACCACCAGGGGAAGTTCCCCCAGGCCGGGGTACATGCGCCGGGAATAGGTAAGGGCCTGGAGCATGGAAGCGGAAACCACCGCGGCCAGCCCCACCTGCCGTCCCGCGGAAAGATCCACCCCGGCGGTAATTAATATCCCCCCCATGCCCATGGCAATGATAATTCTGGTGGCGGACATATTTAAAACATTAAGCAGGTTGTTAAAGGACAAAAATGTGGCGCCGCTGGCGGCAATGAGCGAATAAAAATGGATAAAAACAATCAGGACGATAAATACAATATAAATAGCGTGCTGAACCGCAAAATTCTTAATATCCTTCATCCTGATGTTTAGTCGAATGGGTTGGCGTTCCATCGTGGTTCCTCCTACATAAATTTTGTGGCCAGGCGCATTATTTCTTCCTGGGTAGCATCTTTTGCCTCCAGAATACCGGTGGCCCTTCCTTCGCACATCACCATGATCCGGTCCGAGATACCCAATAATTCGGGCATCTCGGAGGAGATCATGATTACGCATTTTCCCTGTTTAGCCAGTTCAATGATAATGTTGTAAATTTCGTATTTAGCCCCCACGTCGATGCCCCGGGTGGGCTCGTCCAGAATAAGAATGTCCGGTTCCGTCAGGAACCACCGGGCAAAGAGGACCTTCTGCTGGTTTCCCCCGGAAAGATCCCTAATAAGGGTTCTACTGGAGGGGGTTTTAACGTTAAGGGTTTTAATGCTGGCCTGGGCGTCTTGTTCCCCCTTTTTTTCGTTGATCAGCCCCAGGGTCCCCACATATTTTTTAAGGTTTGCCAGTATCATGTTGTCCTTCACGGACCGCATGGGGATAATCCCCGTAACCCGCCGTTCTTCCGTAACCAGGGCAAGCTTTTTTTCCTTTGCCTGGGGCGGGTTCTTTATAAGCACTTTTTTGCCGTTAATAAGAACCTGGCCGCTTTCGATGGGCCTAAGACCGAACAGGGACTCCACCAGTTCTGTCCGCTGGGCCCCCACCAGGCCCCCGATGCCAAATACTTCCCCCCGCCGGACGCTGAAACTTATGTCCTTAAACGAATGGGGCATGGCCGATGTCAGGCTTCGGACTTCAAAGACCACTTCTCCGGGGCTGTTGGTTTTTGGGGGAAAGCGGCTGGTTAAATCCCGGCCCACCATGTAATTGATAATCTGGTTGTTGGTAAGATTCTTGGCTTGAAATGTCCCGATATGCTTTCCATCCCGCATGATGGAAACCTCATCGGCAATAGTAAGGATCTCTTCGATTTTGTGGGAAATATAAATAATGGAGACCCCCTGATCCCGAAGGCGCCTAATAATTTTAAAAAGCTGCGCCACTTCATGTTCCGTCAAGGATGAAGTAGGTTCGTCCATAATAATTATCTTGGATTTGTGGGATACGGCCTTGGCGATTTCCAGGGACTGGATCTTGGACACCGATAATTCCCGAACCCAGATCCTGGGGGGAATATCCATTTCCAGGTCTTTAAAAAGATCCATCGTGTCGGCGTACATTTTCTTGTGGTCAATAAGTTTGACGGGGCCAAAGGAATGTTTGGGAAAACGGCCCAGCCAAAGATTTTCCATCACGCTGCGGTAGGGGATGGGCAGCAATTCCTGGTGGATCATGGAAATTCCCGCATCCAGGGCCTGTTTGGAATCGTTAAAATGTACTCCTTTTCCTTCCAGGACTATTTCTCCCGTATCGGGCTCGTAAATACCAAAGAGGCATTTCATCAAGGTAGATTTACCCGCCCCGTTTTCCCCCACCAGGGCGTGAACGGTCCCCGGCCGGATGTCAAGGGAAACCTGACTTAGGGCTTGGACCCCGGGAAAGGATTTAGAAACAGCCTGTATCCGAAGGACATAATTTTGGTCTGCCATTGGCCGGTCTCTCCTCTTTAAAGCACGGGGGATGTACAAACCGTACATCCCCCTGCCGGGGTTTTATACCCGGCTTTGCCAACTCCATGGCCGGCTAAACCTTGGAGGTTTAAAACCGGCCCGGCGACTGATTATCTATTTCTGGAAGTCCTTGTAATTGTCCTGGGTTACCTTCTGGTAGGGGACCCACACATACTTTACGTCGGTGATGGTCCAGCCGGAACTTGAAGGATCGGCGCCCGTGGCCAGGGCATAGGCAACGTCAAAGGTGGCCTTTCCCTGATTGTCCGCATCGTTAAGAACGGTGCCCAAGAGGGTGCCTGCGGCCAGGGCTTCCAGGGCCGGAGCGGTGGCGTCAACTCCCAGCACAGGAAGGTATTTCCCGCCCTGGAAATAGCCCGCATTCCGCAGGGATTCAATAACCCCCAGGGCCATGTCGTCGTTGTTGCAGAACACCATTTCGATCTTGTCGCCGTGGGCGGCCAGGAAGGAGTCCATTTTTTCTACGGCCCGGGGGCGATCCCACATGGCGGTATCTTCCTGGAGCAGTTCAACCTGGATCCCCTGATCTTTCAGGTATTGAATCGAATACTGGGTCCGCAGTTCCGCATCCTGGTGGCCCGGTTCGCCCTTAAGCATGATGTACTGGATAATCCCGTCGTTGTTCTTGTCGGCTTCGGGATGGGCGGTCCAATAATCATAGGCGATTTCGCCCTGCATGGAGCCGGACTCTTCGGCCTTGGCGCCCACATAGTATACCCTGTCCCACTTGTTCATATCTTCCGGCAGAGGTTCCCGGTTAAAGAACACCACGGGGACATCCTTTGCCTGGGCCTTATCGATAATGGTGGCCGCGGCGGTTCTGTCCACAGGGTTAATGGCGATGGCGCTGATCTTTTTGGTTAAAAAAGAATCAACCTGATCGTTTTGGGTAGCCTGGGCATTCTGGGAGTCGACCACTTCCAAAGCTGCCTTTCCCTGGGCGTTCGCCTGAATAGCGTTACGGGTATAAGACATAAAGGTGTCGTCAAATTTGTAAATGGCAACGCCGATGGTGGGCTGCCCGCTGTTCCCGCCGCCTCTGTTACAAGCCCCAAAGGACAGCAACACTACGCAGCAAAGTAAAACAAACATAGCTTTTTTCACTTTTTTCCTCCTGGAAAAATAGGTTTACCGGATCGTGGAAGATCCTGGCTTCCATCGTACGAGGGAATATTCCCGGAGGAAACGGCGATTTCTTTTTATTTACAGGAAAATTTTGCCGGCGCGAATTCGTGGAGTTTATACCAGCACTTTCTTTGCAAAACAGGGTAAAAAAATGAATCTTTCCGCCCCCGCGGTTTGCAGGGTGAAAAATCGCCTGATCGGCGCGCCTGACCGGCGCGCCTGATCGGCGGTTTTTTCGGGTTTTAGGCGAGAAGAGCGACGGCCTGCCGGCCTGCCGGGCGTTGGCGGCGCCGGGGCCGGCGGCGCCGGGGCCGGCGGCGGCGCCTAAGACGCCGCGGGGTTCGTTTAGCGGGGCCGCGGGATTTGCCCGCAGGGCTCATTTAGCGGGGCCGCCCTGTTTAGCGCCGCGGAACATGGGGCGCCGGTTCCGCCGGCTGGACCTTGGGCAGGGTGTTCCGGTAAACCTCGTCTTCCAGGTGAAAGCCGTCCCGGATAATTATCTCTTTCATGTTTTCGGCGCTTACCGCGACCGGCAAAAACTGAAAGTAGGGGATGCGAAAGGTGCCGTCGTTAACCGCATTGTGGATCGTAAACCGGTAATCCTGGGCCAGGTCTATGGCCAGATCCGCGGCCGCGGTGGCGATGTAGTTAATGGGTTTATACACCGTCATGGCCTGGGTTCCTTCCACTATCCGCTGGCAGGCCGCCAGATCCGCATCGGCCCCGATTACCGTCACCCGTCCCGCCAGATGCTTTAGGGCCAGGGCGCGGATAATTGCCTCTGCCTGCAGATCGTTCAGGGCGATGATCCCGTCCATGGGGGGATTATAATCCAGGTAGGTATTGATAAATTCAAAGGCCTCTTCCACCCTGGTGGTACCCGGCCAGTGATCGACGATTTTAATGCGTTCCCTGTTAATGGCGTCCCCCAGGGTGTTTATAATGCCGCGATGGACCCCCTCGGCATAAAAATCGCCGCTTAGGCCGTTGTAAATAAGAACGGTTCCCCGGGGAATCCGTTTAAGGATCTCCTGGGCTTGAAGAACTCCCACGGCCTCTCCGTCAAAGGCCATTAAAAGACTTGCCCCGCCGTTGTACACCATCCGCTCGTAGAGCAGCACCGGAATCCCCTGACGCCGCAGATCCAGCACGGTCCGTGAAAGGTAATGGGGATCGCTGGCAATAAGGACCAGGGTGTCCATTCCCTGTTCCATTAGATAGTTGATCTGGGCTTCCTGATTGGCCGCGCTGTCTTCTCCGATTTGAACAATCACCTTCGCATTCCGCCGCCGGGCGGTGGCGATAAAAATATTCCGGTCCCGGGTCCACCGTTCTTCCACCAGGGAATCCATTACCAGGCCGATGGTAACGGCGTCCTTGCGGACCGGTTCCTCCTGCTTGGCGCATCCGGAAAACAGAAAAAGCAGCGCCCAAAGCAGCGGCGCCGGCTTGAGCCGAAGCGGCGCCGGCTTGAGCCGAAGCGGCGTCGTCCCGCCGGCGCAGGGAAGCCTCCGGGGCGCTTCAATGCCTTCGCCCCTCACGCCGGGATAGCAGGGCCCCGGTATAATAAATTTCCTGTCCCACGGCATTTCCCCGGTTTTATTCTTCATAAACTTCCTCGCTAGGGCTTTCCCAAAACTCCGGTTTTTAGGAAAGCAGCCTTAGATTTAGAAGGAAAAGCGGACCTTTGGCCGCTTTTCCCAAAGCCCTTCCCAAACCTAACCGAGTTTTGGGAATGGCTCGTTAACACGGGGTTCATGTCCCCCCCCCCCCCCCCCCGGGAGGGAGGATCTTTCCGGGCTTTACGTTTCGTTTTTTCCTCTACCCATTGGGAAGGGCTTAATCCCAGAATTTTTTTAAAGGCCCGGCTAAAGTAGTTGGCGTCCTGGTATCCGCAGAGCGCGGCAATTTCCTTGATGCTTAGGATCCCTTCTTCCAATGCTTCGCAGGCCCGGTTAATGCGAAGGTGGGCCAGGTGGCCGGAAAAGGTATTTCCTGTTTCCACCGGAAAAAGCCGGGACAGATGGGCGGGGCTTATTCTTACGTGGGCGGCGGCGTCTTCCAGGGAAATTGGCTCGCCGTAGTGCTGGGCGATAAACTGCAGGGCCCTGCGGATCCGCCGGTCGCCGCCGGGCAGGGAATCGACGACTTCCCCCGTCTGCGAGGCCGGCAGGGTGGACAGGCCCGCACAGAGCATGTTCGCCGCGTATTCCGCCGCGGTTCTGTTTTTCGGGCCGCCGTCCACGGCCATTTGAAGATTCCCCGCGGTCAGGATCTTTTCCGCATCGGCCCCGGCCAGGGCGGTAAGGGCCCCGGCCATGACGGCCCGGTCGATTTTCGCGGCCCCGGCCAGGGACCAGTCCAGGAAGGTATGGCGAAGTTTAAGCATATTCCGGTCGTTAAGGAACTGTAAAAGAAGATCTGCCCTGGCCGGGGTTTTTTCGCCGGGGCGGGGGGCGGCCCTTTCTTCCGGATCCTCCGGCGGAGCTTCGGGCCTTCCGAGGATGCGGTCCGGGCTGCCGGGTCCTTCCTGGCGCATGCCGGACAGAGCCTGGGTCCAGGAAAACCGGATGTCGTCGCCGGAGGCCACATAGCCCAGGGCATAGCGGAATTCCCTCATCTGCAGGGTTTCCAGCACATTCCGCAGCACATCCCGGGTCCGGTTAAGTTTTTCGCCGGGGATAAAAATCGGCAGTAATCCCCCCAAAAGGGGGCCGGAAATGCATTCCAGCCGGTTGGTTATTTCCCGCCGGATGTTTGTCAGTTCCTCCTGGCTAAGCCAGTATTTTTCCCGGCAGATCACGGCAAAGTGGCCCAGGATCCGCCCGTCCTTTACCAGCCCTAAAAGCTCCCCAAAGGATTGAAGCAGGAACGACTGGGGGTCCCCCATGATGGCGGCCCAGATAAAGCCCGCCTCCAGCAGGGGGCGGGTAATTTCAAACCGTTCCCGTTCCGAGGCTTCTTTAAAGACGCCGGCTTTTGTTTTTTCAAGCCGTTCCAGGGCCCCGGTGATCGTTTCGGTAAGGATTTCCCGGGACACGGGCTTTACCAGGTACTTGTAGACCCCCAGGGAATACGCTTCCTGGGCGATGTCGAACCGTTCATAGGCGGTAAGCAGGATCACGATCATGTCGGGAAGAATCCTCCTAAGTTCCCGCAGGGTGTCGATGCCGCTCATGCCGGGCATGCGGACGTCCATAACCACCAGGTCGGGTTTTTCCCGGGCTATGCCCTTTAAGGCGTCCATCCCCGACCGGGCGGCGCCGCAGATTTTCAAATCCGGAAAGACCTTTTCTATGGTTACCGAAAGGCCGTCCAGTACCGGCTGTTCATCGTCCACCAGAAAAATCGACGCCCGTTTTTCCGTCTTCATGGCGCTTCCCCCGTCATGACGCTTCCGTAAACGGAATGTTAATGGTGATCCTGGTTCCGGAAGGGTCCAGGGGTTCGATGGAAAAGACATTCGCCCGGCCCGAAAAATGCCTAAGCCGGCGGATCACATTGGAAAGGCCGTGGCCCCCCGTGGTCTGATCCGAAAGATCCTTGTTCTGATCCGCGGCGTCGAAAATTTCGCTTATCCTGTCCCGGCTGATTCCGGTGCCGTTATCTTCCATGGTAATAAGCAAATTACCCGTGTCGAGCCTGCCCTGCAGGGTCAGCCGGGCGTCCCGGCTTTTTTGCTGCAAGCCGTGGCGGATGGCGTTTTCTGCCAGGGGCTGGATCGTCATTTTGGGGACCAGGGCATTTTCTGTATCCTGCATAATGGAAATATCAAAGACAAATACGCCGGGAAAGCGGATGGTAATAAGGTACAGATACGCTTCCAGGTGGTGGAGTTCTTCTTTAAGGGTGGCCAGGGAATTGTCCGATTCCCGAAAGGAATACCGCATAAGGGCGGCAAGCTGTTCCAGAAAGATCCTGGTTCGTTCCGCGCCTTCCACCACCGCAAGCTGGAGCCCCGTGTTAAGGGTGTTAAATAAAAAGTGGGGATTAATTTTTGCCTGCAGGGCGTCCAGTTCCGCCTTTCGCAGCAGTCCGGTCATTTCCATGTTTTTTAACCGTTCCTGCAGCAGGGCCCGCTCGATTTCCGCCTTTACCTGGATCTGGTTGAATGAATCCTGGATTGATTTTTTCATCAGGTTAAAGGCCCGGGCGGACGCGCTTATTTCATCATCCCCCTCTACCGCCAGGACGGACTCGTCAAAAATTCCCTGGGCTATTTTCCGGGCCTCGGATCCCAGCAGAATAATGGGGGCGCTGATCCGCTGGGTAAAGTAAAGGATCACAAAAACCCCCAGGAGCAGGGCCGCCCCTATGGTGGCCAGGTTCAGCACTATGGCCCGGCGCATCCTGCGGGAAAAAATAGTTAACGACGAAAGCTGATTGTCCAGCATAAAAAGCCGCAGGGCCGCGGTCCGTTCCCGGATCTGGTTCCCCAGTTCCCGAATCCGGTAGTGCTGGTTCGTATATTCCGGGGCGTTTCTGCCCCGCTTGGCCTGCACCGCCGCCTCTCCGGTTAAAAGAAATCCGGAGATCAGTTTTGCCAGGTCCCGTTCAATCAGAACCCCTTCGGTTGTATATACCACCGTGTCCAGGTCCAGCGCCATCTCGCTGAGGATCCGGGAATGGGAATAGTACTGCCTAAGACTTTCGGTATTCCGGGAAGAGATATAGCTTGAAAGGTTGTTTTCCGCCGCGGCAACTTCGATAAGCAGGGCCTCCAGGTAGTAATTTTTTTCAAAGAGCAGGGCCATGCTGGAAATGGACGTAAAAATCGTATAGACCGTAAGCCCCGCGGCCAGGGCGATAAGAAGAATGGGGCCTATGGCGATGGAGACAAGTTTGCTGTATATCGTGGTAAGAAGCTTCATCTTGGCAGTTGGTTAACAAACTCCGCGGACAGTACATAGGATCCGCTGTCTACATACGCGTTGGTCCGCTCGTCCCGCAGCAGCGCGCAGAGGGCTTCTATAACCGCCTGCCCGGCTTTTTCCGGGTTCCGCACGATGGTGGCGGAAATAACCCCCAGTTCCATAAGCTGCCGGATCTCCATATTGTCTTCGGCGGCGATAATCAGGGGGGTGCCCACCCTGCCGTATTCGATCAGGGCCTGGGCGGCCCCCTCGGATTCCCGGGAGCCGGTAAAAACCGCCACGGAAATATTTGTCCGGAAAGAGAGGATCTCCCGGATAAACTCCTCTCCCGCGGCCAGGGTGTCGTCGTAGGACCGGATCAGGCCGATGTCCCGGACCCCCCGTTCCTGCAGGATCTGCCTGAAGCCCTGGATAAAGGTGGCGTTGGACCCGGAAAGCAGCACCGCCATATCCCCTCCGGATTTAAGGTTCAGGGCCGCTTCCCCTGCCAGCCGGCCCTGTTCAAAGGGGTTGGTTCCCACATGGACGTCCCGGTACGCAATGTCGTATTCAAGGCTTACCAGGGGTATGCCCCGGTCTAAAAAAGCCTTGAACAGATCGTCGTAAAAGGGATCCGGGGGAACCGAAAAGACCACCCCGTTGGGCTGGGTGTTCAATATAAGCCGCAAAAGTTTGCGGATCTCGTCCCGCTCCCCCTCGGGGTATTCATAGATTTCCAGGGCCGCCTGTTCCTGTTCCGCCAGGTCCCTCATGCCGTTATAGACCCGGGTATAGAACAGATCGTGGTCCGAGGCGGGGAACAACAGGGCAAACTGGTTTTTAATCCGGTACCGGCCGGTCCGGGCAGGATTGATAACCTTTCCCAGGGTCTGTAGTTCCCACAGGGTGCGGACCGCCAACAGGATAAAAACGGCGGCGCAGAGGACTGCTAGAAGTTTAGACCCCCTGTGGGGAACCCTAACAGGAAATTTCTTCACCTTCCCACTTTACATTATTTTTGCCGTTCGGTATACTCAAAAGACTTGTTTTTATGAAGGAAGGATACTATGTCACGGACCTGTGATATATGCGGAAAACACACCGTCAGCGGTAATTCCGTAAGCCATGCTAAAAATCGCACCCGGCGGGTCTGGAAGCCAAACCTAAAAAAGGTAAAGACCGAACTTGGCGGGGCCACGGTTACCCTTAAAATCTGCACCCGGTGCTTACGAAGCGATTTTATTACAAAAAAGGTAGGCCGCCGGGTCCAGGCGCCGGCCCCGTAGCCGTTTCGGCGGGGCTTCCCCGGGTCCTGTTCCCCGGAATGTACCAGGCAGGGAAACTTTAGTATATGGAAAACGGCATTCAAGTAATAAGCCGGTCCTTTATTCCGGTAGATGATTTTGATTCCTTTACGGTCCTGGGGGATCCGGGCTGCGACGGTCTGGGGGCCGAAATCGTGTCCACCTTTGTCCGGGGCCTGCGCCCTGCCCCGGAAGCCCCGGCGCCGGGGAGCTTCCAGCTGGTGGTGGGCGATATTGTTCCCTTTGGCTCACGGACCTTTTACCACAACATGACGGATCTGGTAAACGCCGTGGCGGACAGGCCGGTTTTTATGGTCTGCGGCAACCACGACACGGATTACTACGACGACTATTTTGGCCGCCGGGACTATGCCCTGGGGGACCGCAGAACCCTTATTGTCGTCCTGGACAATTCTAAACGGCTTATTGCGGACCGTTCCCTGGAATTCCTGTCCTATGCCCTGGAACATCACCGGCGCCCCAATATTATCCTGGCCATGCACATTCCGCCCCCCAACGGGGTTTCGCCGAACGCGATTCCCCCGGAGGAATGGGAAAAGATCCGCTCCCGCTTCGCGCCCTGCCGGGACCGGCTAAAGTACATTATCTGCGGCCACCTGCATTCCTATTTTGAAGACTCCCTGGAGGGGGCCAGGCTTATTGTTTCCGGCGGCGCGGGGGCCCGGATCGAAGAAGAGCCGGGGATCCAGGCCCCCTATAACCATGTGGTAGATTTTTTTTACGACGCCGCGGGGGTCCTTTCCCACAGGAAAAGGGATATTCATCCGGTACAGGAACGCCATGGGGATCCCCGGATGCAAACCATGCTTTCTAACGCCTTTTCCCAGGAATGTATGGCCCATGTCCGCTACAGGCTTTACGCGGAGGATGCGGAAAAACGGGGGATGAAAAACACCGCGAAACTGTTTAGGGCCGCGGCGGACTCGGAATGGCGCCATGCAAAAAATTTTTATTATACCCTGCCGGGCCTGCAGGAACCGGTTCCGGCCATTGAAGAGGCGGCGGAAAACGAACGCCGGGAAGTTGACGAGGTCTACAAAGAATGTCTGGACTACGCCCGGGAGCACAAGCTGGGGCTTCCCGCCTATGCCTTTACCGACGCCCTCGCGGCGGAAAAGGTTCACCTTGGGCTGTTCCGAAAAGCCCGGGGGCATCTGGAAACCCGGAAAGATATTCCGGAAGAATCGTACTTTACCTGTTCGTCCTGCGGATATACATTTGCGGGGGCCGAAGATCCCAAGAACTGTCCGGTCTGCGGGGCCCCCGCGGATAAAATTGAACCTGTTCAATAACCCCGCTGCGGATCCGGGGCCCTCCGAAAAGTTTGAAAAACTTATTCGCAAGCGGGTTTAAGACCCCGCCCGCAGTTCCGCCCGAAAAACCACGGCCCCTTCTTCAGGGCCGGTACGTCGGCCCTCCAGGGCAAAGGCCGCGGTGCAAACCCCGGGGGTGTCGGGGCTGTCCAGGCGGGGATCTTCCAGGGGCGCCATGTAGAGGCCGATGGTTTCTCCGCCCCGGGCTTCGGAAAGGTAATTGATATCCAGCCGTATCTGCGCGGCCCTTTCAAGAATTTCAATATCCAGCAGATCCTGGATCCACTGGATGTAGCGGGTGTTGTTCATGTGGCCGTTAAAATCAATGTCGGAATAGCAGACCCGGCGCATCACCGGTTCCGCGGTAAAACTGCGGGCCCCCAGGGACGGGGGCGGCTCGTTGCCGGTTCCCGCCAGGGCGTCGTGTCCTTCGTTGGAAGAAAAAGAAGCCACCGCGGCCTGGGGGCGAAGCGGCCGGCGTTTTTCCATGTCCACAATAAGCCAGGCGCTGCGGCCCCGGACCAGTGGTTTTTCCGCGCCGCCGTTTTCCGCGCCGCCGTTTTCCGCGCCGCCTCCCGCGCCGCCTCCCGCGCCGCCTTCCGCGCCGCCGCTTTCATCGCCGCCCTTTGGGGGCTCCCCGGAAAACGCCCGGATGTCGTAATCCCGGATGGCGAAAAGTTTGTTTGCCCCCCGGGGCCAGGACCGGATCCGGATGGCCGTGTTAAACCGGGGGCGCCGCTCCATAAAAACCGAAATTCGCGAAAGAAGCCACAACTGGCCGGTTTCTTTCATCGCATCCCGGCCTACTCCCAGGATCTCCGCATGGCTGATGGCCGCTTCTTGAAAAAAGTCAAAGGTAGAAGCCAGGGTAAGGGCGTCGCTTCGATCAATGTGGCCAAAGCGGATTAGCTGTTGTTCACTGAATATATCCATGGTTTCTCCCTCTATGACGCGGGGCCCGAATACAGCATAAGAAACCGGTAGTTTTCGGAAAAGAAGGATAAGGGAACATTCACAAGGTAGTAGTCCCCCAAATCAAATACCGTTACCGGCAGCGGCGGAAGGCCGTCGACGGGCTTCTGCGACGCAAGGGCGGCGGCGCTGCTTATTCTGGGCATGCACCGTTTGCTTATCATCAGGTGGTACCGGCCAAGGCCAAAAAGGAAGCTCTTTGTATGCTCGTCCACTATGCCGGCGCCAAGGTTTTTTAAAGGGATGATCATTCCGTCCCGGGTGTACCGGGGCACAAAATTGTCATTGCCGGCGATAATCATTTCTACGGTATCTTCGTTGTGCAGAATGTCCATTTTAACCAGGTACCCGAACTCGCCGGCGTCGTCGATCTCTTCTATGGCGGCGCCGTATTGTTTGTAGGCATTTATGATCTTGTAAAGTTCCAGGAATTCTTCCATGGATTTTATTTCTTCCAGTCTTTCTTTCCGTTCTATTTCTTCCATTACCAGGGGGTTGGCTGTTAGGCCTATCTTTATGACGTGCCGGTCCGCGCCGTTATCCAGCCTGGTGATATACTGAAAAATATCAAGGCAGCCGGAAAGGCTTAGGCCCAGGGCCCCCAGGAAGAAAATTCGCAGGGCCCGCAGCCCCCCGGCGGCCCCGTTTTCTTTGGCTTTCCAGAAAAAAGTCATAAAAGGAATTCCTCCAGTTTTTTTAGCACATCGTCCATGTCCAGGGGTTTCCCCAGGTGGCTGTTCATGCCCGACACCAGGCACCGTTCCACATCTTCTTTGAATACATTGGCGGTCATGGCGATAATCGGCACGGCCCGGCGGGGCATTCCCTGGGAATTCCAGGATCGTTCCGCCTTCCGGATGCGTTTGGTGGCTTCGTATCCGTCCATTTCCGGCATTTGAATATCCATAAAGATCATATCATATTTTTCCGGGGCCGCACAGTATTTTTCTACCGCCACCCTGCCGTTCTCGGCGCAGTCGATAAGCAGCCGGGTTGGTTCAAGCAGGGTTATAAGTATTTCGCGGTTAATTTCCACATCCTCCGCCAGGAGGATCCGTTTGCCGGGATACTCCCGTATAAGGGCGGGTTTTTCCGTATCCTCGCGGGTCATGGCCCCCCGGAACTGGTTAATAATATCCACGATGGCGGAAGGAAAAATTGGTTTGGACAGGAAGCGTTCAAGCCCGATGCTTTTTACCGTGTCTTCGTTGGCTGCCCATTCGGTGGCGGACATCATGGTTACCATCCAGGGTTTTTCCGCGCCCCTGCCCTTAATGTACCCGATCAGGGCGCTGTTCCCGGCGTTGAGGGTTTTCCAGTCAAGAAAATAAATATCATAGCCGCCGTTCTTTTCGATAAGGTTCATCGCTTCCTGTTCTTCCCGGGCGGTGTCGCAGGACAATGTAAAGCGCCGGGCAAGGTCGGAAAAATAGCCCAGCAGATCCGCATCATCGTCTACCACGAGGACTCGGATATTGTTCCAGTTGGCGGTGTTTGGGCGGGCCCCCGCGCCTTTACCCCGTTCAAGCTTAACGGTGAACGAGAAAGTTGCGCCCCGGCCGATTTCCGATTCAACCCAGATTGCGCCCCCCATCATTTCCACAATCCGTTTGCTTATGGCCAGTCCCAGGCCCGTGCCGCCGAATTTACGGGAGGTATTGTTATCGGCCTGTTCAAAAGAACGAAAAAGCCTTTGCTGCTGTTCGGGGCTTATTCCTATTCCCGAATCGGCCACGCTTATCCGGATAATGCAAATTCGTTTGCCCGCGGCGGCGCGCTCTTCGCCCATGAAGCTGCTCCGCAGGCTTACCGTTCCTTTTTCGGGGGTAAATTTAACCGCGTTGGAAAGCAGGTTGGTAATTACCTGGGTAAGCCGCTGATCGTCCCCGATAAAGGTCGAGGGGATGCCGTCTTCCAACTGTACGGTAAAGTGCTGCTGTTTTTCTTCTACCCGGAAGTTTACCACATTCACCGCCTTGCGCAGGGTTTTTTCAAAATTAAATTCCGCCGTAGAAAGTTCAAATTTATTGGCCTCTATCTTTGACATATCCAGGATGTCGTTAATTACCCCCAAAAGATGATTAGAGGCGTCTTCGATTTTGGAAAGGCAGTAATCTTTTTTTCCCGGATCCGGAATTCCCTTGGCTATGGTGGTCATGCCGATAATGGCGTTCATGGGGGTCCGTATTTCGTGGCTCATATTAGCCAGGAATTCACCCTTGGCCTTAACGCTGGACAGGGCCTCTTCCCGGGCCCGGATAAGGTTTCCGGTCATCTCGTTCCGCTGCATGGCGCTGGCCATAAGAAGGCTGCCGGATTGAAGTATGGCCAGCTCGTCGGCGGAAAATTCCCTTTCTTGGTGACAATCGTCAAATCCTACAAAGCCCCAAAAAAAATCCTGTAAAAAAACCGGTATAAGAAGCATGGAAACTATGCCCTGGTCCGCTATGTTTTTTTTGTACCGTTCGGGAAAATCCTTTACCAGCCCCTGGAACGGGTCGCCCTTAAGCAGTTTATCGTACCAGCCGGGGATGCTCTCGCCCCCCAGTTCAAGCCGGATGCCGCTGTTGTATTCGGCGCTTTTGTCTTTTGCCCATTCGTAGACAAAAACGGTCCGCAGGTCCCCGTCCCGGATCTTGTTTTTCCAGATATATACCATGTCCACCTTTACCGCCTGGGCCAGGGCGCCCATACATTCCCAGATATCCTGTTCAAAATTCTTTGGGTCCGACTTTAGCAGTATGGAGGCGGTATTATTAACCACATGGAGCAGGGAATCCTGCCGTTCGATTTCGGCTATCATGTTCCGGTATTCCCTAAGATCCCGAATATACAGAAGGATGTAGTCCCCGCTTTTTCGTACAACCCGCTCTACGATAATTTCCGCGGGGATCAGGGAGCCGTCAAGCCGCCGGTACAGCCATTTTTCGATCCGGCGGCCCTTGGTGACGGCGTCGGAAAGGACGGTCATTATCTTATCCGAAGACGGGGCCCCGTCTTCCTGGTATTCCGGGGACAGAATAGTAAATTTCTGCAAAAAATCCGGCTTTGAATCAAACCCAAAGAGCCGCAGGGCTTCCTGATTACAGTCGATAAGCTTAAAGTTCATGTCCCAAATGGTACAGCCCAGGGGCGTGGCGTCCAGCATAATATGGGAGCGCTCGTCGGCCTCGACCATTTTTTCCAGGGTTTTATCGGCCTTTTCTTTTTCCCGCAGGTACATGACTTCCTGAAACTTAATTACCATGCCGATAAAAAAGCCGCTGACAAGAAAGGCCTGTATTTGTTCAAAAACTTTAAAGGAGGTAAAGGGGCTTGCCAGCCAGGGAAACCGGTAATTTAGAAAATAACAGACCATAAGCCAGGCAATATGGCTTGAAAGCAGCGCCGCGCAGCTCCATCCCCGGGTTAACAGAAAGATGACCGTGATACTCAGGACAAAATAGGTCGATATGCCCCCTTCCGCGGCCCCCAGTAAAAAAAAGGTTACCGGAAACAGGACGTCGCAGAGGATAAGAATAAAAATCCAAATGCCGATCCGGTGGATCCGGTAAATGTTTACCAGGATCAGCAGCAGGAGGATCAATACGGTTATCCCCAGCAAAACAAACAGCGCCGGCAGGCTTTGGCTGAATAGCAGCCGGCCCAGGGCTGCAAGAATGCAGGCCCCCAGGCCCATTACCAGGGACATATTAAGGATTCGGGCTTTAAGGGGCATAAAATCGGAAAAAAGAAACCGTTGGATAAATTGTTTTGAAATAAACGAAATTTTCATTAGTTTACTGTACCCATGGTTTACCGTAAATGATAACGCCTTTGCGTTTTTTTTAAAAGACCGGCGGCCCCCGCCTTTGTCCGCGGCCTTTCTCCCCGGCGCCCGGCCCTTTTAGCGCCCGGGCCCTTCCGCGCCGCCCCCGACGCCTCTTGCGGGCCCCGGCCCCGCCCGCGTCCTGCCCGGCTGCACGCACGATTGAAGAAACCGGCGGTTTTTCCGATAATATGGGCATGAGCGGAATAATCTCCGTCCTTGCGGCAGGTCTTGTTCTGGGCATTGGGGCCGTATTGGCGGTGTCTTTTATGAACCGATCCAGGGGCGGCAAAAAGGCCAGGGGCCGGGACGCCGTCATGCGAGAGGCGGATAAAAAGCTGGTCCAAAACCCCCGGGATCACGAAGCCTTGCTTGCGGTGGGGGACATTTATTACCAGGAAGAAAACTGGGATCTTGCCTTCCGAACCTACGAAACCCTAAGCGAGCTAATCGCGGTACATCCTACCCTGGATGAATTTACAATTTACCAGCGCTACGGGATCGCGGCCATAAAGCTAAACCGGCCCGCGGATGCCCATAAGGCCCTTAGTACCGCGATGACCATTAATCCCGATGATTTCGAGGTAAATTATAATCTGGGGAACCTGGAATTCCAGCGGAAAAACTACGAAAAGGCGATCTTTTATTTTCAAAAGGCCAGGATCCGGGACCCCGAACATGCCCCCACCCTCCGGGGGCTGGGGCATTCCCTTTTTAAAACAAAAAAATACAAAGAAGCCCTGGCATTTATCCGCAAGGCCATTGATTTGGCCCCGGATGACAAGGAGTCCCTGTACACCCTGGCGGAATGTTACTACGAAGCAAACCAGACGGAACAGGCCCTGCGGATATTCGCCCACCTGCGGCCCGATCCGGCCAGGGGGCCCAACGCGTGCCTTTTTTCCGGAACCATCAATATGAACCAGCACCAGTACGATAAGGCCATCGAAGATTTTGAAATAGGCCTAAAGCACGAAAACATAAAGCCGGAAATTCTTATTGAACTAAAGTACCGGCTGGCCACCGCCTATCTGCGGGAGCAGGAAATTGCCAAAGCCATAGGCCTTCTAAGGGAGGTTCAAAACATCAACGCGTCCTATAAAGACGTAAACGTCCTTATTACCCGGTACCAGGAATTAAATGCCAACAAAAACCTTCAAATTTATTTAATGGCCCCCCAGGCGGATTTTATCGCCCTATGCAGGAAGATCGTCATGGGCTACTACCACAGGGCAAAAATTAAGGTAACAAATATTTCGGTAAATAAAAGCGAAGGGGTAGATATTCTGGCCGAGGTGGACACCCCCAAATGGTCCGATGTGGTTATGTTCCGGTTTAACAGAAGCCAGGGGTCGGTGGGGGAGCTTATCGTCCGGGACTTCCACTCCCACATTAAAGAAGTCAAGGCCGGCAAGGGAATTTGCATAACTCCCGGAGGGTTTTCCGAAGAGGCCAAGCGCTATACCGAAGCCAGGCTGATAGACCTGATTGCCAAGGAAAAATTCACCGCCATGCTTAACTCCGTGGACGTCCGTTCCGCCAGAACCATGGGCCAGACGGCCAGGCAGGGCCCGTCCTGAATTTAAGAAAAACGAACCCCGGGGCTCTGGCGTAATTGACCGGAATTACCGGTTGTAATTGTTTGGCCGGCGGGGAATTGCCAATGCCTTGCCAGACAAGCTCAAAGCTATGATGTATAATAGTTTGCATATATGAAGCCAGACAGCGAATGTGTCCGGGGGGCCTGGGATTGCGACTCCTCTACGGGGGCGGTAAGCGTACCCATCTACCAAAGCGCCATATTCCGCCACCCCGGACCGGGGGAATCCACCGGGTTTGATTATTCCCGGGCCATAAACCCCACCAGGACCGTGCTGGAAAAAACCATAGCCCTGCTGGAGCATGGAAAGTACGGCCTGGCCTTCGCCACCGGCATGGGGGCGATCTCCACGCTGATAAAACTTTTTTCCCCCGCCCGGGAAAAGCCGGTCCACATAGTTGTTTCCGAGGATCTTTACGGGGGAACCTACCGGCTCTTTAACGAATATTACAGCCGTTACGGCTTTTCTTTTTCCTGGGTCGATACCAGCAGCCCGGCAAAGGTGGAAGAAGCCCTGCGGCCGGAAACCCGGGCCCTGGTAATCGAGACCCCCTCCAACCCCATGATGAAGATAACGGACATCCGGGGCTGCGCCGAATTGATCCATGGCCGGGGGGGCCTTTTGATGGTAGACAATACCTTCCTAAGCCCCTACTTCCAGAATCCCCTGGATCTGGGGGCGGATTTTGTCTTCCACTCGGGAAGCAAATACCTGGCGGGCCATAACGATACCCTGGCGGGTTTTATAGTCCATTCCCAGGATCACTATGACCCGGTTCTTCGGGAAGCCCAGAAAAGCGAGGGGGCTTCGCTTTCCCCCTTTGATTCCTGGCTTACCCTGCGGGGCATTAAGACCCTGGCGCTGCGGATGGAAAAACACCAGGCCGGGGGCAAAATTGTCGCCCCCTGGCTGCGGGGGCATCCAAAGGTAGAACGGGTGTTCTACACCGGCTTTAAAGATCACCCCCAGGCGGATGTCGCGGCCCGCCAATGCCGGGGTCATAACGGCATGATATCCTTCTATGTAAAAGAAAAGCGCCATGTGGAACAGGTGCTTAAACGGATACGGTTTATCCTCTTTGCCGAAAGCCTGGGGGGAGTGGAATCCCTTATCACGTACCCCCTGATTCAAACCCACGGGGCCATACCGGAGGCCATGCGCCTTTCCGCGGGGATTAACGACAGGCTCCTTCGTCTTTCGGTGGGCATCGAAAATCCCGAAGATATTATGGCCGATCTGGCCCAGGCCCTGGCCTAAGCTCCCCTTTTTCCGGCTGCCGGGCAGTTTTTAGAGGAATCCCCGGTTTTTAGGGGGAACCCCGGCCGGGTCCCGGACGGCCGGGTTCCGGATCGTAAAAAATTCCAGGCAAAATTGTAAAATTATATTGACAAAACCTATAGATTTACTATAAAATATTCCTATCGATTTACTAAGTAATAGGAGGATCTATGAAACGAATTCTTTGTGCGGTCTGCGCGGCGGCCCTGGCGGCGGTTTCGCTGATCGCGGCGGGACCCGGAGACCGGTCAAGCCAGCTTTCGGGCAAGAAGATCATCGTGGCGGACGCTAATTCTACCCACCACCTTAACCTGTATGTGGCCTACGAAAAGGGCTTCTTTACCAAACGGGGCCTGGAGGTGGAAATCCGGCAGACTAGTTCCGGGGTGGCCGCGGTGGTGGGGGGCGAAGCGGACATTGTATTCAATTGCCCCACCGGGGTAATTACCCCCATTGCCCGGGGGCAGAGTATCACCATCATCGGCCAGGTAAAGATACCCTGCACCTCGGTGCTGGTGGTACCGGTAAATTCTCCGGTCAAGAACCCCCAGGATTTAAAGAACCTGCAGATCGCGGGCCTTTCTACCACCTGCTGCGCGGTCATCGCTATCCGGAACACCTTAAAAGACAGGTACAAGACCGATTTCGAGCTAGTAACCCTGGCTCCCGGCGCGGCCCTGGCGGCCCTGGAAGGGGGAGCGGTAAAGGGGGCTATTCTGGAAGAACCCTATGTGGCCGAAGCGCTGCTCCTAAAGGACGCCGCGGGAAATCCCAAGTACAAGACGGTTTTTGACGGTTCCTCGGACGCCAACGGAGACGGCCGGGTTGACGAAAACCTTGCGGGAAGGAATCCGCCCTGCCGGACCATCAACGCAAACACGAACTTTATCGCCACCCGCCTGGGAGACGCGAAGGCGTTTATCGAAGCCATCGACGAGGCGAACAAGCTGATCCGTTCCAATCCTACGGCGGCGGACATTGTGGCCATAGCCCAAAAGTATGTGCCCAATGTTTCCCGCCAGGCGATTATCAACAGTAATCCCAAACTGGGATTCCAGATTAAACTGGATACCAGGGGGCTTGCCGGATATGCCCAGGCCTTGGTAAATCAGGGAACCATAGAACGGAACCCCGGTACCTCACTGTTTGCCCGGGAGTTCAGAGGCATCACCTGGTGACCTACGAAACAAGGGGATTCCGCCGGGTTCTTCTTGAACTCGGCGGATTCTGTAAAAATTCCTTTTCAAACTTTTTTTCCCTGGAATTCCTCAGCGTCCTGGCGCCCCTGCTTTTGCTTTGGGAATTTCTTCCCCGGTGGAACATTATCCCCGAAAGTTTAATTCCCCCGTTAAGCGTCGTGGCCCGGCAGTTCTGGTTTATGCTTTGGCATAAACAACTGGTATTCCATGTACTGTGGAGCATGGGCCGTTTTTTTGCCGCCTTTTTTATCGCGACGATCCTGGCGGCGCCCATCGGCCTGCTTATGGGCTGGAACCTTAAAATCCGGGCCTATGTTCTTCCCCTGTGGCAGCTGCTTTCCCCCATTCCCCCTCCGGCATGGGTACCCATGACAATAATCTTTTTCGGCATTGGAAGCAAAATGCACATCTTTCTTATGTTCATAGGGATCTTCTATCCGGTTCTGTTCAACACGTACCAGGGAATCAAAGATACGGATCCCCGGTACCTTGCCTCGGCCCGGGTCTTTGGGGCCAGTGAATTTACCCTGCTCCGGAAGGTTTACTTTTGGCACGCCTTCGGGTCCATCATCATGAGCCTTAAAACGGGGGTGGCCATGGGGCTGGTGATGCTTTTGATTGGCGAATCCTACGGAGGCCGCATGGGCATCGGATACCTTCTGGGGCAAGCGAAGGATTATTTTGTTATCCCCGAAATGATGGTATGCATGGTGGTCCTGGGGTTTATCGGCTGGTTTCTTATCGAGATCCTTAAATACGTGGAAATAAAACTTGCCCTGTGGAAAATAGGCAGATAGGGGGCCGGCGGTAATGCGGTAATGGTAATGTGGTAATGATAGAAGCAAAGAGCATTACAAAATTTTTCTCTGTGGTAAACGAAAAGGGCCTGGCAGAAGGGCTTACCGCGGTGTTGAATGTTTCTCTGCGCATCGGCGCCGGAAGCATCCTTTCCCTCCTGGGGCCTTCGGGCTGCGGTAAATCGACCTTCCTGGAGATCCTCGCGGGGCTTCAGGCGCCCACCGACGGGACCATTCACATCGACGGCAAACTGGTCCTGGAACCGCTGCCCTCTACCCGCAAAGAAATGGAAGCCTACAAACGGCGCTACCGGTTTATTTCTCCCCTGGCCAACGGAATATTCAAAGACAGGCCTAAGCACGATATTGCCATGATCTTCCAGGACTACGCGGTGTTCCCCTGGATGACCGCCATTCAAAATGTGGAATTTGCCCTTAAGCTCCGGATGGCCCGCAGGGCCGGCGCGGCCGGCGAAGCCCCCAGGCGCCTTACGCGGAAGGAACTGCAGGAACGGGCCGCCTTTTATCTTAACAAGGTGGGCCTGGGGGGCTTTGAACACAAGTACCCCTCCCAGCTTTCCGGGGGCATGCGGCAAAGGCTGGCCCTGGCCCGGGCCCTCTCGGTGGAGCCCAAGATCATCTTGATGGACGAACCCTTTGCCGCGGTGGACGCCCTGACCAGGGAAAAACTGCAGGACGAACTTTTGCAGCTCTGGGACGAGGCCCTTCGTACCGAAAGGCCCCTGACCATCGTCATGGTTACCCACGAGGTTCAGGAGGCGGTTTATCTTTCCGACGAAGTGGTGGTATTTTCTCCCGGCCCCGGAACAATCCGTAACCGCGTTCCCGTACATATAAAACGGCCCCGGGCCCGGACGGACCCGGAGTTGATAGAAATTCAGGATCGGATCTTCGCCATGTTCCAGTACGATATAAATCAGGAAAGCGAATATTCGATTTGAAGGAGCATGAGGTGAGCAAAAGCAAAGCCGGTTTTGACAGCCGGGGAAAGATCTATGACGATATAAGCGCCGCCAGAGGAAATACGCCGCTGGTCCGGCTGCAAAAACTGGGGGCGGATCTTCCGGGAACCATCCTTGCCAAGGTGGAATCTTTTAACCCCTTGAACAGCGTCAAGTGCCGCATCGGCGCCGCCATGCTCGAGGCCGCAGAAGAGCAGGGCCGGTTAAAAGCCGGCGGAACCGTTATTGAACCCACCTCGGGAAACACCGGCATCGGTCTTGCCTTTGCCTGCGCCGTCCGGGGCTACAAGCTTATCCTTACCATGCCCGAAACCATGTCGGTGGAACGGCGAAAGCTTGCCGCCATGCTGGGGGCCGACGTGGTCCTTAGTTCCGGCAAAGACGGCATGAAGGGGGCGGTGCGCAAGGCGGAGGAACTGCGAAGCCAAATACCCGGAAGCTATATGCCTTTGCAGTTTGAAAACCCCGCCAACCCCGAAGCCCACCGAAGAACCACCGCGGAAGAGATATGGACCGATACCGGGGGCATGGTGGACATTTTTGTGGCGGGGGTAGGAACCGGCGGAACCATCACCGGCGTTGGAGAAGTGCTTAAGGAAAGAAAACCCGGCGTTAAAATTGTGGCGGTGGAACCCGACGCTTCTCCGGTACTTTCCGGAGGCTTCCCCGGCCCCCACCGCATCCAGGGCATAGGGGCGGGCTTTGTCCCCCGGGTCCTTAACCGGGCGGTGATTGACGAGATTATCCGGGTTACCAACGACGATGCGATTCTTAGCGCCCGCCGCACGGCCCTAAGCGAAGGGATCCTCGCGGGCATTTCCGCGGGGGCCGCGGTATGGGCCGCCCTGCAAATCGCCGCCCGGCAAGAAAGCGCGGGGAAAAACATTGTGGTTATTCTTCCCGATTCGGGAGAACGGTACTTATCCACCCAGCTTTCCGACACCGGGGAGGTATACGCATGAAACATCCGGTCCGTTCCGGTTTTGCGGCGGGGTCCGCCCTTTTTTGCGGGCCGCTTATTTTTCTTGTCCCTGGTTTTTTTCTTTTGGCCTGTATATCCGAAGAAGACAGGGCCCTGCAGGATCCCCCCATCATAAGCTCCGCAAGCTACCAGCACACCCTGTACACCGGCAGCCCCCAGCCCATTGAGGCCCGGGCGGCAAAGGACGATGTAGCCCCCCTGCTTATTACGTACTTCCCTTCGGAACAGGCGCTGCTCCGCAATGAGGGGGGAAGCCGGGCGCCCCCTTCGGAGGTGGGGGATTATTATGTCAGAATCGAACGGCCCGGAGGAAACGGATACAAACGGGGCAGGGATATAAAAGTCGAGTACCATATTCAAAAAGCCTTTGTAGCCATCGTTGCCGATCCCGTCCAGCGCTTTGTCTACGACGGCGCGCCGAAGGAGCCGGTGGTCCGTTCCGAACCGCCGGTGGAACTGCATATTTTGTATACCCCTGTGCCCGCCGCCGGCGATGCCACAGAGGATCCTCCGGTATTGAACTTTCCCCCCAGCGGCAGGGGGGTATACCGCGTTACCATTGTTTTTTCCGGCAATGAACGGTATATGGGCGCCTCCCGGGACATAGAACTGCGGATAGAGTAGGGGAACACAGCGCGGTCTCTGCCCCGCCTTGGACCATGGCCCTTGGGGATCCTTATTTTTGGAGGATCCGCACCAGGGCCTTTACTTGTTTATCCCCCGTAAGCGCCAGGAGAACAATACCCACCGCGGCAAAGAGCAGGCCTTCAAAAAACAGGGGAAAGCCGTAGCGGAAAAAATGGATGTCCATCGGGGCAAAGAATGCATGTATCCGGGGGCCTAAAAGGATCACCGGCACGGCCGCGGCGCAGGAAAAGACCATAAGTTTAACCGCGTACAAAACCGCGGGCCCCAGAATTTCGCCTATGGCCATGGTGGATTTGCGGCCCAGAAAAACAAAGAGCAATGCCGTATTTACCCCGCTGGCTATGGTCAAGGCCAGGGCTACGCCGGAACCCTTCATGGGCCCCACCAGCAAAACTGCAAGGACCATGTTTATCCCAAAGGAAACAAGCCCCGCCAGGGTAGGAGACCGGGAATCGCTTTGGGCGTAAAAGGCCGGCGCCAGAATGCGGTTTAGGGCAATAAAGAAAAGTCCCGGCATGTGGAAGATAAAGGCCCTGTAGGTTAGGTCCACCGATCGTTCATTAAAATTCCGGGTCTGGTACAAAAGCCGTATTAGGGTTTCGCCCTGGATAAGAAAAAAGAAGGTAATGGGAATGGCTATCAGGGCCACAATGTCTATGGCCTGGGCAAGCCGCTGTTTGTAATTTTCCCAGCGGCCGGATTTAGCCTGTTCGGCAAGGTCCGGCAGCAGCACCGTGCCGATAGAAACCGCAAAGACCCCCAGAATAAGTTCCTGGAGCCGGAGAGAATACTGAAGGCTGGAAACCACCCCTTCTCCGGCGCCCCCGGCCAGGGCGGTGGACACCAGATCGTTAAGCTGGTAGGCCGCCATCCCTACAATCGTGGGCCCGATAAGCCGAAGCACGGCCTTGGTGCCGGGATTTTTTATCGCCCGGCCAAGGCCGGTAAAAAAGAAACGGAAGCCCCGCTTCCACACAAAGGGAAACTGTATGGCGGCCTCCATAAAGCCGCCGATGAGGATCCCCGCCGCCATGGCCCTCGCGGGGTTTTTACAAAAGGGGGAAAGCATATAGGCGCAGGCTATGGTGATCACATTCAGCAAGATCGGCGCCAGCCCCGAGGGGGCAAAGATATGGACGCTGTTCAAGATTCCCTGGAAAAGGGCGGCAATAGAAATAAAGGCCAAAAAAGGAAACATAAGCCGGGTAAGAAATACCGTTTCGTCAAAGGCCTGCATGCTAAAAAGCGGGATCAGCAGGGGACAAAGCAGCACCCCCAGAACCACCGCCGCGGTAACAAGAAAGGTAAGAAAGGTAAACACGCAGGAAATAAATTCCCGGATCTTTTCCCGGTCCCCCCCCAATAGATATTCCTTTAGGGTGGGAATAAAGGCCACCGCAATGGATCCTTCCGCAAAAAGACGGCGAAACAGGTTGGGGATCAAAAAGGCCACGGAAAACGCGTCCGAAAGGGCGCTGGTCCCCAAAAGAGCGGCCTTGGTCATTTCCCGAAGCAGCCCCAATATCCGGGAAGCCAGGGTAAGCGCCGACAGCATGGACCCGGACCGCAGCAGGGAATGCCGCCGGGGAACGGAAAAGCCCTCCTCCCCGGGGGGCCCCTTTGTTTCTTTCATAAGCTGCATTACCCTACACTGCACCCGCCGCTTTTGCCCCTAACGGGGCGGCTTCTTTTTCCGGATCCGTAAATTTCATCCTGCATCCACTGTAAGGGCGAAGGGAGGTTTTTTCAAGCATACCGCAGGGTGTAAGGTGTATATATGAGAAACTATGGCGACGACTGCCCCATCGCGGCCCAGGCGGCGGGGCAGGGCGCCCTGGCCCTGATCAGAACCAGCGGCCGGGGAACCCTGGAACGGATGGCAAAAATTTTCTCCCGGCCCCGAAGGCTGCTGGATTGTCCCGGTAATACCGTGGTTCATGGCTGGATCACGGGGGAACATGAAAAAATCGACGAGGTCCTTATATCCGTGTACCGGGCCCCCCGGTCTTACACCGGCGAAGAGGGAGCGGACATTTCCTGTCATGGCGGAACCGCCGCGGCGGGGGCAATTCTGGCGGCCCTGCGCAAAGCGGGCTTTCAAGATTCCCTGCCCGGAGAATTCACCTTCCGGGCGTTTATGAACGGCAAAATGGATCTTACCCGCTGTGAATCGGTGATGGAACTGGTATCCGCCAAAACCGGCGAGGCCCTGGGCCGGGCGGCCCGCCGCCTTGCGGGGGCCCTGGAACAGGAAATTACCGGGATCCGGAACAAGCTTCTCGAGGTCCTTAGCGCCGTGGAATTGTACCTGGATTACCCCGAAGACGAGTTAGAAGGCGCCGAAACCGCCGCGGCCGCAGAACCGGGAGGAACCTTTCCCCGCCGCGGGGCGGCGGAAGAAGCCCTGGGGCAGTTGCGTTCTCTGGCCGCCTCGTACCGCAGGGAACAGCTGTACCAGCAAGGGGCTTTGGCGGTAATCGCCGGAAAACCCAATGCGGGAAAGTCCAGTCTCTTTAACGCCCTGTTACATGAAGACCGTTCCATTGTAACCGAAATTCCCGGAACCACCCGGGATTGGATAGAAGCGTCTGTCTCGTTGGAAGGAATTCCCCTGCGCCTTGCGGATACCGCGGGGCTGCGGGAACCGGAGGAAGGCGGACAGGCGGAAGCCCGGGGAATAGAAAAGAGCAGGGAACTTATAGAAGGGGCGGATCTGGTACTTTATGTGGTAGACGGTTCCGCCGGCCTGGACGCCGCGGACAAAGCCTTTATCGCGTCCTACAGGAAAGACCAAGCCCCGGAGAAAAAGTTTCTTTTGCCGCTTTGGAATAAGGCGGATCTGGCAAAGCCATCCGGGGGCGTCCTAAAAGAATATCCGGACCTTAGGGTCCTTAGCGCCGCCGCGGGAACGGGGCTGGAAGAACTTTGCCATTGTATAAGGTCCCTGCTTATGGACAGCGCTGCCGCGGAAACCTGTGTATCCGCCGGTTTGGGCGCGCCGCGGCAAAAAGAATTAACCGAAAGAGCGGTCCGGGCCCTGGAAGAAGCCCTGGATCCGGCCAACCGGGAAGAACCCTTAGACCTTATAGCCCCCCTCCTGCGGGAAGCCGTGGACGCCTTGGGAGAAATAACCGGAGAAGTGTCCACCGGGGATATACTGGAAATAATGTTCAGCCGCTTCTGCTTAGGAAAATAAGCGGAAGCGGCTGAAGCTCAAGGGCGTAAAGCAATAACTGACAGCTATCACTTTATAATGAAAGGGGCTGCATATCCGGGGCATGTGGACCCCGTAATTCAGCCTAAAAAAAAGGGAAACTGGATCCGGAAGCAGGTTCCGTAGGTTTCTTTACCGCAGGCTTCCGTGCCACAGCGGGTTTTTTCGCCGCGGGTTTTTTTGCCGCCGCGGTTTTCTTCGCCGCGGGCTTCTTGGCCGCCGCAGTTTTCTTGGCCGCAGGCTTTTTTACCGCGGTTTTCTTTGCCGCCGCGGGCTTCTTGGCCGCCGCAGTTTTCTTGGCCGCAGGCTTCTTTACCGCGGGTTTTTTTGCCGCTGCGGTTTTCTTGGCCGCCGGTTTCTTTACCGCGGGTTTTTTCGCCGCCGCGGTTTTTTTTGCCGCGGGCTTCTTGGCCGCCGGTTTCTTTACCGCGGGCTTCTTTGCCGCTGTCTTAGGTTCAGGCATATTTACTCCTTTAGCAATAAGATTCTTTCACTGTAACGCTATCTGTAAAAAACTGCAAGAGAAAAAAATACATTTTACAATTTTTTACTTCTTTACACTGGTTATGATTTTTTTTTATTATCATCAATATGGATTACGACTGTATTGTGATCGGCGGAGGACATGCGGGCATCGAGGCCTCCTTAGCGGCGTCCCGGCTGGGAATGAAGATTCTTATGATCACGCAAAATCCCGATCGTATCGGCGCCCTTTCCTGCAATCCTGCGGTGGGGGGGCTTTCTAAGGGTAATCTGGTTCGGGAAGTGGATGCCCTGGGGGGCGAGACAGCCCTGCTTATCGATCAAGCCATGATACAATACCGGATATTAAATCGTTCCCGGGGGTCTGCGGTCCAGGCCCCCAGGGCCCAGGCGGATAAACTGGCCTATCAAAACGCCGCCCGGCGCAGTATCGAAACCTGCGGGGGTCTTGAAATAATGATGGACACGGTTACGGAGCTTATGATTGACGAAAAATCCGAAAAGATAAAACGGGTGGCAGGGGTCCGTACCGTCCGGGGACGCGAGATTAGCGCGGGGGCGGTTATTCTGGCCGCGGGAACCTTTATGGAAGGAAAGATCTTTATTGGCGAATATGACGCCCCCCAGGGCAGACTGGGGGAAGAGGCGGCCCTGGGATTAGGAAATTTTTTGCGCCGCCGGGGATTTTCCCTGGGCCGCTTAAAAACCGGCACCCCCGCCCGCATAGACGGCGGTACCGTGGATTACAGTAAAATGGAACGGCAGGATGGCGAAACCGCGGCGCCCTTTTCCTTTGTCTGGGACTATGGCGCGGCTCCGTTTCCTCCGCGGCCCAATATTCCCTGCTGGATCACCTATACCACCCCTAAAACCCACGGGATCATCAGCGCCAATATACACCGGTCTCCGCTGTATGGAGGAAAAATTCAGGGCGCCGGCCCCCGGTACTGTCCGTCCATCGAAGATAAAGTAATGCGCTTCCCCGGCCGGAACCGGCACCATGTTTTTGTGGAACCCGAAGGGCTGTATACCAACGAGATGTACCTTAACGGTCTGTCGAGTTCGCTTCCCGAGGATGTGCAGGAACTGTTTATCCACAGTATTCCGGGTCTGGAAGAAGCCCGTATCGTTAGACCCGCCTACGCGGTGGAATACGATTATCTGGATCCCCTGGATCTATACCCCTCTTTAGAAAGCAAACGGCTGGAGGGCTTTTTTTCCGCCGGACAAACCAACGGCAGTTCCGGGTACGAGGAAGCGGCGGCCCAGGGCATTATGGCGGGGATCAATGCGGCGCTTAAAAAACAGGGCGGGGAGCCCGTGGTGCTGGGGCGGGAAGAAGCGTATATCGGCGTGCTTATTGACGATCTAACCACCCTGGGAACCACCGAACCCTACCGCATGTTTACCAGCCGGGCCGAACACCGCCTGATGCTGCGGCATGATACGGCGGACCGGCGGCTTAGTCCCCAGGGCAGGGCCCTGGGGCTTGTGGGGGATGAACGGTGGGAAGGGTTCAACAAAAAACTCGCGGCCCTGGATGTGATCCGGGAACTGCTTAAAAAAAGGGAATCTTCCCGGGCCAAAGACGATCAAGGAGATCGGGAACTGGCGGCCTTTCCCCCCGAATGGGTAATGGGAGTATCCCTGGATAATAAGTACGCCGGGTACATCGAAAAAGAAAAACGGATCATAGGACGGAACGCTAAAATGGAACGGGTTAAGCTGGATCCCGGCGCCGATTACAGCGTCATCCAGGGACTTTCGGCGGAGGCCCGGGAAAAACTTGCCAGGGTGCGGCCCCGTACCGTAGGCCAGGCCGCACGGATCCCCGGGGTACGGCAGGGAGACGTGGCCCTTCTTATGGTACTGGCGCGGAGGGCCTCTAAAACCCGGAATATTTCTTGATCCAAAAGCATTGCGTAGGGAAGCGTTGATTATACGCAATAGATTTTGGTTTGTCGGGCAAGGACTTTGCCTTGCAAACAAGTACAATCGGAATTCCCTGACAATTTCAAATTGTCAGGGAATAAATGACGCCCATCAGCGTTTCCCTGATTGCGCAACTATGTTGGCCCGCCAGCGCAGTTGGCCCGCCAACTATGTTGGCCCGCCAACTATGTTGGCGAGTTTCCTATTGAATAAATCGGCGCTTTCTTAGCCCGGCGGCCAGGCCAATAAACGGCCCCCCAGCACATGGACATGCAGATGATCCACCGTCTGCCCGCCGTCTTCTTTGCAGTTAATCACAAACCGGCAGCCCCTCCCGCCGCATCCTTCCTGAACCGCCAGTTCCCGGGCCCTGTAAAGCAGTTTTCCCAAAAGCCCGGCCTCCGCTTCCATGATGCCGGGGATGTGAACCTTGGGGATCACCAAAAAATGGACCGGCGCCTGGGGATTAATATCCCGAAAGGCCAGCAGTTCATCATCTTCGTAAATTTTCTTGCCGGGAATTTTTCCGGCAACTATGTTGCAAAAAATACAGTCCGCCATCGGTTCTATTCCTCCTGTTATCATGGTTCCCATGGGGCTGGCGCCCCGCGATTTTAAAACCCTTCAAAAAAACGGCCCCGGACAGCATCAAAAGCTTCGTTTTGGCTCTTGGTGGCGGTCTTTTCGTTGGAATTTTTAAGGTCCCCAAGAAGTTTATGCACCTGGATTTCAAGAGTATCCCTGGGAATGCTGACCAAAATAAAGCCCCAGTACAGGGGAGGCTCGCCTTCCGCTCCCGGGGGGCTTCCAAATATCCACGAATCGTTTTCTTTCCGGGCCCCCCAAAATACGGTACGGTATATGGCCCGCAGGATCCCGGTATAGTTGGCGCCGTAAAAATTAGCGGGACTTACGCTTAAATCCCTTTCCAGCCGGGTTCGGATCCGTTCCGCCGCCAAACGGGAAAAGTCCTGTTCCGGGGAAAAATTCCGCACCCACTGGGTAATTACCGCTAAATCCGGGCTGCGGATCACCGCCACAAACAAATAGGAATTCCTGTAGGGCTCCAGAGATTCCGCGGCCCCTATGCCCCCTTCAAGATAGGCCCGGAACCAGGGGGCCAGGGCCGCGCCGTTTTCCCGGTTTTTATAGTCCCTGATCTGCAGGGCCGGGACGGTTCTTGGGGGGGGGAGCACGGAACCCTGCTGCTGCACCGCTTCGGACAGGGCCCCCCGGGGGTTCGGGGAGGAACAGGAAAGAAGGACCAGAACGGCCGCCGGGCCAAAACAAAACTTCACCCTTTAACTATACCACAGAGAGGGCATAAGGGAAGCTCCGGAAACCCCGGTTGGGTTTCCAGGGTTTCGGCCAAAGGCCGCCGGCGAAAATTGCTAAGCCCTTGTACTGTAAACAATTACCCAAAGCAATTTTCTCCAAAGGCTAAGAAAAGCCTTAAAACTTGAAGTTTTTAGAGCTTTTTATAATTGTAAGAATTGGCCGGAACCGGTATACTGTTCCTATGCGGGCCACCCGGGCGCTTATTCACTTGGATCATCTAAAAGAAAACATCGCCCTGGTTACGGAAAAAACCGGAAGGGCGATCTGCATGCCCCTTAAGGCCGGCGCCTATGGACACGGCGCCCTGGAACTTGCAGGGGCGGCCCTGGCCGCAGGAGTAACATACCTGGCGGTGGCCACCGTGGGGGAAGGAACCGAGCTTAGGCAGGGGGGCATAGAGGCGCCGGTGCTGCTTCTTTCCATACCCCTGCCGGAAGAAATTAAAGAATTGGCGGCGTCGGATATGGAGCCCCTGGCGGGGGACGGCGAATATATAGACGCCCTGGATCACGAGGCCGCCAGAACGGGGAAGCGGATCCGCGTCCACCTGAAGATCGATACCGGCATGGGCCGCATAGGATGCAGCCCCGCCATGGCTCCGGCTCTGGCTTCCCGCATCACAAAAAGCAAAAACCTTATGCTGGCAGGAACCGCCACTCACCTGGCGGTTTCCGATTCCCTTGCCCCCAAAGACCGGGCTTTTACAAACCGGCAACTGGAGGTGTTTTCCGCCGCGGTGGAAGCCATAAAAGCCCTGGGGGTGGATCCCGGCCTGGTACATGCGGCCAATACCGGGGCTGTAACCTTTTATAGCGGCGCCTGGTTTGATATGGTAAGGCCCGGAATTTTACTCTACGGCTATGCGCCCAAGGACAAAACCGGCAAGGCCGCGGTTCCGGTAAAACCCTTAATGGAACTGGTCAGCAGCCTGGTCTTTATTAAACCCGTCGCCAGGGGCACGACGGTCTCCTACGGCAGGATCTGGAAAGCCAGGACCGGCACCGTCATCGGGACCATTCCCATAGGATATGCCGACGGCCTTCCCAGGGGGCTGGGCAATACGTGGAGGATCCTGGCCGGCGGGGTTCTGCGGCCCCTGGCGGGCAGAATCTGCATGGATCAGTGCATGGTGGATCTGGGCCGGGACAGCGGCCTGCGGCGCTGGGACAGGGTTACGATCTTTGGCGGAAAGGCCCCCCATGCAGGGGTAATGGCTTCCCTGCTGGGGACCATCCCCTATGAAATTACGTGCAATATTAATAAACGGGTTCCCCGGATTTATATTGACAAGAATTGACGCAAAGGAGCTTGTATGACAGATAAACGGTATCCGGTTTATGCGGGCAAAGAAGATGACGACGAGACGGAAAACGAAAAAAATTCCCCGCCGGATCCTTTAATTGCCCGGATGCTTAAAACCCGGACTATTTTGCTCTCGGGGGAGGTAAAAAAGGAATTGTCGGAAAGAACTATCCGGCAGCTTCTGCTTCTGGAAGACGAAAGCAAAGATCCTATCCGGGTTTTTATCGATTCCCCCGGCGGGGACGCCGATGCGGGATTTGCGATTTTTGACATGATCCGTTTTGTCCGGGCCCCGGTATGGACCATCGGGATGGGCCTGGTGGCCAGTGCGGCGGCGATTATCCAGCTTGCGGCCCCCAAGGAACGGCGGGTGGGGCTTCCCAACAGCCATTACCTGATCCACCAGCCCCTTTCGGGAATACGGGGAGTAGCCACGGATATCGAAATTCACGCCCGGGAACTGGACAAACTTCGGGAAAAGATCAACAAACTTATTGCCGGCGAAACCGGCACGTCCCTGGAACAGGTGGCAAAAGACACCGACAGGGATTTTTGGATGAACGCGGAAGAGGCGGTCCGGTACGGCCTTATTTCCAAAACAATTCAACGGTACGAGGAGCTTGTATGAAACATACAAAACTTTTACTCACTTTGATCCTGGCCGCCGTCGCAACCATTGCCGCCGAAACCCCGGCCGCGCCGGCCCTGCCCCTTTACCCTATGATTTCTGTCCAGGGGGGAACCTTCTTAATGGGAAGTAACGAAGGTTCCTTTAGGGTTTCCGAACGGGTTCATGAAGTTAGGGTCTGTTCATTTTTATTGTCGGAAACCGAGGTTACCCAGGAACTGTATACGGCGGTAATGCAGGAAAATCCTTCGTATTTTAAGGGCCCCGCCCTGCCGGTAGATTCGGTAAGCTGGCTGGATACGATCCTTTTTTGCAATGCCCTTAGTTTGCGTTCCGGCCTGCCCCCGGCCTATACCATCGAAGGGGAAACCGTTACCTGGAACCGGGATTCCATGGGCTACCGGCTGCCCACCGAAGCGGAATGGGAATACGCCGCCCGGGGGGGCGTAAAGGGCGCGGTGGGAAACAGGGCCCTGGAAAAAGCGTCCTTTGCGGGGGATCCCCAGGGGGATTCTCCGGGGAATCCCCGGGAATATTGCTGGTATGCGCCGAACGGAGCTTCTTCAACCCATCCGGTAAAGAGCAAGCTCCCCAACCAGTTGGGGCTGTACGACATGAGCGGAAATGTCTGGGAATGGTGCTGGGATTTATTCGGCGATTATCCGGCGGAACCGGTGGACAATTACGCCGGAAGCAGCGCCGGAAGAAGCAGGATCTACCGGGGAGGGTCCTATCTTAATCAGATAAACCAGCTTAGAACCACCTTCCGAATCTGGGAGGCTCCGGCTTTACGGGCCAGAACCATGGGTTTTAGGATAGCCCTGGACATCGAGGATCCCGGCTGCCCCCAGGCCGCACGCGGCCGGAAGCCGTAAGTCCCCTTTCCGGAATCAGCGGTCCGGCCCGGGGTACAGATTCTTTTTTCCCCATTCGGCCCGCAGGGTTTCCGGCTCCGCATCCAAAAGCCGGATTAAAAGTTCCGCCCCCCCCGTCAAGGCGGCTTCCAGGGCCGGGGCTTCGGCGGCGGTAAAATCCGCCAATACCCAGCCGGCCACGTCCCCCCCGCCGCCCGGCGCCCCCCCCCGGCCGGGCAGCCGGCCCGGGGGGCGGCCTATGCCAATGCGGAGCCGCCAAAAGCCGGCGGATCCCAGGCAGGCCTTAATGGAACGAAGGCCCTTGTGTCCTCCCAGGCCCCCCGCGTATTTTAAAGAAACCGTTCCCGGGGGCAGTTCCAGTTCATCATGGACCGCGATGATTCCGGAAGGTTCTATGTTATAAAAGGCCGCCGCTTTCCGCACCGCTTCTCCCGAAAGGTTCATATAGGTTTCGGGCATAATAAAATGGACCTTGTCCGGGCCTGTGCCGGAAGCGCCGGCCCTGTCTTTAGAACAGTAAAGGGCCTTGAATTTTTTCTTCCAGCCCAGGGTGTTAAAAAACGGAATTTTTTCCGCCAAAAGCCGCCCCGCGTTGTGGCGGTGGTTTTTATACCCGGCGCCGGGGTTCCCCAAAAAAACTATAAGGCTAAGCATTAGACCGTTAGGCTGTCTATGTAGTGCTGAAGGGTATATTTAATAAAACGGTGTATAACCAGTTTATGATCCGGGTTCATCTTGGTAACATCGAACAGAAATATCAGCACATTATCCTTGCGCTTCCCCATAAGCACCGCGTCGGTAAGCACAAGCCCCCCCCGAAGTTTTAGCTGCATATCCCTGATCAGCGTATTGGGGGGCAGGTCCTCGAGATTTTCAAACCGGGCGGCGATACCGGCGGCGCTAATATCCAGGATGGTCCCAAAATAAAGGCCCGAAGGACCCTTAATGTTTACGGAGGCGTTGGAATCCTCCGTACAGGGGACCCGGATGTACCTGCGCTTGCCCCGGGCTTCGTTAGCCTCCAGGGCCCCAAGCATAATTTTGGTACTTTCCTTAATTCCCAGTTTAAGCTGTATGTATCCGCAGGGAACCGAAATATCCATCAGGTACTTCTGCATCAGGGCTTTATCCGTGTTATACGACAGGATCCCCAGCTTGCAATCTTTGGTCCGGGGGTCTTCCATGATCCCCCGGACATATTCTTCCCATTCTTTTTCCGGCAGCTTTTCGTCGATATTAATGAATATGATGGAATCGGGGAATTTAGCCAGCAGCTTTAGCGCCCGCTTGTGATCATGGAGTATATAGGATTCAAAACCTGCCATAATAAGGATGTCCAGCAGTTCATCCTGAATAACGCTTTGGGGATAAAGGATAAATATTTTTTTTCCTACCGTACCCTGATCCATGATCATATTCTAGCATAAACTTCCTCAGTTGCAATAGAATAAATCCATGGAATACGGAAACGCCTTTACGCGGCTCTGCGGGATCGTAGAACGCCTGCGGGGAGAAGGGGGATGTCCCTGGGACCGGGAGCAGAGCCCCCAAAGCCTTCGGGGGGATCTGGCCGAAGAAACCTATGAATGCATCGAGGCCATTACCGGGGGGGATCCGGTCCACATTCGGGAAGAATTGGGGGATCTTTTTCTCCTGGTTACCATGATCTCTTATATGCACCAGCAGGAAGGGCTTTTTACGATTTCCGGCGTCCTGGAGGGCATATCGGAAAAACTGATCCGCCGGCATCCCCATGTATTCGGCGGCGCCAAGGCAGAAAACAGCGCGGCGGTGCTGGAAAACTGGGCCCGGATTAAGGTTGAGCAGGAGGGCCGCAAACCCAGGGACTCGGTGCTGGACGAAGTTTCCCGTTCCCTGCCCCCCCTGGAAAGGGCCTTTAAGCTGCAAAAAAAGGCCGCGAAGAAGGGTTTTGACTGGTCCCGGGCCGGCGGGGTTTTGGACAAACTGCGGGAAGAGGTTGAAGAGGTGGCCGCCGCCGCGGAGGACGCGAAAGAAAAAGACGCCCTGGAAGAAGAACTGGGGGATCTGCTTTTTTCGGTGGTAAACCTGTGCCGTTTTTTTGCCGTCGACCCGGCCCTGGCCCTGGGGCGGACCAACGGGAAATTTATCCGCCGTTTTAAACATGTAGAAACACGCATGAAAGAAAAGGCCCTGGAGATGAAGGCGGAAAATCTGGAGGCCATGGACAGGTTCTGGAACGAGGCCAAGCGGCTTCCCCCGCCGGCCGGGGCGGATCCGTAAAAACCCGGAAAACGCCGCCGGGGCTGTCCGGGAAATCTCTGCCTTCCGGACGGCCCCCGCCGATTCTTGTATTGACACTGCGCCGGCGCCATGGCATAGTTTTACCAGGAAACCCACAGGGGGAAACGAGATGTTGTGCAAAAACCGCGTGTTTTTTGTGATATGTATACTTTTTCCGGCCTTGCTTTACTCTCAAAATTTGGAACCCGGGGACATAGACATATTTATCAATAATGTTGAAACCATAAGCGATATGCTAAACGGCGGATATGGGAATACCGATAACGAGACCGCCGAATGGGCGGCGTACATAGAAATCGGAACGGAATTCGTGAACTCCTTAATGAATTTATTCGAGGGCGGCGGCCAATTTGACGCCTTTGAAGTGCAGTATGAAAGATTAATGAACTGCGCCATTCCCGGGGAGCTTGAAGATTTATTTCGCTCCATAGGCTGGAAAAGCAACGGGCATAAAAAGCTTTGGACCCTGTCTTTAGGCGGGGCCTTTTGGTTTGCAAAAAACAACATCCTTGATATGTTTTCCAAGAACGAGGAGGTGGTTCTGCAAATCGTGGATAAAGTGCTCAACCTGTTTACCCCGCATGACTTGGATATTATTTCACAGTCAGAAAAGCTTCAGGAATACATTTTAATGCTTTTCTAGGGAAGCGCCGGTTTATTATTCCCTGACAATTTGAAATTGTCAGGGAATTCCGATTGTAATTGTTTGCAAGGCAAAGTCCTTGCCTTGCAAACCAAAATCAATTGTGTATAACGTCGTTTACGGCCCCCTGCAGCTGCGGGATAAAAAATCCCCCGATCGGCGCTTGTTTAGAATTTTACGCGCGAAGCGCGGCAAACTGCCGGCGCGCTTTTTCCGGCGCCGGAAACTGTTTCAAAATGTTAAACCTCCTTCGCCGGAAGGCAAAAAAGGGCCCTGGTATTCTCCGCGATCTGTTCGGCTAAAGCATGGACGTCCGTATGCCGAAGCTCTGCCGCCAGCTTGTAGACTTCTTCTACCATCCCCGGATGGGCCGGTTTACCCCGGCAGGGAACCGGCGCCAGAAAGGGGCAGTCGGTTTCCAGAAGCAGCCGGTCCGGGGGGACCATGGCGCAGGATCCCCGGATAGTTTCAGCGTTTTTGTAGGTAAGATTCCCCGCAAATGAAATGTAATAACCCAGGTCCAGAAAGGCCCCCGCTTCTTCGGGGCCGTAGGAAAAACAGTGAATGACCCCCCGGACCGCCGGATACGCGGCAAGAATTTCCGCGGTCTCCCGGGGGGCTTCCCGGGAGTGGATAATCACCGGCAGCTTAAGTTTCTGAGCCAGGGCAAGCTGCATCTCCATTAGTTCCCGTTCCCCCGCCGGATCCTTCTTTTCTTCCCCCTCCCCGCGGCTGTAATGGTCCAGCCCGAATTCCCCCAGGGCGCATACCATACCCCGGGGCGCGGCGTTTATTTCCCCCTCCAGGGCGGAAACCAGCCTGCGCCGGTCCCGAATCACCTGTTCATGGGGCCACAGGCCGCTGGCAAAGCGAACCGCCGGATACCGGGAAAAAGCGGCGATTCTTGTATCCAGATCCCCGCTTTCAAGACTTACGTCGATAATCGTTCCAAAACCGGATTTAAAAAGCCCCTCCAGCAGAGCATGGGAATCCAGCTTTCGCTTGTCCAGCAGGGAAAGATGGGCATGGGTGTCGGTGTACAAAAGGGCCATACTTATTGACCATACCAGTTTCGGCTGGTACTATACAAGGCGTATAGGCCGGCGGCAGGCGCAGGTCCGCGTCCGTTTATGCTGCGCAAACCACCGCAGTTGGAGATGTCAAGGAAGGGCGGGCTAAAGTCCGGCATTAGCTCCCGAAGATCCTCCGCGGCGGATCAGGCTGTACTGTATCTTTGCCGGGGTGGTGGAATGGTAGACACCGGGGACTTAAAATCCCCTCCCCGCAAGGGGGTACGGGTTCAACTCCCGTCCCCGGCAAAAGAGGCAATAAAATTATGAAGGTACTTTTTATCGGCGGTACGGGGACCATAAGCGCCGCCGTCAGCAGACGGGCGGTGGAACTGGGCTGGGACCTGTGGCTTTTAAACCGGGGAAACCGTTCCCGCGAATCCTGGAACGCCCCCCCGGGGCCGGGGACGGTGCATGACATTACCTGCGATATTTCCAACGAAGAAGAGGTGAAAAAAAAGCTCGGGGCCCTGGATTTTGATGCGGCCGCGGATTTTATCGCCTATACCCCGGATCAGGTCCGGCGGGACCACCGGCTTCTGGCGGGTAAAACCGGGCAGTACTTTTTTATCAGTTCCGCTTCGGCCTACCAAAAGCCCCTGTCGTCCTGCTACGTCAGCGAGGGAACCCCTCTGGCAAATCCCTGGTGGGAATATTCCCGGCAAAAAATAGCCTGCGAGGATCTCCTGTGGAACCTGTACCGGCACGAAGGGTTTCCCATTACCATTGTGCGGCCCAGCCATACCTACGACGAGCGGAGCGTACCCCTGGGCGTCCACGGCAAACACGGCAGTTGGCAGGTACTTAAGCGCATCATAGAGGGCAGGGAAGTGATCATCCACGGGGACGGAAGCAGCCTGTGGACCATGACCCATAATTCGGACTTTGCCGCGGCCTTTACCGGCCTGGTGGGAAACATCCGCGCCCTGGGCGAGGCGGTGCAGATCACCTCCGGCGAAACCCTCTGCTGGAACCAAATCTACCAGGCCATTGCCGCCGCCCTGAACAAACCCCTTAGGGCGGTCCATGTTTCCAGTGAATTTCTGTCCCAAGCCGGCCCCGGCTATGACTTTTTAGGAAGCCTTACCGGGGATAAGGCGGTTTCGGTGATCTTTGACAATTCCAAGCTTAAACGGCTGGTCCCCGAATTTTGCGCCAAAATCCGTTTTGACGAGGGGATCCGGAACACCATAGCGTACATTCTGGGGCGCCGGGAACTACAGGTCCCCGACCCGGAATTTGACGAATTTTGCGACAGGATCATCGCGGTTCGGGAAAGGGCCATAAAGGAACTAGCCGGTTAAGAAGGTCCGGCCCCCGGAACAAAGCTTCGCGGTGTTCACGCCGGGGTAATCTTCTGGAAAATCAACGTACATACCCCCCATAATATACCCTCTCCATAACTTGACTTTTAGGTATTTATGCTAGGACTGTGCAATAATCGATAAGCAGCGGGCCAAAGACTATGGATACACCTTTGCCCATAAGGGCCGTGAAGGGCATGACGGAGCAGACGGGGAAGCCCCCGCTACGGCAAAGACGGAACCGGTAACACATGTTAGCTGGCGGGACGCGATTGTGTGGTGTAACGCGTACAGCGAGATGAGCGGGAAAGAGCCGGTGTACTACACCGATTCCAACTGTACCACGGTACTAAAAACTTCCACCGCCACTTTAGGAACTGCGGCGGAGGACGGAGCGGTGATGAAGCCCGGGGCGGACGGCTACCGGCTGCCCACGGAGGCCCAGTGGGAGTATGCGGCCCGGGGCGGGGGAACGCCCGGCCCCGGCTTCTTCTGGAAATCCCCCCTCTACGCCCTCCCTTTGTCCGGTAAAACAGCCCTCAAAAATACCCCATCCACGGCGTTTGGCCTATCGCAGGGTCTGGGCGTTAAGCAACAGAGGCGCGCCGTCCGCCTTTTGGGTAAGGATCCGGTCCCCCTGGAATATGCAGGATCCGTAGGAGTGAACCTCCACGCTTGACTGGGCCTGCTTTACCAGGCTGGCGTCAAACCGGGCCAGGTAATTTTTTCCGTTTTCCACCGTGATGGCGTAAAAGTTTGTGCCGTTTGTCCACAACAGGCTGTTCTGGTGGATGTCGTCGTCCCCCTGTTTAAGCATTTCCAGGGTATCGGGATTTATTTCCACCAGCCGGATCGCGCCGTTTCCCTGGTTGATTCCCGCGATGGCAAAGATCCGCGAGCCGGAAAGAACCACCGTCCGGGTGTTAAGGGTGTTCATCCGGGAGCTTTGTACGGTTTGGCCGTTGGATGAATCTACCCGTACCAGCCGTCCCAGGGCGCTGCTGGTCTGTAGTATGCTTGCCGCCAGCAGGTTATTCCTGTTCGCGGCGGGATTTACCGCCGAAGCCACGGTGGTCCCCGCGGCGCTGCCGCTTTCGATCATTTCCTGCTGATCCTGGGCGATTTGCCGCCGTTCCTGCTGGGCCTCCTGGGTTTTTTGATCCGCCCGCTGCTGGGCGGCTTCCGCTTCCCGGCGAAGCTGCTCCTGCTGGGCTTCCCGCTGGGCCAGTTCCTGCTGCTGCTGCTGATTTGCCTGCTGTTCCCGTTCAAGTTCCTGCTGCCGCTGCTGGGCCTCCTGCTGCTGCCGCTGGGCCTCCTGCTGCTGCCGCTGGGCCTCCTGCTGCCGCTGTTGGGCTTCCTGTCGGCTTATTCTTCCCGCCTCTTCATCCTGCCGGGCCTGTTCCTGCTGCCGCTGGGCTTCCTGCTGCCGCCGCTGGGCCTCCTGCCGCTGTTCCTGGGTCAGGCGATATTCCTGCTCGATGCGCTGCTGGGCCTGAGAACTTGTTTCCTGGTCCCGGACTATGTTTTTTTCTTCCTCCGCTATAGCCTCACGCTGGAGGGTGGCGGTTTGGTTTGCTTCATCCGCTTCCCGTTCCTTTAGCTCCACCATGCCCTGGCGTTCGTCTATTCCCCGGCCTTCGTCCCGGCGCATGGAGTCGATCACGCTGGGATCGGTAAGCCCCGAGGTATCTATGGCGCTTAAAGAACCGGGGCTTCCCGTGCCCAGGGGTATGGTCATTAGGGTCTGGCCGGGCCATTCATCGTAGCGGATGGAAAGGCCCGCCTTTTCCGGAACCAGATTTTCTACCACCAGGGTCTTGTACCGTCCGGTAAAGAAGTCCCAGTCGCCCCGGAAGACGGCGTTGTAGATTGTAACATACCGGGCCAAAAGAGCGGCGTCCCCCGCGCTGTAATCGTAGGCGCCCTGCAGATAGCCTTGGATAATAAGGCGGAGGTTCCGGATATGGTCCACCCCCACATCAACCCCCAGGCCGAATACGTCGGCGTCGAATTTGTCCCCGTCGGGGTCTCCCACGCAGTGGATCACAAAGTACCGGTTCAAGGCCCCCGCCCGGCCGGCGCCGTTTTTAACCGCCCGGCCCAGTTCGACGCCGATATTGCGGATCTGCTCCACCGTATCGATTCGGGAATGGGGTCCTTCATAATTAATAAAGTTAACCGTCCCCTGGTTGCGTTCCAGTTCTTCCCGGTTTACATTTTGAGCCGAAAGCCCGGAAAGGGCCGTAAAAAACAACGCGGCCCATATTACAATACGAAGGGAACTTTTCATAATTTACTCCTGCATCGGGCGGCCGCAGCGCCGCCGCCGTTCAATCGATCATTAGCGTCAAGGGTTAATGGCAGCGCCATAACAACTTCCGCTAAAAAAATAGAATTTACATCAAAAATTTTACAGCAAACAATAAAAACTCGCAAGGTAGTAACGCAAAAAGTGTCAATACCCGGCGCCAAGAAAGCGGCAGTTTGCTGCGCTTTGCGCATAAAATTCTAAAAAATCGCCGATGGGGCGATTTTTTGCCCCGCAGCCCATAAATCGCGGTTTTGCGTCGCCTGGCGCCGTAAAAAAACCTACAAGCGCCCCGGGCCGCTAGGAAACCCTGATTATACACAATAAATTTTGGTTTGTCAGGGAATAAATGACGCCCATCAGCGCTTTCCTAGCGTCGCTTTTCTAGCGTCGCTTTTCTAGCGTCGCTTTCCTAGCGCAAAGAGGCGATTTCCCGTTTGGCCTGGGCCCGGGCCTTGGGGGGCATAAAATCCCGTTCCAGAATGCCCAGGAGCTTTATCCCGCTTTCGCTTAGGGGGGGGCCCGAAAAGCGGCAGAGGGACCCTATGGCCTGGGCGGTAACGGCAAGGACCTGCTCGTCTTTGGTGGAAGTGATGGTCCGGGCAAAGGTCTGCAGGGCTATGCCGTCGGGATCCGTTCCTATCCGGCCTATGGCTTCCGCCGCGGCGGACTTTACCGTGGGGTCCGGGTCCCTGGTGTACAGATCCGCTAAAAAGGCTATGGTTTCACGGGAGCCGAAATAGCCCAGCAGCCCGGCGGCCTCGGCCCGGCGCCGCACATGAACCGGGGGGTGGGTCTGCGAAGTCTGGGGGTTCGTGGCGGAGCCGGAAATTTCCCTAAGGTACGCGGCATAAACCGGTTCCTCTTCACCCACCCGGCCTTCCTGTATCAGGAGGGTAAGCTTTGCCAGTTCTTCCCGCATCTGTTCTTCGTTAAAGCGGAAGTAATCGTCAGCCCAGGGCGAGGGCGGGGGATTGATAAGGCCGTAGTTTCCTTCGGGGGCGGGGCCGTACAGGGACTGCCGCCGGGGCAGGACCCGGTCTTCCAGCTTATACGCGTAGAGGATCCAGTCCGTGCCCCCCGAAACCAGGGTTCCCTCTTCGCTTAGGGCCGGAATGGACGAAGCCCCGTTAAGCCTAAGAAGCCACAGCCTTCTTCCCGCGTCGCTGAACCCCGCGGCCCCCTGGGAACTGAATACGTAGATTCCCCGTTCGTCCCGGAGCATGTCAAAGGCTTCCGGGCTTTGTGTATCGCCGGTTCTGATGTGGGTCTCCGCGGTCCATTGCTGTTTTCCGTCCGCCAGGGAAATTTCCACCACCGATCCGCCGCTTAGAAGGATCGCCGCCGTATTGTTCCGGCTTACCCCCCCCAGGGGCGCGGCCCGGAGCGTTCCCAGGGACCTGACGGAACCCCCGCCGCAGAGCTTTATTTCGCCGGTCCTAAGCAGGACCAGCACGCCGGAATCAGCGGCGACCAGCCCCGCCGGCGTTCCTCCGATGTTTTGTTTTTCCGCTTTTCCGAAGGGGCTTAATTCCAGCAGATCCCCGTTTTCCAGGATCGCCGTAATTCCTCCGGTTTTGGAAAGTACCGGGCTGGCGCCGATCCGGTGTTCCAACTCCCTGCTCCACAGCAAATACCCCGACGCGGTGTAACAGCGGATTAATTCTTCGGTGGTAACAAAGATCCGTCCGTCCCAGCCGACCAGCACCTGCGCGGTGATGGGCCCCGTGGAGATTTGCCACAATTCCCTTCCCGATCTGTTCACCGCAATAAGGGTTCCGTCGGTCCGGCAGATGTAACAGGTTCCCTCCCGGGCCCGGCTTACGTAGGGAACCAGCTTTCCCCGGGCATAGTAATTCCAGAGGGGTTTTCCGTCCAAAGAATAGGCCCTAAGGTGTCCGCCTTCCAGCACCGCCACCACCGTTCCGGCCTGGATCGAGGGGATCCCTATGACGGCCCCGCCGGGGGCCTGCCTCCAGATTGGAACGGCGGGATTACCCTCGTCTTCGGGAAAGATCCCCTCCGCGGTTTCCGCCCCCAGAAACAGGGCGGAAAAAAGAAAGAAAAGCTGCCAGACCGCGGAGAAGATAGGCTGTTTTTTCCTGTAGGGTGCAAACATCATAGACATTTATTTTCGGATAAGCCCGGATATAGCTTAATTTTACTATACTTAGGGGAAGTTTTACAAACCGCCGGACAGGGGAGGTATGCGCCGCCGGACAGGGGGCCTAGACGCCGCCGGATCGTACAAAAACCACCAGACTTTCAATGTGGGCCGTCTGCGGATAAAAATCGAAAAAGTACAGTTCCTCCGGCTTGTAGGCCCCGCAGAGTATACGGTAATCCCGGGACAGGGAGGCGGGATCGCAGGACACGTAGGCCAGTACCGGGGGACCCTGGCGGCAAAGCCAGCGGACCACGGAAGGGGAAAGTCCCTGCCGGGGCGGGTCGGCTACGGCAAAGCTGTAGGACCGGTCCCTTAGGCCGGAGCGGATCCTGCCGCCGGAGCCGCTTTTACCGGGAACCCATGCGGTGTCCCGCCGGGGAACATACCGGAACCCTTCCCTCCGGCCCAGGTTTTCTTCCGCCAGCCTAAGGGCCCGGCGGTTTTCTTCCAGCAAATCCGCCCCTCCGGGGAACAGGTTTTCCAGAAATACGGTAAAGGTTCCCACCCCCGCGTACAGATCCGCCATCGCCGGCGGATCCTCCCGGTGCCGGGAACCCCCGGAGGGGTCCGCCGGGGCCGCGGCCTTTTCCGCGATCCCGGCAAGGGGAGGGATCAGCGCTTCCAAAGCCCCGGCGTTGCTTTGGAAAAAACAGGAGGCGTCCAGGAGGATCTTCCGGTCCAGTACGGATACGGCCCCCCGGGAAGGAACCGGACCGGGAATGCCGGTTCCTTCTTCGGCCAAGAGGACCGTTCCCCGGCCGTAGAGGGTAAACCGGTCCTTTCCCGGAGGCGGCCGCAGATCCTTCAACAGGGGGCGAAGGACCGGATCGGCGATGGGGCAGTCTTCCACGGGGACCGGGGCGTGACTTTTCCGGGCCTTGAACCCGCACCGGGGACCCCGGTTGGCCCTGATCGCGTGGAGGGAAAGGCGGTTCCGGTATTCCCAGGGTTTGGAAGGAACCGTAACAAGGGGCGGAAGCGTTTGCGCGGCCCCGGTGCGGGAAAGGATGCCGGAAAGGATCTCCCCCTTGGCCTGCAGCTGGGCCTCATAAGACAGATGCTGGAGGGAACAGCCTCCGCAGCGGCCGTAGAGGGAGCAGCGGGGTTCCACCCGCAGGGGCGAAGCTTCTTCCAGGCCGGCGATTTCTGCCCGGGCCCAGCTTCCGTGGTCCTCGGTAATTCGGCCCCGGACCAGGTCTCCCGGCGCCGAAAGGGGGATAAAGACCTTTTTCCCCCCGTGAAGGGCCAGTCCTTCGCCGCCGGGAAGGATTTTTTCCACCGGGGATAAAAAAGTATCGCCTATTGCCATGTGGAGTGAACTGTATCATAATGGGTCCTATGATTGAAACCACCAGTTGGATCCCCTGTGATGACGGCGCCAGGCTTTTTATACGGCGCTGGAGCCCCGGTTCCGGCACCCCCAAGGCCCTTGTGCATGCCGTGCATGGCATGACGGAACATTCTGCCCGTTACCGGTTCCTGGCGGAAAAACTCTGCGGGGCGGGCATTGAACTGTGGGCGGCGGACATGCGGGGCCACGGAAAGACCGCGGATCCCGCGGTGAACGATCCCGCCAGGGGGGGGCTTCTGGGTCATACCGCGGACCGGGACGGCTTTTTCCGGGTGGTGGCGGATATCGGCATTATTAACAGGCATATTGCCGCCTCCACCGGGGAAACATACGGAAAACTTCCCCTGTTTCTTATGGGTCATTCCTGGGGATCCTTTTTGGCCCAGGGCTATATTGAAAGCCCGGACGCTTCCACGGTCCTGCGGGGCTGCATCCTCTCCGGCACCCGGGGGCCGGGGAGCGGATCCATAGCCCTTGGCGTTCCCCTGCTGGCCCTGCTGGCCCTGCTAAGGGGTAAACGGCGGGATTCCGCAGCGGCCCGGGTCTTGTCAGTAGGACTTTACAACAGGACCTTTAAGCCGAACCGGACCCCCTTTGACTGGCTTTCCCGGGACGAAAAGGCGGTGGACGAGTTCATGGCGGATCCGCTTTGCGGCAGGCCCTGTTCCTCCGGATTTTACCGTGATATGATACGGGGACTGGCGGCGATACACCGGAAGAAGGCTATTGCCCGGATTAACAGGGCCTTGAAGGTCTATATTTTTTGCGGCAGCGCCGATCCGGCCGGCGAGATGGGGCTTAGCCCCGCCAGGCTGGTAAAGGCATACCGGGGGGCGGGCATAGAGGATTTGGAATTTGTACTTTATCCGGAAGCCCGGCACGAGCCTTTACATGAAATCAACCGGGAAGAGGTTGTGGACGCGCTTCTGAATTGGCTGGAACGGTGCCTTCCCTAGGCGCCTGTGGCACTTATAGGTTTTTGCGCCGCTTGGCGCCGCTTGGCGCCGCAAAACCTCGATAAATGGGCGCCTGCGAGTTTGCAGGGTAAAAATCGCCTGACCGGCGGTTTTTTAGGGTTTTATGTACGCAGTGCGGCAGACTCCCAGGGCCCATACTACAGTTTGCAGGAAAAAGATTGCGGATCCGGTACGGAAAAGAGCAGAACGGAAAACTCATACGAAAGGCCGTGGTGTACACGCGGGATGAACACAGGATCGATTTTACCGGAGTAGACCGGGATGCGGTGTTTATTACCAGCCGCCTGGGGGCCAACGGGTACGAGAGTTACATTGTGGGCGGCGCGGTCCGGGATCTGATCCTGGGAAAAAGACCCAAAGATTTTGACATTGTTACCGGGGCAACTCCGGCGCAGATTAAGCGGATCTTTCGCAATTCCCGGATCATAGGCCGGCGGTTCCGGCTGGTCCATGTTTTTTTTGGCCCCAAAATATTTGAGGTTTCCACCTTCCGGTCCCTTAAGGACGGCCATACCAGCAATACCTATGGAACCATAGAAGAGGATGTCCAGCGCAGGGATTTTTCGTTCAACGCCCTCTTTTACGATCCCGGCAAACAGGTGGTGGTGGACTATGTGAACGGAATGGCGGATATCAAAAAACGGATCCTGCGGCCCATTATTCCCGTGGAACTTATTTTTAAGGACGATCCGGTGCGGATGATCCGGGCCGTAAAATACGCCGCCGCCGGCGGTTTTAAAATTCCCTGGCTTTTGCAGCGGCGGATAAAAAAAGAAGCCCCCCTGCTAAAAGAGATTTCCGCTTCCCGGCTTACGGAGGAGCTTAGTAAAATTATCCGTTCACCCTATGCGGCGCGGATAGTGGAAGCCCTGGAAGATGCGGGGCTTTACGGGTATCTTCAAAAGGAAGCTTCGGCCCTGTTAAAAACCGACGCCGGCTTTCGCAGCAAGTACTTTCGCAGTTTGGCGGATAGTTCCGGCGAACCGGGGGAAGGAAAGGCCCTGGCGGCCTTGATCCAGGATTATCTGGAATTAAAGACTCCCTGGCAGGAGCTAAAGCAGTGGGAAGATTACCAGGCCGTGTTTTTTGACGCCCGGCGCTTTCTCCTTCCCATGAATCCCCCCCGGCTTGAACTGGACAGATCGATCCGCCGTATCTTTGCGGCCCACGGAATTGAATTAAAAAAGAAGGCCCTCTTTGAACGGGATCGCCGGACCGGGGAAGGGTCAAGACGTTCCAGGGGTAAAGAAGGATCCCCCGTAAAAGAACAGGCTCCCCCGGCGGCGGCGCCTGCCGGGCAGGCGGGGGTCCCCGGGCAGGCGGGGACCCGGCCCCTTCGCCGCCGCAGACGGCAAAAAAGTCCGGCCCCCCGGGGGCTGTAAGGGCCGGGGGCGGAGGCTCCGCCGGGGGCGGAGGGCTTATTCCAGTTTCTTAACCAGTTCCTCCACCCGGGTCCTGTATTTGGAAGGATCCGCGGAGGAAGCCTCTTCCAGGTATGCCAGGGCCTCTGTTTTTTTGCCCGACGCCAGGGCGTTTATGCCCCGGGCATATTGGATCAGGGCCCGCTCGGCGCCGTAGTCCAGGGCTGTTTTGTAGAATGCTTCGGCCTCCACATACCGGGCTTCTTCATAGGCTAAAAGACCCAGATAGTAAGGGGGCGCATAATGGCCCGGTTTAAGGGCCGCGGCCCGCCGAAACAGGGCCCCCGCGGCGGAAAAATCCTTGGCCCCGTAGGCCCTTTGTCCTTCCTCCACCAGTTCGGTAAAGGTCTTTTTGGCCGCCACATATACGGCATAATCCCTGCTTAGGTCCCGCAGGGGGGTAAAGAGTACGATCCGGTCGTAGACCGCCCGGGCGTTTTCTTCCGCCGAGGCGGCGGGGGAAAGGACCATAAAGAGGTCCGTCAAGGTTCTAAAGTAGTTTCCCCCCCCGGGGGTGTTTTCCGCCGCCGGAGGAGGCGGAACGGCGGATCCGTTATCCACAAAAAAAGACACCAGGGACCACGCCAGGGCCTGAAAGTTGGGGGGAGCGCCGTTTGTATCCGCCCGCAGTATAAGCTCCGGGCTTGCGGAGGCCCCGGCCTGCCGGACCGTTTCCAGCCAGCTTAGGTTTTCTTCGTAATTTAGGGCGCCCTTTTCCCGGTCGTAGATAAGGGTGCTAAAATAGACCGCAAAACCCTCCCGTATCCAGGCCGGGGGCTGGGGTATAAAGGCCCGTAAAAACTGGATAAAAGCCTGGTGGGGAAGGATCTTTTCTTCTTCCGGGCTTCCCCGGAGTACGACCAGTTCCCTGCTGGCCGGCGTATTGTAGTGAAGGTATACGGCGCCGGGGCGGGAGCTTCCCAGCTTGGAACTAACATAGGCGTCGTACTCGCTTTTTTCGGTAAAGAGGCGGATCCGCAGCAGCCCGGAGAGCCCCGCGGGGTTAAAGCGGAAGATCCTGTTGTATGTGTCAAAGCGCTGTTCCATCTGGTTTGCGTAAATTGCTCCGTCGGCGCTTCCGGGAGGAACGATAACCTCGTAATGGGTGGATCGAAACTGGGCGGGAAGCAGGGCCCCCAGGCCCAGGATCAGGGAAATGCCTAAAAAAAACTTTTTCATGGTACGCTCCGTTTAATGATTTCCGGCGTTCTGTAAATACCCCTTACAAGGCCTGGGAATATTCCTGCCGGATCTTGTCAATGATAATGTTCACCTCTTCTATGAGTATTCCCGTATACCGTTCAATGTTGTCAATAATGTACTGCTGCAGGGTATGGATGTTGCCTCCCAGCTGGATTCCGTAGGGTACGTCTATGGTAATTACCAGCCGGTACCCCGCGTCGTCATCCTTGACGGATATTTTCTTGATAACAATATCCTCATCATATTCGTCTACACAGTGAATAACCATCTGTGAAAGGGCCGCTTCGGAAATAATTACCTTGCCCCGTTTGGAATATTCGGGCCTGACCACGGACTTTTCGTGGACCTGGGGGGTGGAGCCCAGGGTTTCCGGCAGCCGGCGGCGGCGGAATATCCGGATCGCGTCGTAAAATATCTGGGGGTAGGTTCGTTTAACTTCGATGGAAGGAACGGGGATTACATGCTTGCCCTCGATTTTTCTGGTCCGTATGGCCCGTTCGATTTCTTCCTGACTGGCAATATCCCGGATGTGGATAATCCGGACCGGGGGGGGCAGTTCCAGCCGGGATGCAATTTTATAAACCATCTTTTCGGAAGTTCCCAGCAGCAGGATCTTTTTAAATTTTTTTTCGTGCAGCGTCCGGGCCATTTCGATCCGGCTTTCTTTATCGTCAAAAAGGGCCACCTTAACCGCGGCCATAAAGGTTTTTTCTTTTTTTGCCGAGTGTCCCGCGAGGATCCGGTTGTCCCGGATAAGCAGCCCGTCGTCTATGATATAGTCAATGCCGTATTTTTGGGCCACCAGTTTTGCCCGGAAACTTTTGCCGGTGCCGCTTTCGCCGATAAGCGCGTAGGTTTTTATTCTTCGCAGGGAAAACAAGAACTCCCGAAACATATTACATAAAAGTATACTGTATTGAAGAAAATCTTACCACATGGCGGATCCAAAACCCGCCGGCCGCCCCGCGGGCAAAAGGCGCCTAAAGGCCGAACAGTTCCCGCACCGCGCTGGAAAAAGCTTCCGGCGGGGGGGCCCGGAAAAACAGGCCCTGCGCCGGGGGATCCCCGGGCGCCCCCGGTATTTCCAGTTCCGCGGCATGAAGAAAAAATCCCCCCGGCCCCCGGCGGCCGGGGAAGGGGCCCCCGCCGTATTTACGGTCCCCGGCAAGGGGGTGTCCGTGATGCGCCGCCTGGGCGCGGATCTGGTGGGTCCGGCCTGTGTCGATCCCGATCTCCGCCAGGGTGTAGAACGCGCCGTCCTTGGCGGCCCTGGCTATGGGAGAAACCCTGGTCCGGGCCCGCCGGCCCCTGTCCGGTCCCGGGGGCCGTTTTCCCGGGGGGCCGGCAACGCGGGTTTTTTGTTCCCCCCCGGCGCGGTACAACTCTTCTTCCCATACCGCGGCTTTTGTAAGGCTTCCTTCCAGGATCCCCAGGTACCGCTTGCGGATCTTTCCTTCCCGCAGGAGGGCGCTAAAATACCGGGCCCCGGCCAGGGTGGTGGAAAACACAACAATTCCGCTGGTGGGTTTATCCAGCCGGTGAAGGGGGCCGGGCGTAAAAGAAAGGGACGGCGGAAGCCGCCCCGCCAGGTACCGCCGTACCCCTTGTTCCAGGGTGTCCTCCCCTCCGGGCGCGGGACCCCGCGGGCCTCCGCCGTGGACCGCCAGGCCGGGGGCCTTGTTGACGACCAGAAGCCCCGCGCCTTCCCAGAGTATGTCCGGAAGGTCCCGGCCCGCCGACCACGGCGCCGCCGGCCGCGGCGCCGCCGGCCACGGCGCCGCCGGCCACGGCGCCGCCGGGTCCCGGGTTCCGGGGTTTTCCCCCGGTCCGGGAATGAAGGGGGAAGGCCGGGGCCTTCCGGCCCCCGCGGATTCCGGTACGGTGATCCGGGCCCCCGCGGGGATCCGGTCCCTTCCCCGGCCGGGGCGGCCGTCTACGAGCACCAGCCCCCGGCGTAACAGCCTGTGGAGGGCGGAAAGGGGCATGGACGGAAGGGCTTTGCGGAGGATCCGGTCAAGGCGGCGGCCGTCGTCGTCTTCCCGGGCGCGGAGGGTCATGATTTACTGTACAAGAGTGAAACTTTTGGGTAAAGTAGTGGAGGGTCCTGGCCGAATTTGGCAGGGGAGGCGGTTACGCGTTTTTTTGAAAATCCTATTTTTTTACCCTCTATTTCAAGTTTACTGCTGGCCCAGCTTATTAAGACCATTATTTACCTGCTGCGGACAAAACGGAAAAATTTTAAAGACACCCTGGAAACCCTTATCTGGCGTACCGGGGGAATGCCTTCAAGCCATTCCGCCCTGGTAAGCTCCATGGCCCTGTCGGTGGCCTTTTCCGAAGGGGTGGATACGGCCCTGTTCATAGTTACCCTTATGCTAACCTTTATCGTAATCCGTGATTCCCTGGGGGTCCGCCGTTCCGCGGGAAACCAGGCCCGGGTTCTTAACTGGCTGGGCCGGAATATTTCCGAGAAGCTTGCATTGGAGTACCGCCCCGTTAAAGAGGTGAACGGTCATTCCCCCCTTGAAGTAGTGGTGGGGTCTTTGTTAGGGCTCTTTATTGCCGCGGCCTTCCATTTTCTGTAGGGGGTCCCTGTTCCCCGCGGGAAGGATCCGGAAGCCGCGATTTTAAATGTTTCTTACCCCTTTACCCCTATAGTAAAAAAAAAAGAACCATAGTATAAAGAAAAAATTAATGAGGGTGCATTCATTTTCCCGGGGGGGCATTCACTTTGCCGATTCGACGGTTCCTCCCCGGGATTCCAGTATTACCGCTTTCCTTCCCGGCCTTTCGGTGATTCCCCTGGTCCAGCATACCGGAAGCAAGGCTAATCCCGTCGTTTCGGTGGGAAGCCGGGTCAGCGAAGGCATGCTTATTGGCCGGGGCCAGGGCTTGGGGTCCGCCAATATCCATGCCACCGTGCCGGGCCGGGTGGTTAGGACCGTTTCCTGGAAGATGGCCGAAGGAATTACCAACGACGCGCTGGTTATAAAACTGGAAGGCAGTTTTGAAAAACTGGGACGCCGGGAAGAGATCTTTCCCTGGCAAGGGCTGCCGGCCTTTGAACTACAGCGGATCATTGCCGAATACGGCATTGTAGAAATGGAGGGCTCCGGCCGGCCGGTGTCGGATATGTTGTACGCCCTCCGGTCTTCCCGAACCCCGGTAACGCTGGTGGTCCGCTGCGTTTTTGACGATCCCTGGCTGGCCGCGGATTATGTGCTGCTTCGGGAACGGCTGGAAGCGGTGGCCGAAGGAAGCCGCATCGCCGCCCGGGCCGGCCGGATGGACCGTATTGTGCTGGTTTTTTCCCGGGACGAAAAAGATCTGGGGCGCCTGCTTATGGACGCCATGACCAAGGCGGAACTTCCCGTTTCCCTGGCCCTGGTGGGGGCCCGGTATCCCCAGCGGAACCGCCGGGAACTGGAATTGGTGCTGGAACGTTTTGCCCAGGAAGAGGGGATAGAGCTGGGAACGATTCTGGCCTTGGGTCCCGCCACCCTGGCGGCGATCCACGATGCGGTAAAGCTAAAAAAAACCATCCTGGACCGGTATGTGGCGGTGGGGGGATCGGCCATTAAAAAACCCCAGGTGATGAAGGTGCGGATAGGCACCAGAATCGGGGAGATCTTTGCCGAATGCGGCGGCTTTATTGACACGCCCCGCCGCATAGGTTCCGGCTCCCCCCTGCTGGGCCGTACGGTGGTGGATCTGGACGAACCGGTGATTAAAACCAGTTTTGCTATTTTTGCAATCCTTCCCGGACAAATAGGCGGTTCTGTCCGGAGTAAGTGTATCGGCTGCGGAGAATGCCGGATCGTATGCCCCCTGGGGCTGGACCCGGAGGCGCTCTACAAGTACATGAACGGATCGGACCACCGGGATGTACATTTTGGCCGGGCCGCGGAATGTCACGGCTGCGGCTGCTGTGAAGCGGTCTGTCCGTCCCGGCTGCCCCTTTCAACTACTATTATCCGGTCCGCATTAAAGGGTAATTAGGATTATGGATATTTCTCTCTTGCAAAAACCCCAGGTAAACCTGGCCCGCTCTACCCGCGGACGGATGTGGCTTGTAAGCGTCTGTGCGTTCCTTGCCGTATTTCAATCTTCCCTGGGCGATAACTTTCACTCCCTCTTTGTAGCCCTGGCGGCGATGGCGGGGGCCATGGGCACGGAACTCCTTTTTAACATCAAGGCCCGGTACTACTCTATCACCGATGGCAGCGCCCTGGCTTCGGCCCTGGTTCTGGCGCTGCTGCTTCCCAACCGGCTTAATCCCCTCCTGGCGTTCCTGGGGGGCGTCTTTGCCATGACGGTATTTAAGTACAGTTTTGGGGGCCTGGGTTCCAACTGGGTTAATCCCGCCGCGGGGGCCTGGCTTTTTATCCGGTCCGCGTGGCCCGGGGCCTTTACCCGCAGCATCCAACAGGGGCCCCTGGAACAGCTTGCCCTGTCCCTGGAAGCGGGGCTTCGGGACTCCCAGGGCCTGCCCATGGCCCTGCTCAAGATTAACGGCTGGTTCAGTTCCTCCCTGGACAATATCCTAAGCGGGTTTTTTAACAATACCATCTTTGCCTTTACCGGAACCTCCCTTCCCCAGGGCTACCTGACCCTCCTTTCCCCGCCGGGGCCGGGAATAATCGCCGACCGGGGATTGTTCTTTTTGCTGCTGGGGACGATCCTGATCGTCTCTTCCCAAAGTTTCCGGTTTTGGCTTCCCCTGGTTTTTGTGTTTGTTTTTTCAGGCCTAGTGCGAATTTTTGGGGCCCTGTCCTTTGGGGGGGGGCTGTGGGAAGGGGATGTGCTTTTTGCCCTTTTTTCCGGGGGCACAATGGCCGCGGCCTTTATTCTTATTACCGATCCCGCCACAGGGCCCAAATCCGCTCCGGGCTACGTGGTTCTTGTTTCGTTTATTGCGTTTTTTACGTTCCTGTTCCGCTACCCCGGCCGGGACCCCTACGGCGCGATCACCGCGGTCCTGGTGGGCAATGCCCTGACGCCCCTGATCCGCCGGATCGAGAATGTCCTCTATTATGAAAAACGAAGGGGGGGGCCATGAGCGGCAAAAACCCGCGGCGGGATTTGCTTGTAACCGCGGCTTGGATTGGGGGGGCGATCCTCGTGGGGGCTCTGGTCTGGGCCTTAACCCAGCCCCACCGGTCAAGGCTTTTAATCGAGGCGGTTAACAAGGTTCTGGCCCAGGACGGGGACGGACGGCGGCTTGGGGCTCCGCTGGAACCGGGATCCCTCCTGGGTTTGGGCCGGTGGTTTTCGATGGAAGGGTCCGGCGACAGGGCCTTTGTATTCACCGTTATAAGGGGAGGGGGCTTTGCGGCCTGCGTGGCCCTAACCGACAGTTCCGGCCGGGTTAGGCTTGTGGCGCCCCTAAGCCGCGGCGCCGCTCAGATTATGGCGGAACTGCCCCCGCCCGTGTACCAGTTCTACGTAAACCGGATCGAAAGAGCCGCCGCCCTGGACTTTAGGAGGTTTAGATGAATTCGCAGGCCCAGTCCCACCTGTTTTGGGGGATCAATTCTCCCCTGACCACCCTTACCGGATCGGGGCTCTTGATAATTGCTTCCGGGCGCATTTCATTTGCCCTGGTCTGCGGCATGGCCCTGATATGGGTGTATGTTTTTTCCCTATGCGCCGCCAAACTGGGAAAATTACCCCCGCCGGGAAGGGCGCCGGCGCTGCTCTTTCTTTCCGCCCTGGGGGCGTGCATTTTTTTTGTGGTCCTGTGGATCCTTAATCCCATTCTGGCCCTGGAAAGCAGCTTCTTTATCTTTCTTAGTCCCGTGGTTTTTACCGCCTCCCGGCTTTGTGAACGGGTATGGGACTTCGATATGGCGGAGGGCCTGTCCCAGGCGGTAACGGAGGCGCTGATCCTGGGGATATTGATCCTGGGGCTGTCCTTGATTCGGGAACCCCTGGGCTTTGGGTCCGTTTCCGTTCCCGGTTTGGACAGCATCAGGTTTATACAGGAAGAACCCCTTAGGATACTTCAGGCTTCATCCGGGGCCCTGATTATCCTGGGATACGGCATCGCCGTTTACCGGTACTTTAGAAACCGGTATACCAATTCGGAGGACGACTGATGATCCTGGCGTTGTTCTTCTTCGCGGCCCTGTCCCTTAATTTACTTTTGAATTTCGGCCTGGGGGTCCGGGAATTGATTTCCCGGGAACGATCCCCCAAGGCGCACCTGTACTATCCCTGGGTTATCCTTTTTCTGGCCACCGCGTTGATCTGGGTTGTGTTTGCCCGGATCCTCCGTCCGCTGGGGGATACTTTTAATTATCTGTTGATGATTCCCCTGGCGCTGCTGGGCAGCCAGGAAATCGAAAAGCTCCTGTTTTATTTTTTTCCGGGACTGGGGGATTGTCCGGGGGTGTTTAAAATCGGCTCGGCCTATAACGACCTTTCCGCGGCCGCCCTTTTTTTTACCCTCCAGTTTGCCCTTACGGTTTGGGAGGCCCTGCTTTTTTCCTGTGCCTTTTCCGCCGGCGGGCTTTTGGCCTTCCTGGTGGTTAAGGAAATACAAAAAAGGTCCTTCCTCGAAGCTATCCCGTACGGCCTGCGGGGAACCCCCATACTGCTTATTTCTCTGGGGATCCTGTCCCTTATTTTTTCCGCGGGGGCGGTGCTGCTTTTAAAAATTCTGGGACCCGGCCTCGCCCGGCCTTGACAGGAACTTCGCCCGGCCTTGACAGGCGCAGGATCCTTTAAACACAAGGCGGCAATTCCTATACAGAGACGGCGGACTGTTCAGAACGGAAAAAAAGCCGTACACTGGCCTAATGGCCGGCAAGATTAGCCTTATCCTTGGCTCCCATGCCCATTTTTCTCCTTCCATGGGGGAGGAAGATTTTGAGGATCTGTACAGGACTAAACTTAAACCCTTTATTACCGCGTTAAATCAACATACCAAGATCCAGGCGGTGCTCCGCTATTCCGGCCCCCTGCTATGCAAGCTGGAACAGAAAAAACCGGAATTCTTTTTGCTTATCAAGGAACTGGCGGCCCGAAAACGGCTTGAAATATTGGGGGGAGGATTTTACGAGCCCCTGCTGCCCTTTTTACCCCCCGCGGACAAAATAGGACAGATCGAGATGTTTACCACCTACATCCGGAAAAATTTCGGCAGAAAACCCCAGGGCTGCTGGCTTGCCCGGAATGGCTGGGATCAGTCCCTGGTGGGGGTGCTTAATACCTGCGGCATGGCCTATACTTTTTTAAGCGAAGAACAGTTCTTTGCCGCCGGATGCACCGGCGAGGCCCTCTTTCATCCTGTTTTTACCGAAGATCAAGGAAAACTGTTGGCGGTTTTTCCGGTATTTAGCTCCCTGGCGGACATGGGAACCAGGGGGGCCCCCGAGGTTTTGCAGGGCATTTCGGAACCCGCCTTTGTAACGGTATTTCCCGAATTTCCCTCGAACCAGGGGGAAGAGGCGGTGGAAAAGTTTTTCGCGGAGCTTTCCGAATTCTTGGCGGAAAAAGGCGGAATTGAACTTACCACCCCCGGCAAGGTATACAGAAGCTGCGGCTCCCTGCCCCGGGTGTATTTTCCCTCCTCCGGAGACCGGTACCGGGGCTGCCTTATCAAGTTCGAAGAAGCCAACGACCTTTATTCCAAGATATTTTTTATCCATAACCAGATAAACCAGCTTAGGGGCGACAAGTCCCGCAAACGTTCCGCCCGGGAAGAACTGTGGAAGGCCCAGTGCATGGAAGCCCTAAGCTGCAGCTGCCGGGGGGACATCAGCGCCCCGGCGGTCCGTAAACATTCCTACAAGGCTATCCTCGCGTCGGAGCGGATTACCAGGGAAAAAGAATTTAAGCCTTCCCTGCTTGCCTTTGACTTTAACCTAAACAGCACCCTGGAATACCTTTTCCAGGATAAAAACATCAACTGCTATGTACGAACCCGGGGGGCCGCGGTCTTTGAACTTGATCACCTTCCCCGGGGCTGGAATTACCTGGACACCTTTTCCGGCGGGGCCCGCCGCCGCTGCGCCTTCATGGACCGGATCCTCCCCGGCGATTTTATTCCCTCGGGGCCAAACTCCTTTCCCCCCGGGAGCTGTTTCTACGGGGAAGAAAACTACCATGTGGAATCCATGGACCGGCAGAAGCTTAAGATTTCTTTTATCCTTCCCCCCCAGGGGGATCTTCCCTTTGGCTCAATCGAGATTCAAAAAACCTACCGGCTGGAAAAAAACATCCTGCACCTTTCGTATACCCTCTGTAACCGGGGAGAGGAAAAAACGGTGTTTTGTTTTATTCCCCAGTTTGATCTATCCCTGGCCGTGGAAGGACGGCGGCTTTTGTTTAAGCAAAGCCAGGGGGAAGAAGAACTGTCCGAAGAGGGGGGCGGAGTAAAAAAGCGGGTTCTGGCCCTGGAGGAACAAAATGACCGGTCCGGCGCGGCCCTTTCCCTGGACTTTCAAAGCCCCTGCGACCTGTACTATTATCCGGTGATGGTAGACGGGTACTACCAGTCCACCTGCTTTTTTCCGGTGTTCCAGCTTTTTTTGAACCCCGCCGGCGAATGGCAAAACCAGATAGCCCTTACCGTCTCCACCAGGACCCGGCTGTCAAAGAGTTAAGGGCCCCGCGAAAACCGCGCCGGGTTTGCTACTTTTCCGGTGGGGGAATATCGGGTATAGTGGGGGCATGAAACGCAGACTGATTACCTCCGCACTTCCCTATGTAAATAACGTCCCCCATCTGGGGAACCTTATTCAGGTTCTTTCCGCCGATGTGTTTGCCCGGTTCTGCCGCCTAAGGGGCTACGAAACCTTGTATATCTGCGGTACCGATGAATATGGCACCGCCACGGAAACCCGGGCCGCGGCGGAGGGCCTAAGCCCCCGGGAACTCTGCGACCGCTACTATACGATCCACGCGGATATTTACCGGTGGTTTAATATCGGGTTTGATAAATTCGGCAGAACCTCCACGGCGATCCAGACCGAAGTAACCCAGCGCCTGTACAAAAAACTCGATGAAAACGGCTATATCCTGGAACGGTCCCTGGAACAGCTTTACTGCGGAAACTGCGGCCGTTTTTTGGCGGACCGCTATGTCCGGGGAACCTGTCCCAGCTGCGGGTACCCCGAAGCCCGGGGGGATCAGTGTGAATCCTGCGGCAAACTTCTGGACCCCACGGAATTAAAGGACAGCCGCTGCGCTTCCTGTGGCGCCGCCCCTACCCTGGAGCAGACCCGGCACCTGTACATCGATCTGCCGAAGATCAAAGGCAGGCTTGAACAGTGGATTAAGAAAGCTTCGACGCAGGGTGAATGGGCCCACAACGCGATTCAGATGACCGCGGCCTGGATCAGGGACGGCCTGCACGAACGGGCGATTACCCGGGATCTTAAGTGGGGCATCCCCGTGCCCAGGCCGGGGTACGAAAACAAGGTCTTTTATGTTTGGTTCGACGCCCCCATAGGCTATATTTCCATCACCGGAAACCTTGCCGAAGAGCGGGGCGGGGACTGGAGGGCTTTTGTGGATTACTGGTGGAAGAGCCCGGAGGAAACGGAACTTTTTCAGTTTATCGGCAAGGATAACATTCCTTTCCATACGGTCATATTCCCCTCCACCCTTCTGGGGAGCGGCGAAAACTGGACCCTGCTGCACCACATGTCCAGCACCGAATACCTTAACTACGAAAGCGGAAAATTTTCCAAGTCCAAGGGCGTGGGGGTTTTTGGCACCGACGTAATGGAAACGGACATTCCTGCGGACGTATGGCGCTTTTACATTTTCTACAACCGCCCGGAAAAATCCGACGCCATGTTTAGCTGGAAGGATTTTCAGGAAAAGGTAAACGGGGAACTTATCGGGAACCTGGGAAACCTGGTAAACCGGACCCTTTCCTTTGTGGTCCGGTACTATGGGGGCCTAATTCCCGGCTGTGAGGGGGCGGCGGCCGGAGCGGCCGGCGCGGCCGAAGCGGCCGGAACGGCCGGCGCTTCCGGCGGCGGAAATCTATCCTTCTGGGAAGAACTGCGGCGTTACGAGGAGAAGATTACCGCAAAACTGGAATGGGCCGAACTAAAGGACGCGTTCCGTCTTATCTTTGAGCTTTCTTCTTTTGCCAACAAAACTTTCCAGGACGCGGAACCCTGGCGGTTCCGTAACGAGGATCCCCCCCAAGCCGCGGCGGTGATCCGGAACCTGTGCTTTGTGGTTCGGGACCTGGCAATTCTTATCGAGCCTTTCTTGCCCCAAACCGCGGAGCGGATCGCAGGCTTCCTGGGCCTGGACCTAAGAGGGGGGGGGAAGGGCGCGGTAAACTGGGATATGCTGGGAAAGGACACGCCCTTGCCGGGGCCGGTAAAAAGCGAAGTCCTCTTTACAAAACTGCCGGATGAACATATCGCGGCCCTGCGGGACCGGTATTCGGGGACCCAGATGGAACGGGAACAGAAGACCGGCGCCCCGGAGGCCCCGGCCTTTACCGCCACCCTGGATCTGCGGGTGGCAAAGATCGTAAAGGTAGAGCGGCACCCGGATGCGGAAAAGCTGTACATTGAAACCCTGGACATTGCCGGAGAGGAACGGGTTATTGTTTCCGGCCTGGTTCCCTTTTATACAGAAGAAGAACTTCTTGGCAGGCATATCATTGTTGCCTATAACCTTAGGGCCGCCAAGCTCCGGGGAGTGATGAGCAGGGGAATGCTCCTGGCGGCGGGGGATCGGCAGGGGCCCGAAGGTTCCGAACGGTGCGAAGTGCTGGATGCGCCGGGGGTCCCCACGGGAACCAGGGTCCTCCCGGAAGGAACGGAGGCCGCCGAAGCGCCCGCAGAAATTCCTGAAATTTCCATCGATACCTTTTTTAGCATCCCCCTTATGGCAAAGGACGGAAAGGTTCTGGCCGGCGGAAAGATCCTTACGGTGGACGGGAAACCCCTGACAACTTCGGTGATACACGACGGGGAAGTACATTAATGACGGGGGGGGGTGCATCACTATCGCCCGCGGAAAATTCTGTTCTTAGGCGCCTGGTCCCTGCGGAGCCCCCGGATTGCGGGGCGCCCCGTTCGTTCTTACAGTCCCCGTTTTGGGGGGCCTTTAAGGCCCGGTTCGGCTGGAGGCCCCTGAGCTTTTGCTCCGAATGGCTTCACCGGCAGGGGCGGGGCTTCTGCCTGGTACTGTGCCGCCCCCTGGGGCCGGGAATCTCTTTTGCCTATGTGCCCTGGGGCCCTGAATTGCCGGAATCCCCGCCCGGCCAGGCCGGAATCTGGAGCGCCGGGGAGAGGGGCCGGGCGGCGGCGGAACTGGCCAAGGCTCTCCGGCCCCTTCTTCCCAGGAATACGGCGTTTATCCGTTTTGATCTGCCCTGGTATTGGGTGGAAGCTCCCGCCCAAACAGATCCCGCCGGGACAGATCCCGCCCAAGCCGGGGCCGCCGCGGGGATCGGGACCCCGGTCTTTTCCGCTCCGCCCGCGGATCCGCCCGCGGCCCCCGGATCTTTTATCCCCCCGAAACCCTTTATCCGGGCCGCCGCGGACGTGCAGCCCCCGGACTCGGTACTGGTGGATCTAACCGGAGAAGAATCGGCGATACTGGCGGGGATGAAGCCAAAGTGGCGCTACAACGTGGGGCTTGCGGAACGAAAGAACGTCAGCCTTCGCTGCGCGGCCGCATCCGGCGGAGTCCGGGAGGACCTGGAAAAATTTTACGCCCTCTACCAGGAGACCGCGGACCGGGACGGTATTTTAATTCACAACCGGGAATATTACACGGCCCTGTTTGAAGAGGCGGCGAAGCACAAGGCGGATCTTCGGCTTTACACGGCCTCTCATGGGGGACAGGACATCGCGGGAATAATTACCCTGTTTTGGGGTTTGGAAGGGGTGTACCTGTACGGGGCTTCGGCAAACCACAAACGAAACCTGATGGCGCCCTATGCCCTGCAGTGGAGGGCCATGCGGGACGCCAAGGCCGCGGGCTGCGGATTCTACGATCTTTTTGGCATAGCTCCGAAGGCGGATCCGGCGCACCCCATGGCGGGGCTCTACCGGTTTAAAACCGGCTTTGGCGGCCAAATCATCCACCGGCCCGGCAGCTGGGATTACCCCTACCGTCCCCTGGCCACGGCCCTGTACCATGGGGCGGAACGGATCAGGAAAAAAATCCGGGACAGTAAAAAGCGGCAAAAACGGCGTTCCCGCCTGTAAGCGTCCGGGGCGGAAGCCCCGGCTTAAAAAACCGCGGCCGGGCAAATCCAAAAAATCCCCGCCAGGAGCTCCACGGCGCAAAAGCTAACCGCTTACCGCTGCTTCCTTCCGGACCTGACGGGGTTGGGCGGCCGCCTTCCGCATGGTTCCTGGCAGGGACCCTTATGGTATCCCGAATGGGCTTTCAGGTCAATATTTGTCTGCCAAAACCACGCTTTATGGGCCGCTGCGGAAACTTCGTTTCCCCTGCAGTTTTCGGGGTAAAAAGCCGCCCGGCCGGCGATTTTTTAGAATTTTATGCGCGAAGCGCGGCAAACTGCTAGGCTAGTTCTGTGGAACGCTTCCAGGCCGCCTCCACGGCGGAAATAACCGCGCCGCGGAAACCGCCCCGTTCCAGGGCCGCGATTCCCTGGATGGTGGTGCCCCCGGGGGATGTAACCATGTCCTTAAGCTCCCCCGGATGTTTTCCCGTTTGAAGCACCATGGCGGCGGTGCCCATGACGGTCTGGGCGGCGTAGCGCAGGGCCTTGTCCCGTGAAAGCCCCGCCATAACTCCCCCGTCCGCCAGGGCTTCGATAAATTGGCACACATAGGCGGGGCCGGATCCTGAAAGACCCGTAACGGCGTCCATAAGCTTTTCGTCCACCTTGTCCACCAGCCCGGCGCCGGTTAGTATTTTTTCCAGTTCCGCCAGTTTTGCGGGGGGGAATTTAGCGGAAACCGCAAGGGCAATTACCCCCTGGGATATAAGGGCCGGGGTATTCGGCATAAGCCGCACCACCGGTACAGAGGCCAGCGGCGCCCGGGCGGCGGGAATATCCATCCCCGAGCCGCTTACAATGGCCTGGATTTTGTTTATGGACCAGCCTGCGGCTAAGGAGACCAGTGTGGCGGGATCGCCTGAGGCAATACGTTCCCGCACCGTGGGGGCTATTTCCGCCAATACCGAGGGCAGTATCTGGGGCTTAACCGCCAGAAAAACGTATTGCCCGGTTTTTACCGCCTCCGTATTAGTGCCGAATACCGTGGCCCCCAGGACGCGGGCCAGGGTCCTTGCCTTGGACTTATCGGTATCGGTAACGCCGATATTTTCACCCCCCAGGGCGGCGGCGGCGCCCTTCATCAGGGCCGCCCCCATATTCCCGGCGCCTATGCAGGCAATTACTGTTTTCATGGAAAGAGTATAGCACGGAGGATCGCTAATATCCAGCGAAAATTTTTAAGTTACGCCAGAAACACCGTGGCCCGCTGGGTTCCCGCCGCCAGGGCTTCCAGGGCCCGGGGCCTTCCCCCGTGGGCCAAAATCATGGGGATGCCGTAGGACGCCGCAAGCTTGGCCGCGTCCAGCTTGGTAACAATGCCCCCGGTGCCAAACTCGCTGGTTCCGCCGGTATGGACCGACAGCCTGGCGGCGGCTATGTCGCGGACAGATTCAACCAGCGACGCCCCGGGATGCTCCTTGGGGTTTTTATCGTAGAGGCCGTCGATATCGCTAAAAAGGATAAGCAGATCCGCGCTCCACAGTATGGCGGACTGGGCCGCGAGGGTATCGTTATCGCCGATTTTTATTTCTTCCACGCTGACCGTATCGTTTTCGTTGATCACCGGAACGATCCCCTCGTCCACCAGGGTAAAAAGGGTATTGCGCATATTAAGAGTCCGGGTATGATCGCCAAAATCGTCCCGGGTTAGGAGGATCTGGGCAATGTGAATGTCCTGGGGGGCAAAGGCCCGTTCCCACGCGTCCATCAACTTTACCTGGCCCACGGCGCACAGGGCCTGGCGGTAATGGAGATCCCGCTTGCGGGCCCACTTATCCATGGTGGACAGCCCCGCGACCTGGGCGCCGGAAGAGACGATGACGATCTGTTTGCCCGTTTTAATAAGCTCCGTCCCCTGGCGGGCAAATTCGGCAAGAAACTCATTGTTGATCTTCCCGTGGCCGTCGGCCAGGATATTGGATCCGAGTTTAAAGACTATCTTGCGGGACTCTGCGATAAGTTGTGGTATCATGCCTGTGATCCAGAACGGGTTAAGATGATTTCCGGATTTGTCCGGCGCCGCGTATATGGTACTTAATCGTCGTAAGCGCTTCAAGACCCATGGGGCCCCGGGCATGGAATTTCTGGGTGCTAATTCCCAGTTCCGCCCCAAAGCCGAATTCCCCCCCGTCGGTAAAGCGGGTGGACGCGTTGACATATACGCAGGCGGCGTCCACCCGGCGGCAGAATTCTTCCGCGGCCCGGTGATCGTTGGTAAGGATGGCTTCCGAATGGCCTGTGCCGTGGCGGTTAATGTGATCGACGGCCTCGTCCAGGGAATCGACCGTTTTTACCGCCAGAATATAATCCAGATATTCCGTATCCCAATCTTCTTCCACCGCGTCCTTTACCGCCGCATGGGGGAGCGCCGCGCCCTCCGCCGCGCCGCGGAGCGCCGGGGTCCGGGCGCCGATCACCGCCGCCTTTGCGGAAGGATCGCAGCGGAGCTCCGCCTTTCCCAAAAGGCGTTTTGCCAGGACGGGCATAAGGGCGGGCAAAGCTTTCCGGTGGACCAGAAGGGTTTCCACCGCATTACAGGCGCCGGGTTTTTGGAGCTTGGCGTTTTCAATAATCGCCGCGGCGGTTTCCACCTCCGCGGTTTCATCGGCGTAGATGTGGCAGTTTCCTTCGCCGGTTTCAATAACCGGGACCCCGGCATGTTCCACCACCCGCCGTATTAGGTCGCGCCCCCCCCGGGGAAGAACCACGTCCACATAGCCCCGGGCATGTAAAATTTCGTCTATCTCGTCCCGGCTTCCCGAATCCGCCAGGGCCACCGCGCCGCCGATTCCTCCGGCGGCTTCCAAGCCCTCTTTAATGGCCGCCGTCAGGGCCCGGTTCGATTCCAGGGCCGCCGAGGAGCCCCGAAGCAGGATCCCGCAGCCCGCTTTGTAGGCCAGGCTAAAGGCGTCCACGCTTACGTTGGGCCGGGATTCATAGATAATTGCCGCCACCCCCAGGGGGACGGTGATCTGTTCTATTACAAGGCCGTTGGGGGTCTTCCAGCCCCCCCGGATCCTGCCTATGGGGTCCTCCAGCCCTATGATGGTCCTTAGGCCCGAAAGGATCAAATCGATGCGGCGGCCGGTAAGCGTCAGCCGGTCCGCCAGGGCTTCGGTCATCCCCCCGGAACGGGCCCTTTGTAGATCCCCGGCGTTGGCGGCGAGGATGGCCCCACGGTTCCGGTCTATGGCCTCCGCCGCGGCTTCAAGGGCGGCGTCTTTTTCCTGTCTGTTTTGCAGGGCCAGTTTTTTCTGGGCCTCTTTAAGGGAGATAAAAACAGGGGTTAAATTCATACGCGTCTCCGGCCCCTAGGGGTGCTTTTTCTTTCCAAGCATACCCAGAAGTTTTCCGAACAGGCCGGGTTTTTTCGCCGACGCATCCTCCGGGGGGCCTGACCGTGCCGGTCCTTCCTGCGGTCGGAACCCTCCGTCGTCCTTCTGCCGGGCCGGGGCGGGATTGGCACGCCCCCCCCGCCGGTTTCCGTTTCGGGAAGCTTCGGGGGGCCGGGATGACCGGGAGGAAGGCCGGGGCGCCTCGGGGGACCGGGAAGTCCGGGAGGACCCGGAGGAAGGCCGGGAGGCTTCGGGGGACCGGGAAGTCCGGGAGGAAGGCCGGGAAGCTTCGGGGGACCGGGAAGTCCGGGATAAGCCGGAGGAAGGCCGGGGCGCTTCGGGGGACCGGGAAGGCCGGGGAGACCGGGAGGAAGGCCGGGAAGCCTCAAGAGGCCGGGAAGCTCTGTCCCGGCGGGGCTTTCCTGTTTCCGGGGGCTTATCTCCCCCCTTCCCCTCGTATTTTTCCTTGTAGTACGACATCCGTTCTTCAAGGGAAAGCCCGGACAGGTTCCGCCCTTCTTCCGGCCGCCCGGATCTTTGCCCGGGGGGATCCGTTTCGGTTCTTCCGGCTTCGTAGGGCTTCCGCCCCCGGCCTTCTTTCCGGTCCCGGCGGAGCCCCCCCTGCCGGCTGCCCCTGGCTGCCGCCGCGCCGGAATTCCTGTCCCCAAAACCGCCGGAACGGCCGCGGCCCTCTCTCTTTCGCCGGTCGGTCCGGTCGTCATAAAAATCGGTGTGGATCCTAAGCCCTTCGCTTTTATCCTGCCCAAAAAGTTCTTCCCCGGCGATTTCGCTGGGGATCTTCTTACCTATGTACTTTTCGATGTCCGCAAGCTCGTACACGTCCTGTTCGCTAACCAGGCTTAGGGCCTTGCCGGTTTTGCCGGCCCGGGCGGTACGTCCTATACGGTGGACATAATTTTCCGCATCCGCGGGAAGATCGTAATTAATCACCAGGGCCAGGGCTTCAATGTCCAGGCCCCGGGCGGCCACATCGGTGGCCACCAGAACCCGGGTTATATCGGCCTTTAGATCCTCAATAATTTTAAGCCGCTTTACCTGGGGAAGGTCGCCCATAATAAATTCGCAGGCGATGCCGTTTACCCGCAGGCGCTTGGCGACGATTTCTGCATATCGCTTGGTATTACAGAAGATAATAGCGCTTTCGGGCTGTTCCCGTTCCATGATGCCCAGAAGAAGGCGCATTTTATCCACCGAGTGCACATGGTACAGAAGCTGTTCCACCTCTTCCACCGTAACCGTCTCCGGCTCTATTTCTATTTCGTAGGGATTTTTAGTGTATTCCCAGGCCAGGTTTTTTACCCAGGTATTAAGGGTCGCGGAAAAAAGCATGGTCTGGCGGCGATCCGCCGGGGGAACCACCCCGATAAGCTTCCTTAGATCCGGATAAAAGCCCATGTCGAACATCCGGTCCGCCTCGTCAATGACCAGGAAGGCCATGTCCATAAGGTTCATGTGGCCCGATTTATTCAGGTCCAGTACCCGTCCCGGAGTACCCACCATGATTTGTACATTGTCCCGTAAAAGGCCCTGCTGCTGGGCGTATCCTACCCCGCCGTAAAAGCTTCCCGCTTTAAAGGGCAGGTACTTTCCCAGTGTCTTTGCTTCTTTTTCAACCTGTACGGCCAGTTCCCTGGTGGGCACCATAATCAGGGCCTTTTTTCCGCCCAAAAGAGATTCCGAAAGAAGCCGCTGGAAAATCACGATAAGAAAGGCCGCGGTTTTTCCCGTGCCGGTCTGGGACTGGACGTACAGATCCTGGCCTCCAAAGGCGTGGGTTAATACCTGTTCCTGGACGGGCATGCAGGTAAGGTACCCCGCTTCGCCGATGCCCCTTTGAAGATCCGCGTGCAGATTAAGCTTGCTGAATTCCATAATAGTTGTACTACTATAGCCTTTAATCGAAAGGAGGAACAAGACCCGGTTTGCGGCGCAGGGAAATTTTGGGAACAGCCCTGGCTCCTAGATGTTCCTGCCCTTAAATTGATCCCCCGGCGCCGGAAGGCCGGCCCCCGGTTTATGGAGCATGCCCTGCAGCGCCAACTGCAGCGCCAGGGCGAATATAAAGGCGGTCCAGGAATATGTAAAACCGCCCAGGAAGCCGAAGAGTAAAAAACAGGCGGCCGCGCCCGTCCATATGGCGCCGGAAAAAAGCCGCCGCCGGGCCGCGGCGGGGCCGGAGATCCTTTCATATTCCTCGGTTTCCCTGTTCCGGGCAATCCGTTCCCGCATCCAGGGCTTAAACCGGCTTTTCTCGGTGAGCACAAGAAAGGCCAACAGGGCGGCGCCGGGAAGTCCGAAGGGAATAAGCAGGCCCAGGGCGCTTATAACGTTTACCGGACTATGGCCTGCCGCAAAGTAGCTAAGGGGCGCCATGGTAAGGCTAAAGCTTATGAGTCCCGCGGCCAAGGTATATCCCAGGGCCCGTTTTTTCTTCATCGGATGCATCGCGGAACTTTCCTGGGTAAGGCCCAGAAAAACAAATCCGCCGATCCCCAGGGTGGTAAAGATCATCAGGGTCCCGAACATGGGAACCAAAGCTTTCCGGACCGGAACTATTTCCCCTTCCTGGTATATCGAAAAATAGGCTAGTACGGCGGCAATAAACCCGAAGGCGAGCAGGATGCCGAAGCACAGATAGGCGGCGATCCGGGGGATCTTCATATACCGGCGGATCCCCATATATGCATCCTGGTATATCTCTTGGCGGCGTTTTAGGCTTAGTTCATCGGCCAGGACGCTAATGTCCCCCAGCTCGCCGGAAGCTTTGGCAAAGGCTTCGTTTTCGGACAGGCCCTTGTGTATTAAACTTGCGATGCGGTCCTCCAGGTTGCTTTTAAGCTCTTCCATAAAATCCTTTAATTCAGGGGTTTCTTCGTAATCCGCAAAAAGGGATTTAACATAAGTTTGAGTATCCATGTGTGCTCCTTCATAAGATATTAGACTTGTTCGACAACCCGGTTGGGTTCCGGACAACTCTATTGCAGGTTAAGCATATCCCGGCTCTTTGCAACGGCGCCGCCGATTACGGCGCCGCCGGTTACGGCGCCGCCGGTTTGCATAAGGCTTTCAAGAATTTTCCGGGTAAATTCCCAGTCCTGCATATTCCGGCGGTAGCTTTCCCGGCCCGTATCGGTTAGATGGTAGTACCGCCGCCGGGCCCCCCGGGTTTCATCCCCCCAGTAGGAAGTAATGCAGCCTTCTTGTTCCAGCCGCTTATAGCTGGAATACAGGGTCGTTTCTTTAAGTTCGTACCGGTCCCCGGTCCGTTCGAGAATAGTGGTATAGATTTCGAACCCATAGGCGTCCCCGCCGTGCAAGATTCCCAGTACAATAGTTTCCGTGTGGCCCCGGAGCAGATCCGGCGACAACTTCGGTTTATACGGTTCCTCTGTTCTGGGGCTTTGCGGTATATCCATAGGCCGGTTCCTCCTTCTTGTATAGTGTTTGTCGTTTATCTCTCTCTGTCAGATAATATTGTATATCAAATTAATATGACTGTCAAGTATAATTTAAAAATTAAAGGCCCGGCGGCCAAAAAGCCCCGGATTAAAAAAAACCCTCCGGCCGGAACCGGAGGGTTTTGTGTTAGGGGGGCGCCGGATTTTCCAAAATTCACCGGCTTGGCCGGCGCTTTGGAAGTTTCCGGGTTTTTTAGTAGTCCATGCCCCCCATGCCGCCCATGCCGCCGCCGGGCATAGCGGGGGCTTCTTTCTTTTCCGGAATGTCGGTGATCGCGCATTCGGTGGTAAGCAGCAGGCTGGCGATGGACGCGGCGTTCTGCAGGGCCGAGCGGGTTACCTTTGCCGGATCGATGATCCCTGCTTTTACCATGTCTACCCATTCCATCTTGGCCGCGTCGAAGCCGATGCCCTTCTTTTCGGACCTGGCTTTGTCGGCGATCACAGCGCCGTCAAGGCCGGCGTTTTCGGCGATTTGCCGGATAGGTTCTTCCAGGGCCCGTTTGACGATTTTAAAGCCCACTTTTTCATCGTCCGTAAGCCCCGCGGTATCCGCCTTTTCCAGGGCAATGGCGGCCTGGATCAGGGCGATTTCGCCGCCGGGGACGATCCCCTCTTCGATGGCGGCCCTGGTGGCGGAAAGGGCGTCCTCTACCCGGTGTTTTTTCTCTTTCAGTTCCACCTCTGTGGCGGCCCCTACGTTAATTACCGCCACGCCGCCGGCCAGCTTGGCAAGCCGTTCCTGGAGTTTTTCCCGGTCATAGTCGCTGGTGGTATCTTCGATTTGAGCTTTAATCTGGGCGATCCGGTCCTGAATGTCCTTCTGCTTGCCGCCGCCGTTGATGATGGTGGTATTATCCTTGTCGATTTTTACCGTCTTGGCCTTTCCCAGCTGGGAAATTTCGGTATTTTCAAGTTTAAGCCCCAGTTCTTCGGAAATAACCTCGCCCCCGGTAAGAATGGCGATGTCTTCCAGCATGGCCTTGCGCCGGTCTCCAAATCCGGGGGCCTTGACGGCGCAGGTCCGCAGGGTTCCCCGCAGACTGTTCACCACCAGGGTGGAAAGGGCTTCCCCGTCCACATCCTCGGCAATAATAAGCAGGGGTTTTCCGTTCTGGGCCACTTTTTCCAGCAGGGGAAGCAGGTCCTTCATGGTAGAGATTTTTTTATCGTGGATTAGGATAAACACGTCCTCGTAGACGCTGGTCATGGTATCCCGGTCGGTAACAAAGTAGGCGGAAATATAACCCCGGTCAAACTGCATGCCCTCCACAAATTCGATGGTGGTGTCCATGGTTTTGGATTCTTCCACGGTTATAACCCCGTCTTTGCCGACCTTTTCCATCGCGTCCGCAATGGTTCCCCCAATTTCGATGTCGTTATTGGCGGAGACCGAGGCCACGTGGGAAATTTCCTCTTTGTCTTTAATTTCCTTGGAATTCTTTTTTATCTCGTCCACGGCAATTTCCACCGCCTTATCGATGCCCCGTTTAAGCTCAATGGGGGTCATTCCGGCGGCTACGGATTTAAGGCCCTCTTTAACCAGCGAATAGGCCAGTACCGTGGCGGTGGTGGTGCCGTCTCCCGCCACATCGTTGGTCTTGGTGGCCACTTCCTTAAGAAGCTGGGCGCCCATGTTTTCGTAGGGATCCGATAATTCCACTTCTTTGGCCACCGAAACCCCGTCTTTGGTCACCGTGGGGGCGCCGAATTTTTTATCGAGCAGGACGTTTCGTCCCTTGGGGCCCAGAGTTACCTTGACCGCCTTAGAAATTTGTTCAACCCCCGCAAGCAGCTTGCGCCGGGCTTCTTCATTGAACAACAATTGCTTAGCCATAGTTCGTTCTCCTCTTTTAATAAAGTACCTGAAAACGGTATAGTATTGAATGGATTATGTCCCTGTTAGAGACCGATTATAAGATAGCAAAATTTGCTGTAAAAAGTCAATATTGGGAGTTAAAATGATGAATAAATTACGCCTGGGGGTCCTGGGGACCTCGGAACACTACGGCCTGCGGGTCGCCATACCGCTGCAGTCGTCCCCGGTAATAGAAACCTACGGGATCGCGTCCCGGGACCGGGACCGGGCCGGAAAATATGCGGAAAAATGGGGTTTTAAGCGGGCCTACGGTTCTTACGAAGCCCTGCTGGCGGATCCGGAAATCGACTTTGTCTATTGCCCCCTGCCGAATAATCTGCATCTGGAGTACATAAAAAAGGCGGTGGATGCGGGAAAACCGCTTATCTGTGAAAAACCGCTGGGGATGAACGCCAAAGAAGCGGTGGAAGCGGCGGAGTACAGCAAGAAAAAGGGAATTTTAGTGATGGAAGCCTTTATGTACCGGTTCCACCCCCAGTGGATCCGGGCCGCGGAAATTGCCAAATCCGGCGAGCTGGGCAGGGTTTTGTCCACCCAGGGAATCTTTTCTTACGATAACCGGGATGCAAAAAATATCCGGAATATTCCCGAAACCGGGGGCGGGGGTATCCTGGATATCGGGTGTTACACCGTTTCCAGCGCCCGGCTCCTTATGGGAGCGGAACCGGAACGGGTAATTTGCACCCTGGATCGGGACCGGACCTTTAAAACCGACGCCTTTGCGTCGGCGATTCTGGATTTTGGGGAGGGCAGGGCGTCGGTTTTTACCATTGGCACCCAGTGTTATCCCTGGCAGCGGGTTAGGGCCCTGGGAACCGGGGGAACCTTGGCGGTGGAAGTACCCTTTAATATGTACGGAGACGTGCCCGGCCGGATCCACGTTAGCACCGGCGTGGGGGAGCGGACCATCGAGACCAAGGTTGCCAACCAGTACCTGTTGGAATTCGAGGCCTTTGCCGGGACGGTGGCGGAAAAGCGGCCCGAAGCCCCCACCCCTATTTCCGATGCGGTGTCGAATATGGCGGTCCTGGACGCCCTGTTTGCCTCCGCCGAATCGGGCCGCTGGGAACCGGTAAGCCGGTATTCCCTTTAGGGCGGCCGAATGTACGGGCCCGTCCCCATGGCGCTGCATATTTATACCGACGGAGGCTGCTCGGGCAACCCCGGCCCCGGCGGCTGGGCCTATGTGATCCTCAAAGTGGAACCCCGGGGCGACACAATTCTGGCGGAAGAGTCGGGATTTGAAGAGGATACCACCAATAACCGCATGGAACTTTTGGGGGTAATCTCCGCCCTAAAGGCCCTAAAATCCCTGGACGCCTCCGGGGCGGTGGTCCATACCGATTCCCAGTACGTTCAAAAGGGCATAACCGGATGGATCCACAGCTGGAAAAAAAATTCCTGGCGGACCGGCGATAAACGGCCCGTAAAAAACCAGGATCTGTGGAAGGCCCTGGATCTGCTCGCCGGGGAATTAACCCTGGACTGGAAATGGGTCCGGGGCCACGAGGGCAACCGCTACAATGAGCTCTGCGATAAGATGGCCCGGAACATGATCAAACGGTCCGCCGCCCCGGGGCCCCGCAGCGCCGGACCGGCCTAGGCGCCCGTTCATCGTGGTTTTGCCGCACTTTGCGCCGCACTTTGCGCCGCAAAGCCGCAAAGCCGCACAAAGCGGCGCAAAAACGAACGCGGGCCCTTGAAAAACAATTTGCCCTGTGATATGTTTAACTTCAGTTAATGATTTTCAGGGTTGGGTGAGGGAAGCGTAAAATTCCGGTTTTATGCTTCGCAATTCCCTACCGGCGGTATAGCCCGCGAGGATCTACAAGCTTAGCCGGAACGGCGGCTTGTATATTTCAGAGTCCGGTGAAATTCCGGCGCCGACGGTACAGTCCGGATGGAAGAAAATCCCGCGCATGGCGGCGCCCCGCCGGCGTCTTCTCCTTCTAAAAGCCCCTGAAACCATGCCCTTTCTCTTTTGGAAGGGCCGCCCCTAGTCCGTCCTTTTCGGACATCCCCGTATTCAGGAGGCTTTTATGAAACATCCGGCGTCCGCCGCCCTTGCTCCAATCCTTGTGGCGGCGGTTTTTTCCCTTTTTACGGCCTGCGTAAAAAAGAATGCACAAACAAATTCTTCTGCGGGAACCTCCATCGGGGTCTTTATTCCCGGAGTCATGTCCGGAAGCCCGGTGTACGAAATGCTTGTGGAGGGGGTCCGGGCTGCGGTAAACCGGCACAATGGCGCCCAGGGCGCCGCGGCCCCGGTGGAGTTGACTGTTATTGAGGGGGGCTACAATCAGGCGGAATGGGAGACTAAGCTTACCGCCATGACCGCCTCTTTTTCTTATGACCTTATTGTTTCATCCAATCCCTCTCTGCCCGATATTGTTTCCCATATTTCGGATCGATTTCCGGATCAGCATTTTTTGCTGTTGGACGGACGCCTGGAAGGAAATCCCCGTGTGTATACCCTGCGGTATAACCAGCGGGAACAGTCCTATATGGCCGGGTATATGGCCGCCCTGATAAGCGAGGCCGCAGGCCCGGCGCCGGCGCGGCGGGTGGGTTTGGTGGCGGCCCAGGAATACCCGGTGATGAACAATGTTATCCTGCCGGGTTTTCTTGAAGGGGCCCGGGGGGTAAACGGCGGGTATACTGTAGATTTTCGCATTGTAGGAAACTGGTATGACGCCGCCAAGGCCGGCGAACTTGCCGCGGATATGATCCAGGGGGGGGTTCAGGTTTTGCTGTGCATAGCCGGGGGCGCCAATGAGGGGGTAATCCACGCCGCGGCGGAAGGGGGCGCCAGGGTTATATGGTTCGATACCAACGGATACGGCATCCGCCCCGGAATAGTGGCGGGCAGTTCCGTACTGTACCAGGACAAGGCGGCGTATACCCAGATGCTGCGCTACCTGGAAGGGACCCTTCCCTTCGGAACCGCCGAAACCCTGGGCCTGAGCGAGGGCTATGTGGACTTTATCCAGGACGATCCGGTGTATATCGAAACGGTGGCGCCGGAACTTAGGGAACGGCAGGCTTCTATGATAGAGCGGATCCGTTCGGGGGCCTTGGCGCTTCCCCTGTAAAGGCGGCCGGCATGGTGGAGCTAAAAAATATCCGGAAGTATTTTTCTGCCAACGGGGTTAAGGCTTTAAACGGCGCGAATTTTAACCTTGTCCGGGGGGAGATCCATGCGCTGCTGGGAGAAAACGGTGCGGGAAAATCCACCCTGATGCAGATCATGGCGGGCTTTATGCGGCCCGGTACGGAAAGTATAATCCGGGACCTGCTGCCGGACAGGGCGGGCTGGACGGACCGGGCGGGGACCATTACCGTGGACGGCAGGGAGCAGCGCTTTTCTTCCCCCGCCCAGGCAATGGCCGCGGGGATTGGCATGGTTCGCCAGCACCCCCATCAAATTCCGGGATTCCCGGTATGGGCAAACTGCGACATCGGTTCCGCAAAACATCCGGTCCCCTGGCTGGACCGGAAGCTTCACCGGGCGCGGATTGCCGACATGGACAGGCGCCTTCGCCTTGAGCTTCCCCTGGACAGCCCCACGGAGCTTCTTACCGTAAGCCAAAGCCAAAAGGCGGCGATCCTGGCCCTGCTTTTGCGGGATGTACGGTACCTGATTTTTGATGAACCCACCGCGGTATTAAGTCCGGTGGAAACCGCCGCGCTTTTTACAATTTTTCGCAGATTAAAAAACGAGGGCAAGGGAATTGTGTTTATTTCCCACAAGCTTGAAGAAACCCTTAAACTGGCCGGCCGGATAACGGTGCTGCGGGACGGAAAAACCCAGGCTTGTCTTCCGGCGGAGGGGCTTGACGGCAAAACCCTTTGGGAGTTTATGTTTGGCCCCGAATACGCTTCTTCCCCGCCGGCGGCCCTTCCTGCAGCGCCCGCGCCGGGCCGGAACGCCGCGGCCCCCAGAGGAAGCGCCGGCCGGGATCGGGAAATTCCCGCCCTGATCCTCCGGCGGTTTAGCGTTACCGTGGCGGATAAACCCTTGATCCGCAGCGTGGACCTTACCCTGGAACGGGGGAAAATTATGGGGATCACCGGCATACGGGACAGCGGGCTGGAAACTCTGGAACTGGCGGTGGCGGGCTTTCTTCCCTCGTCGGGGCTGATCCGCCTTAACGGGGTCGATCTTTCCCGGGGAAACGCCCGGAGCTTCCGAAGGGCCGGCGGCGCGTATCTGGGAACCCGGAACGAGGGAACGAATCTGCCCGTAAGGGATCTGCTTATCGTCCATGCCCACCGGCGCTTTCAAAACCGGGGTTTTTTGGACTTAAAGGGACTCGACGGGTGGGTTAAATCCATAATGGCCGCCGCGAAGGTTCCGGTCCGGGAAAAGGCCCCCGCCGCGGCCTTTTCCGGCGGCCAGCTTCAAAGGCTGCTTTTAACCAGGGAAATGGCGGAAAGCTCCTGTCTGCTGGTTCTTTCCGAACCCGGCCGGGGCCTGGACAGGCGGTACCAGAGGCGGCTTTCGGCGCTGCTGCGGGAAAAGGCCGCGGCGGGGACGGGGGCGCTTATTTTTTCCACCGATGTGGAAGAACTGCTGTTTCTGGCGGATTCCATCGCGGTGCTGCGGGACGGGACTATTGCCGGGACCCTGGAAGTTTCGGGATCCGGCGCTTCCCTTCAGGAACAAATTCAGGCGGCCATGGTGGGGCAGCTATGAAGTCCCGCCGTTCCCTGTACCGGGACTTTGCTTTCGGCGCGTTGATCCCCCTGGGGGCGGCGTTTCTAATTCCCCTGGTATTTATTTTTTTTGGTTCCAAGGATCCCTCGAAAACCTTAGCCGGATTTTTTATCGGCCCCTGGTCTAATCCCTGGTTTTTGGGGAATACCCTGGACAGCATGACCCTGCTCCTTATGGCTTCCCTGGGAGCGGCGGTGGCGTTCCGGGGGGGGTGTTTTAACCTGGGCGGGGAAGGGCAAATCTACCTGGGCGGATGCGCCGCCGCCGCGGTCCTGCTGAGCCGGGGAAGCCTTTCCGGTCCGGCGCTGCTGTTTACCGCGGCCTTCGCGGCCGCCGGGGCCGGGGGGATCATGGGGGGCCTTTCCGGGCTGCTGCGGCAAAAGATCGGCGCCAACGAACTTATCACCTCCTTTCTGGCCGGCGCGGCCCTTATGCCCCTGGGGGACTATGTAATTTCCGGCGTTCTGCGGGATCCCGGGGGAAATCTGCTGTCCACCGGAAAAATTGCCGCCCCCCGGCTTTTGCCGCGGATCTTTCCCCCTTCGGTACTGTCGATCTCCATCATTATCGTTCTGGGATCTATGCTGTTGCTGCACCTGCTTATTCACGGAACCGCCCTGGGCTATCGGTTCCGCATTTCCGGCGCCGCCCCGGATTTAGCGCGGTTCAGCGGCATCAACGCGGAAAAACGCTTTCTTCCCGCGATGGCCGGTTCGGGGATCATGGCGGGGCTGACGGGCTTTTTTGCCGTGGCCGGAACCTACGGTATGTGTTACCAGGGTTTTCCCGCGGGCCTGGGCTGGAACGCCATTGCCGTGGCCCTTATTGCCGGCAGCGAACCCCTGTTTATTTTGCCGGTGGCCTTTATTTTTAACGCGCTTAAAGCGGGGGCCGATACGGCAATGCTCCAGGCGGGTTTTGGCTTTGAAACCGCGGCCTTTATCCAGGCGGCGGTGCTGCTTTTAGCGGCCCTGCCCTTTAGCAGCCGCTATCTTTCCGGGAAGGGAAATGACTGATTTTTTAGACCGGCTTTTTAGCTCCGCGGCGCCTTTGATTTTAGCCTCCCTGGGGGCCCTGTGTACCGAACTTGCGGGGATCCTGGGAATCTTTATAGAAGGGTTTATGAACGCCGGGGCCTTTTTTGCCTGGATCATTGCCGGCTGGACAGGGTCCGCGTTATACGGAATTTTTGTAAGCGCCTGCCTCGCGGGGCTTGGGGGCTGGGGTCTGGCCCGGCTGGTTCGAAAAACCCACGCGAACCCCTTTATAGCGGGGCTGGCGGTTAATGTGGCCGCGGGAGGGATTACCGCTACTTTGTCGGTTCTGCTGTTTGGAACCAAGGGGGTCCTGCGGAACCCCCATATTGCTATTCCCGGACGGATAACGATTCCTTTAATTAAAGATATTCCCGGACTGGGAATGATCCTTTCCGGCCATTCCTTTTCGGTTTACCTGTCCTGGGGGGCCCTTGTGGGGGCGGCGGTTTTTTTGGAAAAAACTTCCCTGGGCATGCGGCTTAAGGCGTCGGGGCTTTCCCCGGAAGCGGCTAAGGAGCGGGGTATACGCCCCGGCCTGTACTGGGAAGGGGCCTGGGCGGCGGCGGCTTTTTTAGCCGCGGCCGCGGGCGCCCTGCTGTGTTTCCGGGTAGGGGCGTATACCCCCGGGGGCGTGGCGGGCCGGGGCTGGATAAGCATAGCCGCCGTGTACCTGGGTTTTCGCACGGTGGGGGGAGTTCTTGCCGCCTCCCTGGGCTTTGCCCTGGCGGATCGTTTAAGCCAAAGCCTTCAGGGTTTTGGCGGCGTCTCTTCCACCGCCGTGCTGGGGCTTCCCCACGCCCTGGCCCTGGTCCTCTATACCCTGTCCCAGTGGATTAGAAACAGGCGCGTCCGCCGCCGGCCGCAGAAGAAGCCGTAAGGGCCCCGGCCGGAAAGACCCCGGCCGGAAAGACCGGCAGTTTTCGGGGCCCCGGCCAAACCGGCGGAATTTTCGAAGATTCCTACAGCTTGCCCGCCAGTTCTTCTTTTACGAATTTATTTGTAGGATAAACGCTTAGGGCCCTGGCAATCCAGATCCGGGCTTCGGCGCTGTTTTTTTCTTGTATATACCCGTATGCCAGGGCGGTATACACGTTAAATAAATCGTCCCGCTGGAGGGTGTAATTTCCCGACAGGATCTCCTTCATCATGGCGACGCCCTTTTTTATGTCGTTAAACGGCGGCGGGGCATAGATCCACCGGGAGGCCGTAATGTGCCGGGCCGCGGCGTCCCGGGGGTTTATTTTAAGGGCATTTTCGGCGAATTTTCCTACGTCCAGGCCGTGGGCTATGGCCCAGGCCTTTGATTTGAGCATACAAAGCTGGGAAAGATTGTTTGACCGCATGGTCCAGCCGTCGGCGCTTTCTTTAAGGGCCAGGGATTGTTCCGCCGCCGCCAGTCCCCGCTGGTAGCATTCGACGGCCGGGGCGTTCTGTGTAAAATATTGATAGGCCCGGCCCATTAGATATTCGCAGCGGGAAACCGCGTTAAGCTGTTCGCCGCCGGAAAGTTCCGCCGCGGCCATGTTCCTGGCGTTTGTATACAGGGGATAAATTTGTTCCGGCCGCAATACCTGTTCATAAACCGCATCCCGCAGTTTAAGAAGCCACGGGGGAAGCCGGTCCTGGTAGCTCTGGGCGCAAAGCCCGGTGCACGCGGCGGCAAAGATCCCTGCAAAAAGCAATGGTTTTTTCATTCGTTTATTCCTTTTAGTCTGCTCATTTTTCCCCGGTAATAGGCCTGGGTGCCCCAGCGGGGATTCTCTCTGCGGCGGCGGTCAATTTCGTCCTGCATCCGCCGCCGCGCCGTCTCGGCAAAGGCCTGGACGGAGTTTATGTCTAATTCACCGTTTTCCTTGCGGCGGACAAAATCGCCGGGGTAGAGGGGGTCCAGCACCACCAGAGTCTGCCGCGGGTACCTTCGGGCAAAGGGCGTTTTTGGCTTAAGCCGGCCTTCCGAAAAAACCGTCACCAGGGGGTAAACCGGCAAGTCCAGCCTGGCGGCCACGTAAAAAGCCCCCGCCTTAAAGGGCTGGATCTGTTGATTGTACAGGTAACAGTCGCCCTCGGGATAAAAATGGATAAAGGGCTTGTAACGGAAGGCCCGGGATGAAATCTTTATTATCTTTTCCAGCCCCGCCATTCCCGGAGGAAGGGGAAGCCCCCCCAAAAGGCGGGTAAAGGTCCCCAAAAAGGGGGCCTTTACGGTGGCTTCTAAAAGGGTGTGCCAGATGGTCCGGGGCATCGCCGCGCCGGAAATAAAAACAGGATCCAAAAGTGTGGTATGGTTGGATACCAGCACGGCGTTTCCCTTTAGGGCCCTAAGCTTTTTTTTGCCTTCGTAGCGGGCCGATCCCAGGATGCGGCAGACCATAAAACCTATATGCCAGACCGTATAAAAAACAACGTACGTGGCGGCCTGAAAAAGAAAAGAAAAATTGATAAGGCTGTCTCCCTTTTTGTAGGCCATTCTAGTTTACCACCCGGCCTTTCCAGAAAAAACCCTTATGGGAAACGGTTCGGTAAAAGGACCACAGTACCATAAACAGCAGGTTAAAATACATGGCGGGCCACAGAAGGCAGTTATACCAGGGTATGCTGCGGCCTATAAATAACACAAGCCAGGTAAGGGTGAACAACAGGTGAACCGCTATCAGGTGGGAAAGAAAGGGGGAGTTAAAAAGGATCCCCCATATAAGCAGGGGAAAGGGCAGGGCAAAAAACAGAAAAATTAAAAGGGCAATGCCTATAAGGATCGCCGGTTTTTTTCCTAAAAAATCGTAAATATTTTTTCCTATGCCCTCGAGGCCGCTGTAGTAGCCCCTGTACATTCTACATTGAACCTGGCCGGTGATGTCCAGAAATTCCGTTTTGTATCCCTGTTGTTTTACATGCCGGGCCATATAAACATCTTCGCTGGTTTTCTTTTTGAATGCGGTAAATCCTCCTATGTTTGTAAAGACCTCTTTTTTAATAACAATATACTGGCCCACCGCGGCGGAAAAATAGCCTGACTTAACCAGACTGTTAAGAAAGGTGGGAATGATAAAACCGGTAAGAAAAAACATAACCGGCACCGTTATCCGTTCTCCCAGGCTTTTTAAAATCTGCCCCACATAACCGGAAATAAAATCGCAGCGGTTTGTCTCGAGGTTTGTGACGGCCCAGGAAACGCTTGTGGGCGCGTGCACGGTATCCGCATCGGTGCACAAAATAATATCCCCCCTGGCATAGGCGGAAAGCTGCTGCAGGGCAAAGGGCTTACCGTACCAGTCCGGCGGCAGGGGCTTTCCCCTATACACCCTAAGGCGCTGATTTTTTTTTGCCATCCTGTTGATTATAGAAAGGGTATTATCGGTGGAATTATCATCGATAACTAATATTTCGTATGTTTCGTAACTTTGGTCGAGCAGCGATGCAAGACAGCGCTCGATATTTTCTTCTTCGTCCCGGCAGGGAATTAAAACAGAAACCAGGGGGCCGGTTTTTAATCCGGGCGGAACGGTTTTTTTTCGCATTTCCAAAATATTTACCACGGCCATGATAAAAAAATAAACGGACACGGCAATCATGCCGTAATAATACACTGTGGCAATAAAATAAAGCGCCATGATTTTAAATTTATACTACTCCATCTTACGGATCAATACTTTAAAAAGTTATGTATATGATATATAATTATTTACCACGAATCACGGGTATAGGTATGTATAGGTATTATGTATAGGTATATTATAGAAAAAACATGAAAAAGGTAAATTTACCCCGGCGCGGCTCCCTGGCGGCGGCTCTGCTGACCTGGATGCTTTTTTCCGTACTTGCAGTGTTTATTATATGGGGGTACAGAGATCGGGCCCGGCTAATCCGGAATAATGAGAACGAGCGCATCCTTAACACCCTTTTTGCCGGCCTTAGGGATTATGACGACTTTGGTTCCGCCATCGAGGCCAACGAAACGCTTAAGGAGCGGATCGCCGGCCTGGCCGTATATTCGAGCAATCTTTCCCCGATTTACCGCTGGGGTAAAGCGCCGGAACACTTTGATCCGGAGATCCTGGAAGAAAAAGAACACGACCGGTTTAACCGGTATTTTATTCCGGATCGCCGGGGCAGATCGGTTAAATTTGTGATCCACAATGAAAGGCAGCCCCGTCCGCCGCGGTCTACGGAGGCCTCCCGTCCGCTGCGGACCGCGGCGGACGGGGGGCAGTCTGCGGAACCATCCCCGCCGCAGAACCCCCGGTCCCTGTGGTTTAGCTCCCTGGCGGTGGGGAATTATATTTACATTGACATTAACCACACCGCCTACTGGAACACCATTACCTTTACGGACATCCTGTATCCCCTCTGTGTTACGCTCCTCTTGCTGCTGGTGGCGGGCATACGGTTCCTGTACCTGCGGAACATCGAATACCGTCAGCGCATCGAGGGCCAGCAGAATCTGGTGGTTCTTGGAACCGCCGCAAGCACCTTGGCCCACGAGATTAAGAACCCCCTTCATTCGATCCGGCTTCAAACGGGAATCCTAAAAAAAATGAACCCGGCCGCGGGCGCGGAAGAAATAACACGGATCGAAGAAGAGGTGGACCGGCTGGCGGCCCTAAGCTACCGGGTAAACGATTATCTGCGGGACGCCGCGGGAAGTCCCGAATCGATCCATATTGCCGAAGTAGTTGAAGAAACATCCCGGCGGATCTGCGGAAGATCGATCCTGGAAGGGGAGGGGGGCGAAGAAGTTCTGGTGCGGATGGATCGGGGCCGGGCCTGTTCGGTTTTCGAGAATATCATCCGCAACGCCCTGGAGGCGGGGGGAGAGGAAAAAGCCATCCGGGCCCGGATTAAAAAAGAAGGGGGAAACGCCGTGGTTATTGTGGAGGACCGGGGAAAGGGTATACCCCGGGAAGACATGCTGCGGATTACCGATCCCTTTTATACCAGCAAAAGCACCGGGACCGGCATAGGGCTGACAATCAGCAAACGCTTTGTTGAAGCCGCCGGCGGAACCATGGTCCTGGAAAACCGCAGCGGCGGCGGCGTTTCCGTAAGGATTACGGTGCCATGCGAATCCTGATTGTGGATGATGAAAAAAATATTCGGGAATCCCTTAAAAAATACCTTGCCCTGGAACACATCGATTCGGAATCCGCCGCTTCCGCAGAGGAAGCCCTGGCCCTGCTGGAAGAAAAAACCTTCGATGCGGCGGTGCTGGACCTTATGCTGCCGGGCATGAGCGGCCAGGAACTGCTGTGCCAAATCCAGGACAAGGGCTTTTCTGTTCCGGTGATCATGATCTCCGCCCATGGGCAGATAGCCGACGCGGTAAACGCGCTTAAGGCCGGGGCCCGGGATTACCTTTCCAAGCCCGTGGATCCCGCGGAACTTTCTATTAAGCTCCGTTCTTTAATCGAAAACCACCGCCGGGAAAACCTTATCGAAGCCGAGACCCGCCGCCGGGCCTCGGGCAAGATGGGGCCGGAAAAACCGGCCCTTATCGGGAACAGTCCGGCCATAAAGAGCCTTTCCGCCCAGATCGGCAAACTGGCGGCCACGGATGTAAGGGTCCTGATTACCGGCGAAAGCGGCGCCGGCAAGGAAGTGGCGGCCCGGGAAATACACCGCCGGGGCCCCCACCGCGAGGAACCCTTTGCCGCGGTAAATATCGGGGGCATCCATGAATCGCTGATGGAAAGCGAACTGTTCGGCCACGAAAAGGGCGCCTTTACCGGCGCGGCGTCCCGCCGTCCGGGGCTTTTTGAATTGGCCGGCAGGGGCAGTATCTTCCTGGACGAAATAGGAGAAATGCCCATGCCCCTGCAGGTAAAACTGCTTAGGGTTCTTCAGGACCGGAAGATACGCCGCCTGGGAGGGATAACGGACATACCCGTTAATGCACGGATTATTTCCGCCACCAATAAGGATGTGGAAGCCCTGGTCCGGGAAGGTAAATTCCGGGAGGATCTGTACTACCGGCTTAACGTGTTCCGCATCCGTCTGCCCCCGCTGCGGGAACGCCGGGGAGACATTCTTCCTTTGGCGGAATTCCTTTTGGACAAGCTCTGTTCCCGCATGGGCCGCCCCCGCCATGTCCTGGGCGCCGCCGCCCTGGATAAACTTGCGGCCTATGATTTTCCCGGCAATATCCGGGAACTGGAGAATATTCTGGAACGGGCCCTTATTTTTTGCGAAACCGGGACGATAGAGCCCTACGACATCGACATCCGCAGTTCCCTCCGCGGCGGCGGCGGCGGCGGCGGCGTCGTCGTCGGCGCCGGCGGCATCAACGCCGCGGACTCCCCCTCCGGAAAGCCGGCTTTATTGGAAGAAATAGAAAAAAACGCCATCCTGGCGGCGTTGGCCCGCTGCGAGGGCAACCGTACCAGGGCCGCGGAAGAACTGGGGATAACCCGGAAAACCATACTGAATAAACTTAAGGGTTACGGATATTTTTAAGGGCCCCTTTCTTTGGGAGCGCGGCGGCACGATTTTTTGCCGCGGCCCCGCTTTGATCCGGAAAATCCGGCGGGGCGGCTCTACCGGATCAGTTTTTTATAGGTTTTTTCGTCCAGCGGATAGAACTGCATCAGTACCCAGGCCCCCAGAAAAATAAGCGCCGGAATCGGTCCGATGATAAGCCTAATCGCCAGATGGGCCCGGGGGCCCTGAATCTGGTTCGCCGTGTAGCCTCCCCATTTAAGGATCTGCCCCGTGATCAGCATCGCCAGGGCGGCCCCTATTTTGGAAACAAAGGTCCACACCCCGTAGTAGGCCCCCTCCTTTCGCTCTCCGGTTTTAACCGCGTCAAATTCCACCGTGTCCGGCACCATGGCAAAGGGCGCCACATAACTAAAGCCTACCCCCGCCCCCGCATAGGCCAAGAGGAGCAGAAAAAACCGCGGCGGCAGCAAATGGCCGATTGCGGCCACAAGCATGCAGGCCGAAGCAATAATAATAAAACAGATTTGATAGGTTTTCTTTTTTCCGATCTTTTTTGAAACGGCCACCGAAAGGGGTATAAACACCATGGCGGTTAAAAGCAGGGCCAGCATGGAAATTATACTAAGATTAAGCCCCGCAAATTCAAACTTATGGGGGTACAGATACTCCACATAGTACAACAGAATACTCTGCAAAAAGGTAATGGCCGATATATGCAGGGCATAGGTAAAAAACAGGATCATGTAGGGCTTGTTGGTAAAGACCGCTTTATATGTGGCAAAAAACCCTTCGGCAGGACGATCCGCAAAGGAGCGTTTTTTTTCTTTTGTTCCAAAAAAAGTAATAAGGGTAACGGCGGTTATTACCGCCCCCAGGCTAAGGCCCATCATGGACCAGCCCCCGCGGCCGCCGCCGAAGGTTTCGACCAGGGGGACGACCGCCGCCGCGCCGATGATGGCGCCGATTACGGCGAATCCGAAACGGTATCCGTTTAGGCTTGTCCGTTCATGATAGTCGCTGGTAAGTTCCGGGGTTAAGGAGGAATAGGGAATATGGATGATGGTGGAGACGGTGTTGACCAGCATCAGGGTTCCGGCGGCCCAGAGCATCAGCATGATCTGATTAGAAATGCCGGGAGCGGTAAAGAAAATCCACAGCGCCAGCATCATCGGAAGGGCCCCGGCAAGCAGGTAGGGGCGCCGCCGTCCCAAAGGTGTAAGGGTTCTGTCGGAGGCGAAGCCCATCACCGGATCGCTTATCGCGTCCCAGCCCTTTCCAATCATCACGGCCCTTCCGGCCAGAGCGGGCCCAAGCAGGGCCGCATCGGTTAGGTATTTAAGGCACCAGAATCCCATAAGGGTAAACAGCATATTTCCCCCCAGGTCAAAAATTCCGAACCCCAATTTTTGCCCCGCCGTAAGTTTTTTACTGCTCATCCTATCCTCCGGTAATGCCCGGCGTTTTTGCGGGAGCCGCGCGTACCCGTAATGCTTGTGCGCAGACGCCCCCGGGCGCCGCCCCCGGGCGTGGTATAATTTATCATGCTAAAGTATACTACCATGGGGCGGGATAAAGGTCTTGTGGTTCGGCAGCGCCTTCTGTCCAAGCGGGGTTCGGGTGCTTTGTGGCGCCTCTTTCACAGGGCTTGTTTTTTCCGGTTTATGTGGTAGAATACACCAGGGATTGCACATAATCGTCCTTGACAAATGATAGCGTTACGCTGTCATGGAAAAGGATAGAGTTGAGGGAAAAGAAATTATGAAAAAAATCGTATGGCTTTTACTGGGGATCAGCGCCGCGGGCGCTTTCGGGGAAGAGGATGTTTTTTCCTACAAAATAGGAAACATCGATGTGTATATGCTGGTGGAAACCGCCGGCCCGGGAAATCCCCGGATCCTTCTGGGGGTGGACGAGGCCCTTAGGGGCCGGTACCTAAAGCCGGACTTCCAATCGGCGGTTAATGTCTTTTTAATTAAAGGCCCCGGCGGGATCGTGCTGGTGGATACCGGCTTTGGCGGAAAAATTTTTGACAGCATGAAAAGCCTTGGCGTTAAGCCCGGCGATGTGGACGTGGTGCTTCTTACCCACATGCACGGCGATCATATAGGAGGACTTGCCCGGGACGGCAGGGCCCTTTTTCCCAAGGCCCTTGTCTATGTTGGTGAAAAGGAAAAAGAATACTGGACCGTAACAAATCCAAACCAGGGGGTCATAGCGGCCTTGGCGCCCTACGGAAACCGCGTTAGAACCTTCCGGCCCGGAGAATTGGGGGGCCCGCCGTCCCGTCTGGCGCCGGGGATTGAAGCTGTGGCGGCCTACGGGCACACGCCGGGGCACAGCTGTTTTCTTATCAGGTCCGGCGACGCGCAGCTTTTGATTTTCGGGGATCTGGTCCATGTCCAGGACGTCCAGTTTCCCCTGCCCGGGGTTTCCGTAAGCTACGACGTGGATCCTGCCATGGCCGCAGAAACCCGGAAAAGGGTGCTCCGTTACGCGGCGGAACATAACATACCCGTTGCGGGTATGCACCTGGTGTATCCGGCAATCGGCGGGGTAAACGATAATGGAGAGGGGGGCTATGTCCTAATCCCCGCCCGGTAAATACCGGGAAGCAGCAAACTTCCCAAAGGTTCCCAGCCTTTTCCCTGCTTTTTTTGCTTGCCCGGGCCGGCGGTTTTTTTGAAAACCCTTGATGTTCCCCGGGCAAGAAATGAAAAAAAACCAACGCATTAAAGCCTTCGCCGCTGTTAAAACCGCTATACTATAAACAGGTGGTATCCAACAACTGTATAAGCGTTCCGTGGTTATTTGCCGGACCGTGCGTACAGGGTTACGCGGAAATATGACAAAACATTTTCAAGGCGCCGATATCCGGGACGCCTTTAGCAGGAATTTACGGCTTTTTCGAAACCGGAAAAAACTTTCCCAGTTTGCCCTTTCAAACCTGGCGGGGCTTGCCCATAACTTTGTTAATGATATTGAAAACAGAAAAAAATGGGTGTCCCCCGATACCATTGCAAAGCTTGCGAAGGCCCTTAACGTGGAGCCCTATCAACTGTTTATGACCAATCCCCTGGACGGAAATCAGACAGAGCGGCTCCATGGGTATCTTGACGAACTGAACGAACGCTTTGCCGAAGCGGTGGGGGAAATTAAAACGGCCTTTCTCCCCCGGAGGGGCAAGAAACCCTAGCCGCGTGGAATTGTACCGGAAACCCGCCTGCCGGCGGGGCTTGGGGGAAGTGTATAAACCGCCGTCTTTAAAGCGCCGATATGTAAAGGGTATGCATGCACTCACGGTTTTATACGGCGGCGCCCTGCACCCCTTGGCCTTTAAGCCCCTTTACGGCGGGCAAAGCGCCTTTTCCCTTGCCTTGGAACGGGCGGGTTCTTTTCCGGGGACGGAAAAAATTCTGGTCCTGGCGGAGGACGCCCTGGATCTGCCGGAAATTCCCGGACAGCTGCTGACCAGGCAAAAGTGGACCGTCCCGGATCTGCTCCGGGTCCTTTCGGAAGAAAGTTCCGCGTACGATTTTGCCTACTATGCCTGGGCGGACACCCCCTTTCTTGACCCTTCTTTGGCGGAGCGGATAGCCCTTCGGCACACGCGGTTTGCGGCGGATTATTCCTACGCCGACGGCTGGCCCTACGGATTGGCCCCGGAACTGATCACCTCTTCCGCTGCGGGGGTGCTGTGTAAAATCTCTGGCGAAGCCGACGCCGGGCCGGTTAAGCGGGACGCCCTCTTTGGGGTTCTGCAGAGGGATATTAATTCCTTCGACATAGAAACAGAAATTTCCCCGGTGGATCTCCGGTATCACCGGATCTCCCTAAGCGCCGACTCCCGCCGCAATTTCCTGCTGCTGCAGCGATTTGCCGAAGCCCGGTGCGGCGGCGCCGCCGATGCGCAGCGGATCATCGCGGAACATCCTGAGTTCCTTCGAACCCTGCCGGCCTTTTTCCCCATCCAGATTTCCCGGCCCTGTCCGCCCGGGGGGGGCCGCACCGGAAGCTGCGGTATCTGCCCCTATCCCCGGCTTTCGGCCCGGAACGGCGCGGCCGCCCGGGATTTTCTTGATCCGGATGAATTTAAAAAACTCCTGGATAAAATCGAAGAATTTGCGGGGGACGCGGTGATCGATCTTTCCCCCTGGGGAGAACCGGCCCTTCATCCCCGGCGGGACGAGCTTATCCGCGCCGTGCTGGCACGGTCGGCTTTTTCCCTGGTGATAGAAAGTTCCGGCGCCGGCTGGGACAGGGGGACCCTGGAAGCCCTGGCCCGGGATGCGCCCGTAAAACCGGGATCCGGGGAAAGCCGGTTTTTTTCCTGGATTGTTTCGCTTAACCCCGGGGATCTTCCCCGGGACAAGTCGGAAAAGACTTCTTTTGTGGAGGCCCTGGTTTCGCTTTTTCCCCGGAAGCCGGGAGAAGAGGACCGGGTATACGTGGAGGCCGTTAGAACCGCCGGCGCCGAGGACCAGATCGAACAGTTTTACCGGGCCTGGAAATCCTGGGGGGCCGAAAAAAACGGGCCGGGAATTATTATCCAGAAATACGACGATTTTTGCGGCTTTCTTCCCCGCCGGCAGGGAGTGGACCTTTCTCCGGTGGAACGCCGCCCCTGCTGGCATATTATGAGGGATTTTCCGGTTCTTATCGACGGCGCCGTCCCGGTTTGCCGGGAGGATCTGGAAGGTAAACTGGGAACCCTGGGGAACGCCCTAAAGGATGATCTGGAAACTATCTGGGAAAAAGGAAAAGAACGGTACCATCTTCACTGCAAAAAAGATTATGGCGAACCGGGGAGCCCCTGTAGGGTCTGCGATGAGTACTATACCTTCAACTTTTAACGATACCCTGCCCTCGTATACCGCCGTGGGGGGGACGGAACGGGCCGCTTCCACGGGGCTCTCCGTGGTGCTTCTTAACCGGGGGGGGCGCTATCCCCGGCGGACCCTTTTTCAGGAATTGGAAAAGGGGGGATTTGACTACATTCTTTCCATAGAGGGGCCTCAGGAACGCTACGATCTGGAGGATCTTTCCAGCCGCTTTCCCTTTGTGCGCTTTATCCTGCTTAAAGAAGCTATCAGCCCCGGCGAAGGGATCAACCTGGCGGCCGCGGAGCTGTCCAGCCCCCTTTTCTTCGTCCTCTGGAACGATTACCGGCTTTTTAACGGCCTGGGGGCGGCCAAAATAACGGAACTGTTCGCCCGGAAACGGCTTTGTACGGTTCCGGCGGTTCAAAATTCCCGGTTTGAACTTCTTCATACCCTTACTATGCCGGTACTGTACAAAAGAACCGTCAAGGTTTTGCCGGGGGCGCCGGAATGGGAAAACCAGGCGTCCCTGTTCCCCTATGAATACATGGGGGTCTACGACCGGGAACGGTTTTTGCGGCTGGGCGGCTTTGACCGGAATATCCTTCATCTTCACTGGCAGCTTATGGACTTTGGATTTCGCGCCCACCTCTGGGGAGAGGAGATCCGGTCCACCCAGATTATCCGCCTTGTCTTTGACGGCGCCCTGCCGCCGGCAGATAATACCACAGACGCCTCTTACCGCCTTTTTTATCTTAAAAACCTGGCCCCGGTCTTCCGGCTGGATCACGCCCACATACCCTTTCGTAGTTTTCCCGGCTACCTGGCAAAGGCGGGCTGGGACCCCGTAAGCGCCTGGATCGAGTTTTCCCGGGAACGCCGCTGGGTCCGGGAAAACCGGAACCGTTTCTGCCGGGACGCCCGGACGGTGGCGGATCTGTGGGAACGGAGGCCGGAACCATGACCGCCCTGATCCTCCAGGGCCGGCTGGATTCCCGCCGGCTTCCGGGTAAAAGCCTGCTGCCCCTGGACGGCGAAGCCCTGATCTTCCGGGTCATGGAAGCCCTGGCTTTAGTGCCCTGCGATCTCCGGATCCTGGCCTGCCCCGAAGACGCCGGGTTTTCTTTTCTGCCCTTGGCAAAACGGGCGGGGTTTGAACTGTATACGGGGCCTAAGGAAGACGTGCTGGCCCGGTATTGCGGGGCCATAGGCCGGTTTTTTCCGAAGCCCCTGGGGGATTCTTCCCGGATAATCCGGGCCACCGGGGACAATCCCTTTGTCTTTACCGACGCCGCGGCGGCCATCGCGGAGGAATCCGCCGCCCGGGGGGCGGATTACGGGGGCTCTGCGGGGCGTCCCCTGGGGGCGGGGGTGGAAGCGGTAAGCGCTCCGGCCCTTCTCCGGGCAGAAAAAGAGGCGGAGAAAGAGGAGGACCGGGAGCATGTCTGCCCATACTTGTACCGCCGGCCGGATCTGTTCCGGCTCCACCGGCCCCTGGCCCCCCGGCGCTGGCAGGATGATCCGCGTAGGCCCCGGCGGCTTACGGTGGACACCCCGGAGGATTACCGCCGGGCCGAAACCTTATACCGGAATTTAAACAATACGCCGGGCCGGCACCTGGGGGGGGCGATCATGGAGGCCGCAGGCCTATGATCCGTCCCAGGGATGTACCGGATCCCGTGGAAAAACCGGGGGCCGTTCTTGTGGTTTCCGCCTGCGGAACGGGCAGGGGAGGGGGCCACCTTTTCCGCGGCCTTGCCCTGGTTAAGGCCCTTCGCTCCCGGGGTAAAGCGGCCTGGCTGCATCCCGGAGACCCGCAAATTCCCGAAGAATTTCTGGTCTCCGCGGAAGACCTGGAGGGCGGGGAATGGTCCCTTATTGTTCTGGACCGGTACCGCTGCCCCGCCGGGGAGCTTCGCCGGTGGCTTTCCCTGGGGCCGGTGCTGGGAATCGACGAGGGGGTGTCCCGAAGGGACTGCGATTTTCTTATCGATCTGCTGCCGAACACCTGCCGGGAAGCCCCGAACATCTGCGATCCTTCCCTGCTCTTCCTGCCCCGGCGGCGCCGGCCCTCGTTTTTTGGAACCGCCTCCGGGGTCCGCAGGGCGCTTATCAGCTTTGGGGCCGAAGATTCGGCGGGGCTTAGTTTGCCGGCGGCCCGGATTCTGCGGACCCTTGGATCTGCGGAGCTTTCCGTCACGGTGGTGCTGGGCCCCCTGTACGAACAGAGGGAAAAAACCCGGCGGGCCCTGGAAGACGAGGGGGCGGCGGTTATTGACGGCGGCCCGGATCCCGAAGCTTTCCGGGAATCTTTGGCGGATTACGATTTGCTGATAACCCATTTTGGAATTACCGCCTTTGAAGCCCTCTATGCCCGGCTGCCGGTGCTGCTGCTTAACCCCGGACCCCGCCACGAAGCCCTGGCCCGCCGGGGAGGATTGTATTCCGCGGGCTGGGGCCGCGGGGGGTGCAAAAAGCTTTCCCGGCTTTTCCGGTCCGGGGATCCGGGGGCCGCGGCCGCGGAATACGGCGAAAGGGCCCTTCGGCGCTGGATGCCCGGGGCGCCGGGGGACCTGGCGGACCTGGTTTTAAGGGCCGCGCCGTTTGTACACCGCCGCTGCCCTCTCTGCGGGAACCGGAGCGGCTGCCGCCGGGGGCTGGTCCGTTTTCCCCACAGAAGCTACCGGCGCTGTTCCTGCGGCATGGTGTACATGGACAGGCTTAGCCCCCCTCTGCCGGAATATACGGAGGAATATTTTTTTTCCCGTTACCGGGAACAGTACGGAAGAACCTATTTGGAAGATTTTTCCCGGATCCAGGGCCAGGGGGAACGGCGGCTTACGTTTATCCGGGGCCTCTTAAAAAAAAGCCGCGGCCCCGACGGAGCCCCCGGCCCCTCCGCCAAAAAAATCCCCCGGCTCCTGGACATAGGCTGTGCATACGGCCCCTTCCTGGCGGCCGCCCGGAACGGCGGCTTCGAGGTCCTGGGGCTGGACCCCGCGAAAGAGCCGGTCCGGTACATCCGGGAAAACCTGGGCATGAATGCGGTCCGGGGCAGTTTTCCCGACGACATTCCCGGAGCTCCGGGGGAATTTGAGGTTATTACCCTTTGGTACGTGATCGAACATTTTAAGGAGCCCCGCAGGGCCCTGGAGGCGCTTAACCGGCTCCTGGGGGCCGGGGGAATTCTGGCCTTTTCCACCCCCTCGTTCCGGGGTATTTCCCGGCGAAGTTCCCTTAGGAATTTTTTGGACCGGAGCCCCGGGGACCACTGGACCATTTGGGATCCCCGCCGCTGCGGAAGTTTTTTACGCCGCTACGGATTTTGCCTGAAGAAGCGGGTGATCACCGGCCATCATCCCGAACGGTTCCCCCTTATCGGGGCCCTGTTACGGGGGCCGGCCTTCCGGTTTTTTTTAATGATAAGCCGGCTGTTCGGACTGGGGGACACCTTTGAAGTCTACGCGGTAAAGAGGGCGGAACTGCCCGCGGCGGGAGGGGTCCATGGGAGGGGCTAAGAAGGGGCGAATTTTAATTCTTGGGGCCGGGATCATGCAGGGGCCGGCGATCCGCAGCGCCAAGGACATGGGATTGGAAACGGTGGTAATCGACGGGGATCCCCAGGCGCCCCTGGCCGCGGCGGCGGATCGTTTTGAATGCATCGACCTAAAGGACATCCATGGCATCGAGGCATTGGCCCGGACCCTTATGGCAGAGGGGGGTCTGGACGGCGTTATGACCGCGGGAACCGATTTTTCCGCCTCCGTGGCCTGGACCGCGGAAAAAACCGGCCTGCCGGGAATTTCTTACGAAAGCGCGCTGGATGCGTCGGATAAGGAGCGGATGCGCCGCCGTTTTGCCCAGGCGGGCCTTCCCTCGCCGGCCTTTACGGTGCTGCGCGAAATTCCCCCGGCGGGGGATCTTTCCGTGGGGTACCCGGCGGTGGTTAAGCCGGTGGACAATATGGGGGGCCGGGGCTGCCGCAGGGTGGATACGTTTGCGGAACTCCGGGACGCGGTGGAAGGGGCCCTGCGGTTTTCCCGGTCCCGCCGGGCGATTGTGGAAGAGTACATGGAGGGGCCGGAGTTTTCCGTGGATGCGGTGATATACCGGGGGGACATACGAATTTGCGGCCTTGCGGACCGGCATATCCGGTTTCCCCCCTACTTTATCGAAATGGGCCATACCATGCCCACCGGAATCCCCCGGAAGGACCAGGACGCCATAGTCGCGTTGTTTATCCGGGGCGTCCGGGCCCTGGGGATTGACACCGGCGCGGCCAAGGGAGATATAAAACTTACCAAAAAGGGACCCATGATCGGCGAAATCGCCGCCCGGCTTTCCGGGGGCTATATGTCCGGCTGGACCTATCCCTACGCATCCGGGGCGGCGCCCTGCCGGGGGGCCCTCTGCGCCGCCCTGGGGATCCCCCCGGAGGGGCTGGAACCGCGGCGAAATTGGACCAGTGCGGAACGGGCCTTTATTTCCATTCCCGGCCTGGTCCGGTCCATCGAGGGGATCGACGGGGCCCGGAAAATTCCGGGGATCAAGGACGTTTTCTTCCGGGCAGAACCGGGGCGGCGTATTTCGTTCCCGGAAAACAACGTATCCAAGGGGGGGAATGTGATCAGCGCCGCCCCGGACCGGGAAACCGCGGTTACGGCGGCGGAAGAGGCCGCCCGGAGCATCCGGATCCGGCTGGCCGCCCCGGATCCGCAAACCGAAGCGTTCCTCCGGGGCCCCCTAAAGGCGCCCTGCTTTCCGCCCCCGGCCTTTGCCCTAAGCGAAAAACTTCTCCAAGAACTGATGGAACTGCCGGAAACAGCCCCCCGGCGCCCGGCTTTTCCGGCCCCCCAAAGCCCGGCCCCGGAAACTTCCCGGGGATTCCGTCCTTTCCGGGGTTTTTTGCACTCGAATTTACAGGATTATATGGGACGGAATCCCCGGGAGACCCTGGACGCGGTTCGGGAACTTACCGGAGTGGCGCCGGAAACCCTTCCCCTGGGCCGGGGCTTTTGGATTGCCCTGGTCCGGGGGGGATACCAGGGCGGGGCGTATTATATAGATACAGTGATAAAGGATCCGGCTGCGGCCGGCGCCGGGGGGGAATTGCCGTGAAGGGCGCTTTGCCGCTTTCGCTGGCGGTTTTCTGCGCCGCGGTTCTTTGGGCCGCGCCCCTCTATGCCCAAAATCCCGAAAAAAGCTATTCCCTGGACGAAACCCTTCGGGAACTGGGTTCCTCCCTGCGCTGGGACCCCTTTCTTTCCGCGGGGATCTTAAGCGCCGGGGACCACCGGCTTAGTTTTTACACGGGAGCCCCGGGAGAACAGGGCCTGGTCCTGCTGGACGGCAGGGAACTGTTTAACCTGGCCCTGCCCTACAGGGAAGGGGGAAGCCTCCGCTTTCCCAATTCCTTTGTACAGACCGGCAAGCAGGCCCTGTCCAGGGCCGCCGCGGAAGATTCGGTCCGGTTCAGGGTGGCGGCAATTATTGTGGATCCCGGCCACGGGGGCAAGGATCCGGGGGCGGTGGGAACCCATGTGATAGGGGGAAAAACCCTAAAATCGGTAGAAAAAGACATTACCCTTACGGTTTCAAAGAAATTGGCGGCCCTGCTGCAATCCGCCTACCCGGAAAAACGGGTGCTCCTTACCAGGGACGGCGACACCTATCCTACTCTGGAAGACCGGGTTAATATCGCCAATACCGTGTCCCTGAAGGATAACGAAGCGATCATCTATATTTCTATCCATGCCAATGCGTCGTTAAATAAAACCGCCCGGGGCTACGAGGTCTGGTATCTTCCCCCGGAGGCCCGGCGGGAACTTATAGACCGGGACAAATACGCGGACGCCGCGGAGGTTATTCCCATCCTTAACGCCATGCTGGAAGAAGAATTTATCTCCGAAAGCACCCGAATAGGCCGGTTTATCCTAGACCGGTTCCGGGAAGCCTTTGGAAACCGCCTTCCCTCCCGGGGCCTAAAGGCGGAAAACTGGTACGTGGTCCGGAACGCCCGGATGCCGGCGGTGCTGGTGGAACTGGGTTTTGTAAGCAACCCCGAAGACGCCGTCCTTATGGCGGACCCGGAGTACTTGAAATTGTTTTCCGAAGGGTTGTATAAAGGAATTGCCGATTTTGTGGCGGAATTTGAACAATCCGGAGGCTATATCGCTCCCTAGGAGCCTGTGGCGCTTGCAGGTTTTTGCGCCCATAAACCGGACGGACAGGGGATGGAGCATGGGATTTTTTAAGCAGATCCGCCGTTTGGCGTACCTGGCGGCGCTTCTTGGCTATACGTTTTTTGAGCTGTTGCATTCAGGATTAACCAGGCGCACCTTTGAATTTCCCGCCCTGGCGAACGGAGAACTGGTGGTAGAAGACCGAATGCTCTATAAGGCTGATTCTCTGGAACAGAACATCAAGAATTACGTGGAGGAACTTATTTTAGGCCCCATTTCGATAACCTGCGCCCCCCTGTTGACCAAGGGGGTTAAGCTGCAATCGTTTATGTACCGGGACGGAACGGTATACGCCGATTTTTCGGGGGACGCGGCCCTGCCGGTCCAGGGGGGGGCGCCGCTCTTTGAAAGCTTTTTGGCCCTAAACCGGGGAATCAGACGGAATTTTCACTCGATTTCGAATGTAAAACTCTTTGTAAACGGGAACGAGGTTTTTTTTAGCGAATTTGACCGGATATTTGGGCCGAATCCGCGGAATTAGGCGGAATTAGATAATAGGGTATTGACAAATTGTTTTAAGATCATATATTTTTATATATCTTGATTTATTATCTGGTAATGTAAAGGAGCTGTGAATGAAACGAATATTCATTCTTTTAACCATCGCAGTGATGGCTGTTGGGTTGTTTGCTGAAGAAGCGGTTCTTATTGACTTTACGAAGCTTTCGGCGGATATTCTTGCCCCTGAAGACGGACAGCCGACTCAGAACCGGGCGACAATAATGGATTACGGCGCTGTGGCCGGAGCCAGCTTTACCGATGAGCAAAAGCAGATTATGAAGACTTCTCTAGCCATAAGGAACTGGAATATAATCCTGGCGTCTTCTTCCAGAACCGTACAGCGGGAAGTCCTTAGCTATGCGGAAGAAGCCGACTCCAAACAGTACGGAAAGGTGCTGGGTATAAGGGTTAATTTTCCTGTGGAACCGTGGAATTCCTGGGCCCTGATAAGGCCGCCCTTTGAAATTCCCGCCTTTGAAGCCAGGGCCGAAATTGACGATCAGGGAAACGTTACCGGTACCGGCGAAAGCGGTGTAAGCGGACTTTCCCGGTTTGAAGGCCCCGATGAAGACCAGGACGGAAAACCCGACTACGGTCTTGGGGTGGTTAAAAATGTGGGCACCATTAAGGCCATTGCCGTAAATGTATACGGCCTACAGTTTCCCCACAGCCTTTCGGTGATCCTTATTGACAACGAAGGGAACGAAAAGACCATGTTTGTGGATTACCTTAACTTTGACGGCTGGGCCGAAATTACATGGCAAAATCCGGCCTATGTGGCCCAGGTGCGGAACCGGGAATTACGCCTGTACCCCCTGTACCCCACCTCCACGCCCTTTGTAAAATTCGGGGGCTTCCTGATTAAGCGGGACGCCGATAAGGCCGGCGGGGACTTTATCGCCTATTTCCGGGACGTTAAAATCATCTACGATAAGGCGGTTCTTGATACCGATCCGGATATCGACAATGAAGGACTGTGGCACATCATTCAGACCAGAGAAGAAGCCAAGAAGAAGTGGGAAATGAGCCGCTTTGGACAGCAGCAGATTCTTCGGTATCTGGAACAGCAGAAACAAGCTACGGAAGATACCTTTACTCCTTCTCCTAAGGTTGGCGGCGGCACGAACTAAGGCTTACTCTGCAAGGGGCGGCTTCGCCTGAAGGCGCCGCCTGAAGGCGCCGCCTGAGGGCGTGTATAAAACGGGGCTGTTTCAATTCAAATGAAACAGCCTTGACAGACCTAAAAAACTTACAGGCTGTCTGAAACGGGCTTTCAGGCAGCTTTTTTAATCCCGGGGAAACCATGGCTTTTGTTCTTCCGGATCGTAACCAGCTTCAGAAAAAGTATAAAAAAGCGCTTCCGGCCCGGGATCATATTTTAAAAGAGATAACCGGAATCCTGGAAACCGCGGTTCAACCTCTGTCTTCCCGGCCCACTATTAAGGGCCGGATCAAGGAATTTGACAGCTACTATAAAAAATACCTTAAACTTCTTAAGGAAACTCCGGGGATCGATCCGGTAATTACCGATTTGCTGGCCCTGCGGATTATTTGTCCTTTCCTGGAGGATCTTTCGGTGGTAGAAAAGCTTATCCGGGGGAATTTTTCCGTAACGGAGCTGGACAGAAAGGGCGCCCATTTTAGCTTTAAAGAATTCGGGTACGAATCGGTACACCTGCTTATACAGATCCCCCCGGATTTAACGGCCCAATGGGGGCCCTGCGGGGTCGAGGCGGTGGAAATTCAGGTGCGGACGATTCTGCAGGACGCCTGGGCGGAGGTTGAACACGAACTGGTGTACAAGGCGGAATTTACCCCCTTTGACGATCCCATGAAGCGCCGCCTGGCGGCGGTCAACGCAAGCCTTTCTTTGGCGGACAGTATTTTCCAGGAAATCCGAAGCTACCAGCGCCAGCTTAACCGGGAAATGGGAAAACGCCGGAATTCCTTCTACCGTAAGATAGAAGATTCCACCGACGGCCTGCTTTTTGAAGAAGAACACGAAACGGAAACAGAAATGCCCGCCCTGCCGGAGCCTAATTACCAGAGCACCATCGATGATCTTCTGTTAAACGCCCTGTACGCCCATAACCAGAACCGTTTTGCCGAGGCCATTGCCTTTTACAGCCGGATTTTGGACATGAACCCGGCGCCTTCCATTGTATCCTTAATCTACAAACACCGGGGTATGGCGTATTTTGCCCAATCCAAATACGAGGAAGCCATTGACGATTTTACCAAATCTTTAAAATTCGACAAAAAATCCTATAAATCCGCGTATTACCGGGGGGTGGTTAGGTCGGTACTGCGGGAATATGCCGGGGCGGTGGACGATTTTACCCTTTCCCTGGAAATTAACCCCTACCAGAATTTTACCCTGTACCGCAGAGGCCAGGCCTATTATCATCTGGAAGATTATCCGGCCGCCCTGGCGGACTGCAACGCTTCCCTGGCCCTGGACCCGGAATTTGAAACCGCCCTGCGGTTCCGCTCCCTTTTGTTGAATAAACTTAAGATGCGGGGATAGAAGGGGCCGAAAAAAAAAGAGCGCCTTATATTGCTTTCTAATATTAAGAACAATTATACTAACTATGAGTAGCAATACTTGCAGTATATTATTTTAACGAGGAGTAAAACATGAAAAAAATTATAGCATTGGCGGCCCTGGTTTTTGCCGCGGGCCTGGCGTTTGCCCAGGAAGACGCCGCCCCGGCGGAGGAAAAACCGGAAAAATTCGATCTGGAAGTAACCGTGGGCTTCCCCATTCACTGGACAAATGCGGACCATCGCGATTCGGGGCTGTTCTATGAAGACAAGACCGTAACCGCCAATACCGCGCTGGGGCTTTCCCTGCTTTTTAACTTTACCCGGAAGCTAGGCTTTACCCTGGACACGGACTTTTTCTTTGGCGGCAAAATTATGGGATTTGCCTCGAATAACTCGAATTATAATTCTCTTTTTGGGGCCAATGTCCTTTTGGGGCCGGTAATCTACCTGTATAACGGCAACTTCCTGCGCATCCCCCTGGCCTTTGGGGCCCATCTGTACTATTTTAGCGACGATCTGTGGGAACCTGCCATAGCGGGGGACGGTGATTGGATAAAGCGGCAGGACCTTCAGATAGGTCCCGGCGCATACCTGGGTATCCAGTTCCATTTTAATAAGAATATTTATATCTTTAGCCGTACCAGCGTGGCGGTAGATGTATTCCGCTGGTACAAGGCAAATACTACCATTGCAGGCAGCAGCAACAGCGATACGGACATTGAATTTGCCTTTGGCTGGACGGTTACGCCCGTTATTGGTATCGGCGTAAAGTTCTAATTTTTTTGACGCCGGCCGCAGGGGTTTTTAGCAGGGAAGACTCCCCGCCTGCGGCCGGTGTTTAGCCCCGGGCTTATCACTACGCGTCGGACCAGGTCTGCGGACCGGGAACCGCGGATACACGAATTTGCGCTTCCATAGCCCTTTCTTTTTGTAAGGTATGGGTGCGGTTGACAAAATCCGGTGGTTTTTTATAGTATACACCATGGGGTTTGTTCCAAAACCCGGTTGGGTTTAGAACAGCCGCCATGGACTTGAGTTTAGGGGCAGGGAATTAGATAAGGGAACCTCTGGATGCCCCGGGAAGCCCAAAGTATAAAATGGCAGGTAAAACAAAGCGGCGCATGGCGCCGCACCCGCCGCAGGTCTCCTTCGTCTAGTGGTTAGGACATCGGGTTTTCATCCCGACAACGGGGGTTCAATTCCCCCAGGAGATGAAACGACTTCTTGTAATTCCTTACAGAATAAGAAATTGCGTTATCTATAAAATATTCCTTTCTGGAAATAGTGGCGGCCGGAGACAGCCATATTGTTACCAGGTCTATCGTCCGGCCGCCGGAACAGGCGGAAAACCGCTTGATTTTTATAAAAAACCGGGTATAATTAAGGCTGCCCTGGTGTACCGAATTCTGTCCGGCAAAACCGGCAAAGGAGGGTTTAGCAGCCATGAAAAGAAACACGATTTTGGCGGGAACGGCGGTTTTTGTCCTTGCCTTCGTGCTGGGGGCCTGCGGCGAGGTTCCGGGCAGCGTTACGCCCTATACGTTCAGGTTCAAGGTAGCTAATAACACACCTAATAATTACGCCGGTAAGTCGATTTCCAAGGTTGAAATTTTTAACGGATCCAACGAATACAGCCCTGTATTGAGGACGATTGCTTCGGCCTCCCCCCTTGGCCCGGGTAATTTGTCCGTAGAATACCAGGTGTCCGGATTTACCGCTCCGTACCAGGGCGACCGGCGCTATGTCGGCGCGCGAATTACCGATTCAGACGGGTACTCTTATTTTGACTATTACACTTTCGGCCCCGAAAGCAAAATTACGATTAGTTTAAAGTTTGATACTTGGGATTCCCGCTACTACGCATTTCTTAGCACCGGCAACTGGTGATCCCCGGACCATGGGGGAAGCTCCGGCTGGGTTTCCGGAACTTTCGGCCTTTGGCCGCGGCCCTTGGCCGCGGCCAAGGGCCGGCGGAGAAAATTGCTAATTCCCAGGGCTTAGGGTTCTTTTTTCCGCTTTGAGAGCCCATATCTCCAGCCCACGTTGATGAAGGGCCGCAGAAAACCGGGCTGGGGCGCGTCGGGGGAAAAGAGGTGGGCATAGTCCGCCCCCAGTTCCGCGTAGAGGAAGGGGAGGAACCGCCATTCCAGGGAAAGGCCCAGGGAGGCCAGGGGAACCCAGCTTGTAAGGGGTTCGCTGGTGTAGTTTTGGTAATCAAACACCAGGCGCAGGGGCGCGGCGTTTATGCCCCCTCTTAGCCGCGCGTTAAAGGCAAAGCCCCGCAGGGGAAGCGTTTTCCGGTACAAGAGGCCCGCTTCGGCCCCGGTGATAAACGCGGAAAAATCGGCGCCGCCGCTCCCGACGCCGCTCCCGCTAAGATAGTTCAGGCTTATGTTGGCCTCGGCGCCCAGGAAGCCCCAGGGCCGTTTAAGGAATATAAAGGCCCCCCGGATATCCATGCCCAGGGGGGCAAATTTTTTATCCAGGGCGTCGAAAAGATAACCGTACAAAGGCAGAAGGGGCGCGTAACCGGCGGAAAGATGCAGATCGTAGGAACTGCTAAAAAGGTCAACATCCACAGGCCCCGCGGATGCTTCCAGGCCGCCGGGGTTTCTGACAAGGATCCGGTACGCGCCGGGCCGCAGTTCCGCGGGGTTAAAGGACAGGGAGGCTTTGTCCCCTTCTGGAAGATATGTTTTTGCCGCGATGGGCTGCGCGGAATCCTCTTCCAGGGGAACCAGATACGCTTCTCCGGCTTCTATAAAATTTGCCCCCGTAAGCTTAAACTCCCAGCCGTCTCCGTCGTGGATGTACAGGGCGTCCGGCGTGTGGGCCGCGATTTCCGGCCGCAGGGCCAGGATAATGCTAAAAGAGGCCCAGTTGGTGGCGTATTCAAACTGGTTTAGCAGATTGAATACCCGCACCTGGTAGCGGTATCTTCCGGGCCCCAGGGATATATCGACATAGCTTCTGTCCGTGCTTTCCCGGTGGATTTCGGCAAAGGCGCCCGAGCGTTCGCGTTCCACCACCACCTCGTAACGCGCGGCGTTTTCATCGTCCGGCCACCTAAGGCGCTGTACGATGGTCTGCTCCCCCGTTTCGCTCTCGCGGATAAAATACGCGCCCGTGGTTTCCTGGGCCGCCGCGGGCGCCGCGAGGATCCCCGCCGCGAAGAGCAGGGCGGCGATGATCCTGAAGCCCGGAAAAAAGGGCGCGGCGGATTTTTGTACCATCCTTGTGTTGATTTTTGTCATAGAACCCAGCCTTCGTCCTCCGCACTGTCAAGCGCATCCCCTTCCCCTGCGGTACTTTCCCGCCATTTTACGGGGCTACTACTAACATACACCGCGTGGCCGTGGCCGGCGGCCATCTCACTACCGTCGTTGTCCTTCACACGGTTTTTCATTCCATCGTCGTCCACGTCCGTACCGTAAATGACCCCCCCTGCTTTTGTAAAGGCGCCGCCGCTGTCCACATACACCCCGCCGCCGTAGCCGCCGTTGCCGGTGGCGGTATTGCCGCTGATAGTTCCGCCGTTCATGATAAATCTGCCGCCGGTCACATATACCCCGCCGCCGCTGCCGCTGCCTAAGGCGCGTTCCGCCCTGTTCCCGCTGATAGTTCCGCCGTTCATGGTAAAGCTGCCGGTCCCGGCCACATACACCCCGCCGCCGCCGCTGGCGCTGGTATTGCCGCTGATGGTTCCGCCGTTCATGGTAAAGGCGCCGCCGTCCACAAACACCCCGCCGCCGGTTCCGTTAGTATGGTTATTCCGCAGTTCGGTCCCGTCCTGCATCGTACAGGAACGGTTCACTACCTTTATCAGAGGAGGACTACCCGGAACCGCGCCGCCGTCCAGGACCAGGGTTCCTCCTTCGGGCCGGCCCAGGGTTAAATCGCCGCTTGAACCATTTACCTCGAAGAAGATGTCCGTAGGAAAGCCGTCTGGCCGGGTAATGACCGCCGTAACGCCGGGCGCGGCGGTAATGGTAAGGGGCCGGCTTACCCTTATCGTGGCGCTTCCGGCGGGGAAACTTTTTGCCAGGGCGATAAGCTGCGCATCCGTGTGTTCAACGGCGTTTCTCAGTTCCTCCCAACTGCTTACCGGGGTCATGGCGCTTAAAAACGCTATGCTGTCTTTTAGCGGCAGGTTCCAGTTATCGCAGGCCGCAAGGACAAGGAAGAGGGGCAGGAACCGCCGCAGCGGTTTTTTTGCCCCGGCGCCGGAACCCGCTTGTCCGGGGGCCTGTACCGGCCGCGCGTTGATTTTTGTCATGAATCCCAGCCTCCGCCCCCCGTACTGTCAAGGTCATCCCTTTCCCCTGCGGTACTTTCCCGCCGTTTTGAGGGGGTAACATACACCGCGTGGCCGCAGGGAGTGCCGGAATTGTTCGTCACAAGATTGTTCATTGCGCCGCCGTTCATACCGTAAATGACCCCCCCATATTTTTTAAAGACGACGGTCGGCCCGTTCACATACACCCCGCCGCCGTTGAAGGCGGCGGTATTGCCGCTGATGGCCCCGCCCTTCATGGTAAAGGCGCCGCCGTTCACATACACCCCGCCGCCGTTGAAGGCGGCGGTATTGCCGCTGATGGCCCCGCCGTTCATGGTAAAGCTGTAGCCGGTCAGCCCGGCCACATACACCCCGCCGCCGCCGCCGCTGGCGCTGGCGCTGGTATTGCCGCTGATAGTTCCGCCGTTCATGGTAAAGGCGCCGGTCGGCCCGGCCACATACACCCCGCCGCCACCGCTGGCGGCGGTATTGCCGCTGATAGTTCCGCCGTTCATGGTAAAGGCGCCGTCCACATACACCCCGCCGCCGTTGCCGGTGGCGGTATTGCCGCTGATAGTTCCGCCGTTCATGGTAAAGCTGTAGCCGGTAGCCACATGCACCCCGCCGCCGTCATGGTTATTCCGCAGTTCGGCCCCGTCCTGCATCGTACAGGAACCGTAGCTTATCGCTATCAGAGAAGAACTACCCGAAACCGCGCCGCCGTCCAGGACCAGGGTTCCTCCCCCGGGCCGGCCCAGGGTTAAATCGCCGCTTCCTAAATGGGTTCCTACCTCGAAGAAGCTGCCCGTAAAGCCGGTTGGCCGGGTAATGACCGCCGTAACGCCGGGTGCGGCGGTAATGGTAAGGGGCCGGCTTACCGTTATCGTGCCGCCTCCGGCGGCGGGGAAACTTTTTGTCAGGCCGATAAGCTGCGGCCCGGCGATGGTGTCAACGGCAGATTTCAGTTCCTCCCAACTGCTTACCGGGGTCATGGCGTTCAAAACCGCTATGCTGTCTTTTACCGGCAGGTTCCAGTTGTCGCAGGCGGTAAGGGCAAGGAAGAGGGGCAGGAACCGCCGCAGCGGTTTTTTTGCCCCGGCGCCGGAACCCGCTTGTCCGGGGGGTTTTATTCCCTGTGTGTTCATCGTCTCTTCCTCCGTCGATGGTTTTTCGTAAACGGGCTGTTAACGCCCGTACAGATCGCCGATGTCTTCCAGCCTGGTCCGGCGCAGGGCCGGTATATCCACGGTAAAAGAAGCTTCCCCGGCGGGGCTTTGTTCTTCCCCCGATCCACCCCGGCGCAGGGCCCGTACCTGCCAGCGGAACCGGCCGTTGCTTAGGATCGACAGATCGCTAAGAAGGTACGAGGGCGTTTTAGGCCGGACAGAAAGGATCTCCCGGCCCTCGGCGGAAAGAAGGACAAAGGTATAGCCCTCCGCCCCGTCCACCGCCGTCCAGCTAAAGGAAATGCCGTCGATGCCCCGCAGCCTGTCCGCGTCAAAAAGAAAATTGTCCGCGGGGGCGCCGGGGCGGGGGGCGGGAAGGGACCGGGAACGGGAAACGGCTGCCTGCGGGGGCGCCGTTTCGGCGGGCCTGCGTCTTAGCTCAAAGGATACCACCGCGGGAAGGCTTTCCTGCCGGGTGGACTCCGGGGTCTGGCCGGAAAAGGCCTGGACGGTCCAGCGGTACGGGCCGTCTTCGTACGCGGCCAGGGAGACGGCGGCGGAGGTTCCGGTAAGGGTTTCGGAACGCAGGAGCCGGCCGCCGCTTTGCCCCTGGTAAAAGCGGAACTCGTAATAGGCGGCGCCGTCCACGGGCTGCCAGCGGAAGACCGCTTGGTCCTGTCCGGCGCCCGGGGGGCTGCCGACGGGGGCGGGGAAGGGAAGGGAAGCGGCCACGGTAAGACGCCGCGGAGGGGAGTTCTGACCCCCGGCGGAAACCCGCCAGTACCAGCCGCCGGGGGCAAGGCGGCGGATCTGCCATGTTTTGCCGGACACCCTTTCGTCCACTTCCAGCCGGGCAAAGTCTTCCGCGGCGCTTACCTGAAACCGCGCCTCCCTTACCGGGGCTTTCCAGGTAAAACGCAGGTCGGGCACGAGGGCCTCCGCGACGGTGTACCCCGCGGGGGGAAAGGTCGCCCGCAGGGAGGCGTCTTCCGGCGGGGGGCTAAAGGCCGCGGGGGGCGGAGGCAGGGGCCCTTCCTCCACCAGGAAAGAGCCCCGGGTTCCCGCCGGGGAAGGGCCCTGGTACACGGGGCTTATCCGCCAGTACCAAAGACCCGGCCGGGGAACGGATGCGGAGACGCTGGTTACCCTGGTTTGCAGGCTTAGGGCGGGATTTTCCATGGCCGGATTATCCGCCGCTTCCAGAATATAATACGCGGGAGGAGGCTCGTTTCCGGCGGGGCCGCTCCAGCGAAAGCGGATCTCCGGCAGCCGGTTTTGATACCGGAGGACTTCTCTTTCTCCGGGGCTAAAGAGAATTGGCGGCGAAAGATTCGCCGGCGGCGAAAAGTTCGCCGGCGGCGAAAAGTTCGGCCCGGTGGAACCGGGAAGCTCCGGCCCGGCGCGCCCCGGCCCGCCGGAAGCGGCCGCGCCGGTGGAAAGGGAAAAGCCCTCCCCGGCGGAGGCTTCGCGGCTGCCGCCGGCGAATCTTTCGCCGCCGGCGCCCGATACGCTCGCGGTTCCTTCATCCACCCGGACCTGTAACAGCTCCGCGTCCGCGCCGGCCGTTACCCGGCCCCCGGAATTCACCCGCACGCTGTTTTTACCGGAGACAATCAGCACATCCGTGTCCCGGGCGTTGATGTTTACCACGCCGCCGCTGATTTCCACCTGGGGCGTGTTGTCTTCAATTACAATATGGACCAGGCTGTTTTCCGCAACCTCGATGACGCTGCCGGAAGAAAAATTGACGGCGGCCGCGGAAAGCTCCCCGGTGCGGATATAGTCCCCCGAATAGACGGGGCTGTCCTGCTTAAGCCTGTCCCACAGGACCCGGTCGGCAAAGCGGCGCTGGGCCGCGCGGCGTTTCCAGTTTACCGTTCCCATGGGCTCTTCGTTGTACCGGCGAAGGGAGCGGTTAAGGTCTATCTGGAAGCATGCAAAACAAAGCGCCGCGCCGGCCAGGCAGAGCAGGACGGCCAGAAAGTCGGCCCGTTCAGCCGATCTTGTATTTTTTTTCTTCGCCACTAAGATCCACCTTTTGTAAATCCGGGGCGCTAAGCCCCAGCAGGGTTCGCAGTTCTTTCAGGTTCGCCGGACGGGCCAGTTTGCCGGTTTGGGGTTTTAGATTGACGACGGCGAACATACGCACGGGTTTTTCCTTGCCCTTGACGGAAACCGGCGCCATTTCTTCTACTATAAGGACCGATTTCAGGAGCCCCCAGGTGTCTTCGGTGATAAGAATGTCCGTGTGGAAGGGCTTGTTAAGGGCTTCGGTGCGGCTGGCAAGGTTTACCGTGTCGCCGATAACCGTGTACTCCATGCGCTGGCTGGAGCCGATCTGCCCCGCCACCACGTTGCCGGTGTTGATTCCGCAGCCGATGCGGATCAGGGGCTTTCTTGGGCCCCCCCGGTCTTTGTTGAATTCCCTTAAGGAGTTCCTCATCATCAGGGCGGCCTTGACGCAGTTGAACGCGTCCCTCGCGGGGCTTCCCGCGGAAACCGGCGCCCCCCACACCGCCATTACCGCGTCGCCGATAAACTTGTCCACCACGCCGCCGGTCTTGTCTACGCAGTCCACCATGCGCGTCATGTAGTCGTTCAGGAACTCCACCACCTCCTGGGGTTCCAGCTTTTCCGAAATTTCGGTAAAGGCGCGTATGTCGGAAAAAAACACCGTTACCTGTTTGGTTTCGCCGCCCAGGCTAAGTTCGCCCCGCAGGGCCCTTTCCGCGATTTCCCTGTTGGTAAAACGGCCAAAGGTCTCTTTAAGCCGTTCCCGCTCCGCCAGGCCCCGGCCCATGGACACGAAGCTGCGGGTCAAAAGCCCCAGTTCGTCGCGGGTTTTGGCTTCGAGCTTTACTTCAAATTCCCCGTTTTCGATGCGCCCCGCCGCGGCGGCAAGGTTTTTTAAGGGGACGCTCAGGGTCTTCGAGAAAAACCAGATGCACAGCACCCCCAGGAACAGCACCACCCCGGTAAGAAAAACGTTGCGCCGGGTGGTGGCGGCGACTCCCTCAAGGACCACCGCCTCTTCCACGGAGGTAATTACCGCGACGTTGGCCAGGGTCAGCTTCTGGAAGGCCCCGAACCGGCGGGCGCCGCCGGCGCCGGTATAGAGGGTCTGGAAGCGGCGATCCGGGCTTTCCCGGACGATTTTGTCAAAGGGATCGTCCTTAAAACTTTCTCCGGCCCGGAGCAGGGAGGGGTCGGGGTGGACCAGGATGTCTCCGTCGTCGTTTATCATAAGGGAAACATTGCCGCCTTCGCCGAAGGTTTCCGCCAGCGAATCGGAGCCGAAGAAAATCACCGCCCCGGTTTCGCCCCCCCGGGGCCGGGGGCAGTACATGGCCAGAACGGGGACGCCGAAGGCCGGCGACGCGTTAAGGAGCACCAGTTCCCCCCTGGCGCAGCGGGAGGCCGCATCGGGCCGGGAAGCGGCAAACGCGGCGGCCGCGGAACTGTCCAGTTCGGCGGCGGCGAAAAACTGTTCGTTTACCAGGGTCCGGGAAAAGCCCCCTTCGTCCAGAAGGCCGATAAAGGCAAGGTCCGGGTTACGTTCAAAAAAGAAATCCGTGGTTTGGGCGGCCACCCCGCCGGGAACCCCTTCCAGCGCGTCCAGGGTATCCAGCAGGGCCAGGGTGTTGGAGCGCGTCATGGACAGAAGCAGTTCCGCCTCCGATGCGGAACGGCGGTTTACGCTAAAGTTGTTTTCTTCCGCGGTAACCCGCACGTCCGCTCCCACCATTACCGACACCAGGACGGTGATGGCCCCCAGAGACAGGAGGAGCAGAATCGAGATAATCGTGATAAGCTTAAACCCTATGGAAAAGCGGACTGCGGATTTTTGCGCCGCGTCGGTGTTTGTCATGGATTCTATTCCTCCTCCGGTTTCATATTCTACCCTACGCGCCGCCGCACGGGGGAGGGTACTACAGTACAATATGAATAATTTCGGTATATTTTCATACGATTTCCTCCTTAAACAAACAAACGAAGAACAGTATACCGGAACGGCGGACACAACGCAAGGGTATATTTTCATGCGATTTCCTGCGGCGGCCATCCCCCTGTACAATCAGGATTATGATGATGAGGGCAATCCGCCCCGGGAATGGTTTATACACAGGTGGGTTTTTAGGCGCCCTAAAAAACCGTATCAAAAATAGTTGACTCCGGGCCCGGAAAGCTATATATTACTATTATTGTCAGAAATACCGGCATAGTGTGTCCTCGTTTCAAGACTTAAAGATACCCATTCCCGCGTAACGTTAAATTCTGTACAAGACCGCAATCTTAGGTTGCATTTCAGGAGAAAGTATGAAGATAGGTACAAAACTCATCATGGTAATTGTCACCCTAGCCCTTGCCGGAACCGGGGCGCTGACAGGAACCATTTTGCATCTCGCGCAGAAACAGGTAAAAACGCTTATCACCAGTGAGATTACTAATCTGGCCAATGAAAGCGCCAGTGAAATTCAGGTCTGGCTGGAAGTTTATATGGATATGGCCAGGACAATCAGTCAGGTTATGTCAAAATATGAAGAGGTAAACCGGGACGACCGGCGTTCGCTGTTTAACATGATGCTCAAAACTCTTGTTGAGGAAAACCCTGAAATTATCGCCGCCTTCAGCGCCTGGGAACCCAATGCCCTGGACGGACGGGACGGCGAATTCGCCAACAGCGCCGAATCGGACAGTACCGGCAGATTTATCCCTTACTGGGTACGGTACGGCGACGCCATAAAACCGGAACCCTTGGAGGATTATGAGGTTCCGGGTACGGGGGATTACTTCCTTCTGCCCAAGCAGACCGGTAATGAAGTTCTTATCGAGCCTTTCCCCTATACCCTCAACGGCCGGGAAATTCTTTTGGTTACCCCAAGCGTGCCGATCAAAAATAAGGGCCGTTTTACAGGCACGATAAGCATTGATATTGACACGGACGCCATTCAAAAAAGGCTGGAACAAATAAAACCCTATGACGGAAGCGTGGCGGTTGTGTACAGCCACGGGGGGCTTGTCAGCGGCCATTTTGATCCGGGGCGGAACGGAAAACCAATGATGGAAACGGAACAGGACCTTGCCGGCCCGTATCTGGAACCCCTGCGGGAAGCCGTACAAAAAGGACAGATGTTCAGCTTCAGCAATTATGTTCCCGGGCTAAAAGAAAATATGTTTTTTGTGAATGTTCCCCTGCACGTGGGAAGAACCACGGCCCCCTGGTCGCTTATGCTGGGCATCCCGAGCGAAGTTATCTCCGCGCCGGTTTACCGCATGCTTGTCTTCGGCGTCGTCATTGCCGTGTTAATGCTCTTCTTCATGTCGGCGGGCGCCTTCCTTTTGTCCAAAGCCATCAGCAATCCCCTTAAACGAATGGTAACGATCCTGGGCGATATAGGAGAAGGAGATTTGACCAAACGGCTGGACGCCCGCAGCAAAGACGAGATTGGGGATATGACCCGTTCTTTTAACAATACCCTGGATAAAATCAGAAACCTTATTTTGATAATCCGGGAAAAAGCCCGGTCCCTTTCCAAAACCGGAAC
>JAITKV010000020.1 GCA_031278215.1 Spirochaetaceae bacterium
GCCGACGCAATTGATACCGTAAAGAAAATCTTTGAAGATGTATACGTCAAAACGGACGGCTCCTACGCAAACGCGCGGACGGTAAGGAATTTCTTTGAAAAAACCATACAGCGCCAGGCAAACAGACTTGCCAGGGACAAGACGTTTACCGATAAAGATTTGCAAATGTTTACTGTTGAGGATTTTTTGAGAAAAACTGACGCAGGGGATATGGGCGGGAAAAACCGCGGGGAGGAAGTATATGAAAAGGACGGGTTTAACTATATGCGCGGCGCTGTTTATGCGGCGATACCATTCTTCCGTTCCCGCGTCCAGTTTGAGCCAGATTTGCAGGGCCCAATCCGCGGCCCCGCAGCGGGAACTGAACATGGTTCTGTTCCCGCTGCTCTGTCCCCGCCATTGTATAAAAATTCCGCAAAGGATATAATACTCCTGGTTTTTGATATAAGGGGGATTAGCCATACCCGGGGAAAGATATATTCTTGGGGCAATGGCTCGGCGCCCGCGGTAAGAAAATTCCCCGGGCGCAGCCTGCACCAATAGGAACGTTTTAATCGATTTCTTTTCTTAAATACCCAAATGCCTTTTCTACACCCCATCCAACCGGATAATCCGTGTTATAGGTATTTCCTTGATACGTAAACTTGGAATATTGGGAATTTGATGTATACATATACCCCTGGGCAAGGTGGAATTTAGAAATTGAGACTCCCCGGTCCTGATAAAATACCAAAAACACAATAGATGCGGAAATTGAATTTTTCAATACGGTTTCCAGCGGCTGGTCAATTTTTGATAAATCAATAAAACCATTTCTGCCATCAGCGCGCATAAAACATACCAGAGACACCGGATTGTCATTTTTAGGGGCGGTCCCTATTAGTTTTGCGGCCAAGCCTTTTGCAGCCGTCTTGTTTACCGATTTTGAAAATTTTATTTGCGCCACATTGACAAATTCATAGGCTTCCTCAATAGTAGGGAAAGCGCGGTTAAAACTGGGCGACGGGAAAAAATATTCAAAGTCATGTTCATCTGCAATATCCGCATAATACTTGTTTTGCTGGACAGAAGCACATCCGGCCAACGAAAAAATTAAGCAAATAAAAACAAGTTCTCCTATTCTTTTCATATACGGCTCCTTATTTTATACCAAATAGGTATGGTTAATGCCTATAGCCCATTACTGAATTGTTAATTTTCAATAGCTTATGTCCACATTTAATTTTGTAAATCCTGTATTTGAAGCGGCAATTTCTTCAAAAGACAATTCTTTTGTTATTATACTACGGCCCTCAAGAGGATCGGTTTCTTCTAAATTTGCAATGCCGTAATATTTACTATTATATTTAAAAAACAGTAGGAGATGTTTTTCATCATCGGTAATAAATATATCGCCGCTATTATTATCAGGTATTTCACCTGCAAGGTATGAAACTAAATCTTGTATACCCGGGTCCGAATCGTCGCTTAAGCAATATGCGTAAGAAGTAAAATATTGATAAAATGGCGAATTAGTAAACCAATATGCATCAATTTCATAGGCGTCAATAGTGGCTTTTGGAACATACCTGCCTATGGTTTCATATATTATCCGTACAATATCTTCTTTTACAAAAGCGCCCCATCCTGTTCCCAGGGATGTCCATGTTTGTGTATGGCCGGTATAGATCGTGTTTAACTGCGGCTCCCAATGAGCCCATACTCCATTAACCTTAACTGAATTCCAGGCGTGATCTCCGGCTGGAATGCCCCCCCCCCGGACTGTCCAAACCTTATACGGCACGGCAGTCCGGCTTTATAACAGTTTTGATAAAATTGTGTAGCAAAATTACTGCAATCATAATCCGCCGACCACGCCTTTGCAGCGACGCCGGCCCCGACATTTTGATATGTTTCCAAGCTTATTAACTGAGCGCCCCCTGCGGGCTGAGAACACGCGGTAAGTATAGCGGCTAAAACAATAATAAATACCACAAGGCATAAACGCTTCATCTTTTTGATCCCGAAGAAAGTATACCACAGGGTAGGATTTTGTCAATTTTTTTTATAACCCAAAAAATTTAGGCGCCGCCGTTACAGCGTAGACCGCTATGCGCCCCCGGCGGGCAGGAGCCGGGTATTTTTTACCCGCCCACGGATGCCGGAACCGGGTATTTCCTGCCCGCCGGCAGGTTCCCAAAGGCCCAAAACCCCCGGAAATACCCTTGTATTGGTCCAAAAATCCGGTTATTTTTAGATCGTTCCACTTGGCATGATTCTTGCTAATATAATTCTATGGGGCCAACATGAAACCGGGAATTCTGCTTTGTCTGCCGCTCTTTTTCAATGTTCCGCTGCTCCGGGCGGATCCGGAACCGGTCCGGGTAATTACCCTGGAAAGCGTCCGTACCTTGGCCCTGGAAAACAGTTTTAGTCTAAAAAAAGAGGCCCTGAACCTGGAACTAAGCCGGATCCAGGCTAAAAATCTTTGGGCCCAGGTTCTTCCTTCCCTTAGCGCCAGCGGCGCCATCGGCCACGACTTTCCCTTGAACGATGCCGCCCCCTCCGCGGAGCCTTCCATTTCTGCCAGCCTCCGGCTTTCTCTGGGTTTAAGCGCCGCCATTCCCTATACCATGAAGAGGATTTCTCTAAGTTACCAAAAAAGCCTGGTGGACTATAACCGGTCCCGGCAGCAGTTGCTGCTGGAAAGTTCCAAAGCCTTTTATTCTCTTTTAACCCAAAAAAACTACCTCACGGTCCTGGAGGGCGCCATGAACTTGGCGGCGGAACAACTGGAACGGAACCGTGTCGCCCGGCAAAACGGGTATATAGGGGAACTGGATTTTCTTTCCTCCGGGTTAAGTGCAGAAAGGGCGCGGCTTGTGTACAATAAGGCCCTGTCCGAATACCGCCTGGAATTAAAAGATTTTCTTGCAACCCTGGGAATAGAAGGAGGGGACGAGGTAACCCTGGAGGGGAATGTGGAAATTACCAAGATCGCCCCGGACCCGGAGGAACTTATCGCCCTGTACCTGCCCCGGCATCTGGAGCTTCAGTCCCTGCGTAATGAAGTTGAGCGGCTTAGGGCCGCCAGGGGCGAAACGGCCCTTTCCACCAGGGGGCCTTCGGTAAATCTTTCCACATCCTGGGGAGTCTCCAGGGCCGGGGGCTTTAACGATTCAATAAGCGGGGACCTATCCGTCAGTATTCCCCTGGATCCCTGGATACCCCGGTCCCGGCAGGATCAGGTTTTTACCCAAGCCCGGGTGGAACACGAAAAGGCCCTGATGGATCTGCAGGATGCGGAAAATTCCGTCCGCCGGGAAATCCGCGGGCATGTGGAACGCATTAAAACTACCTGGACAGAGGTAGAAATAGCCCGCCTTAACTCCGGCTATGCCCAGCGGGCCTATGACCTGGCGGCTCAAGCCTATAGAATGGGAACGATGAATTTTCTTGATTTTGAAACCCTGCGAAACAGGTTAACCGAAGCCCGTCAACAGCAGTTTGAGAGTGAGCTTGCATATCAGATCCTTATTTTGGATCTTGCATCGGTCCTTAATGTGGAAGAAGAAACTTTGCTCCGGTTTCGGACCGGATCCGGGGAATAAGGTAAGGGCGCGGATATGAAAAACATAAAAGGTAAAATAACGGTGGGATTGGTTTTCCTTATCATGGTTGTCCTGGCGCTTATTGTATTCCATGTGGTTCAAAACTTTTTTCCCCCCCAGCCCGGAACCCGGGGAGTCTCCGCCGCGGCCCGGAACCCCCAGGGTCCGCCGGGGGGGCAAGCCGGGGGCCAGGGCCAGGCCGGGGGACAGCCGGGGGGACAAGCCGGGGGCCAGGGCCAGGGACAAGCCGGGGGACAGCCGGGGGGACAAGCCGGGGGAAGCGGTTCTTCGGGAACGGGGGCCGGCGCCTCCGCCGGAAACGGGGCGGGAACGGCGGTACGCCTTACCGAGGTAGTTCTGGGGACGGTAGAAAATTCCTTGATCGTAAACGGCGATGTGCTTTCCGCGTCCCAGGTGTCGATATATCCTTCCATGCCGGGAAAGCTTACGGAACTGCGGGTACGGTCCGGGGACCGGGTTAGCCGGGGGCAGGTAATCGCCCTGGTGGACCCTTCCCGGCCCGGGGACCCCTTTTTTCCCAGCCCCGTTACCGCCACTGTTTCCGGGGCGATCCTTTCCGTACCGGTCAGCGTGGGAGAGACCCTGGAATCCAGAACGGTGATCTGCGTGGTGGGAAACCTTTCGGAACTACGGGTAGAAACCTATGTGCCCGAGCGGTACTCCGTGTTCATGCGCCGGGGGCTTCCCGCCCAAATTACCTTTGAAGCTATGAAGGACGAAGTATTTTCTGCGGAGGTGGACGAACTAAGCCCGGTATTGGACCCCGCCAGCCGGACCATGAGGATCCGGCTCCGCTTTGTAGTTCCTCAAGGGGGCCGCCTTGATCCCCGGATCATGGCGGGAATGTTTGCCACCGTAAGCCTGTCCACCAACGCCCGGGTAGATGTGCCGGTAATTCCCCGGGACGCGCTGATAAACACCTATGGGTCCTGGATTGTTTTTGTGGTTTCGCCGGATTCCAATACCGCCCAGCGCCGGGAACTAAGCCTAGGCCTGGAAAGCGAAACTATCGTAGAGGTTCTTTCCGGCCTTGAACCGGGGGAACGGATAGTTACCGCGGGGCAGAATTTTCTTACCGACGGAGACCCGGTAAGGATAGTGGAGTAGCTGTGTCAATTTCGGAATATTCGGTAAAACGGCCGGTAACCATTGTGGTAATCTACGGCTTGATCCTGGGGGTGGCCATAACCCTGGTTCCCCGCCTCGCGGTGGATCTATACCCTTCTAACGCCAGGCCGGTTCTTTCGGTCTTTACCTCCTTTCCCGGCGCCGGTCCCGAGGATGTGGAACGGAACCTTACCGAACCCCTGGAAAAGGCCCTGTCCGCTTCCAAGGGTTTAACCCGGATAACCAGTAATTCATCCTTTGAGTCCAGTTTTATTAACCTGGAATTTGCCTATGGCACCGACATGGACGATGCGGTTACGGACACCCAAACCCTGGTGAACCGGCTTTCCAACTCCCTTCCCGACGGAGCGGGAAATCCCACGGTCAGGCGCTTTGATATGTCCGCGATGCCCATCATGCGCCTGGTAGTCCGGGGCAACTATCCGCCGGACCAACTGCGGCAGTTTGCGGAAGATGAAATACAGGCGGAACTGGAACGGATCGAAGGCGTCGCGGCGGCGGAAGTTACCGGCGGATCCACCAGGGTGGTAAAGGTAGAGGTTGCCTTAAACCGCCTGGCGGCCTTTAATCTGGGCCTAAGCGACATTAGCTCCGCCCTTCGGGGCCAAAGCGTCCTTTCTTCCGGGGGAAGCATAACCCGGGGAAATCGGGAATACCAGATCATGACCACCCAGGAACTTTCGGATCTTGCCGAAATAAAACGGATTGCCCTTAAAACGGTAAGCATCCCCGACGGGGGGGGGCAAAGCCGGTTTCAGGTTATCCGGCTTGAAGATGTGGCGGATATTTCCCTGGGGTACAACGAAAATGCCGCCCGGGTCTATGTAAACGGCCAAAGCGGGGTCTACATCCAGGTAACCAGCGAAAGCGACAGTAACCAGATCCAGGTGGCGCAAAGAGTCAATGCGGCCATAGAGGGTATTAATGAAAATATTCCCCGGGGCATTTCCCTGGCGGTACTTTCCGACAATACCTCCATGATCAACGCTACCCTTAAACAGGTATACGGCAACGGGATCCAGGGGGCAATTCTGGCCATGGCCATTCTTTTTTTGTTCCTTCGGAACATCAAGGGAACCTTTATCATAGGGCTGTCCATACCTACCTCCATAATCCTTACCCTTATGTGCATGTCGATCTTCGGTTTTACGTTAAACCTCCTTACCATGACGGGGCTTATTCTGGGCCTGGGAATGACCGTGGACGCTTCCATTGTAATCCTTGAAAATATCCACAATTACCGGGAGCGGGGCGCTAAACCGGCGGTGGCGGCAGTCCTGGGAAGCCATGAAATGATCCGGGCCATTACCGCTTCTACCGCCACCACCATCTGCGTTTTTATTCCCATGATCATCTACAAAAATGATCTTGAAGAATACGGCCAGCTTTTTAGCGATCTTATCTTTACGGTGGTTATTTCCTTAATTTGTTCCCTCTTTGTGGCAATTACCCTGGTCCCGGTACTGTGCGGGTCCCTGCTCCGGCTGGACACCCGCAGACAGCGGCCCTTAAAAAACCGGTTCTTAATAAAAATAGATGACGCCATGGAAAGATTTTTTCAGCGCATGGACGAGGGCTACAAAAAAGCCCTGGACTATTGCCTGGACCACCGCGTGCTTGTCCTTACCCTTACGGGCCTTTTGCTTGTTTACTCCCTTATGCAGTTTTCCGGTATGGGCATGAATATGTTTGTCCGGACCCGCACCGACGATAATGTTACCATCAATGTATCCCTTCCCCGGGGTTCTACCATAGAGCATACCGAAAAGATCTTGAGGGAACTGGAGGAACTTATCAAAGAACAGGTGGAAGGGTATATCAATATAGTACTTACCGCCCGGCGCAGCGGCAACACCCAGGGGTCCATCCAAATTACCCTGCCGCCGCCGGCCCGGCAAAAAGACACCCCCGCGATTATACAGCAAAAGCTTAGCGGCTATGCTTCTTCCGTGGCCGGCGCAAGCTTTGCCTTCCGGGCCGGCCGGGGTATGGGGTCCAATTCGGCGGTAGAAATAGCCCTTAGCTCCCGGGATTACGATCAGCTTATGGAAACCGCCAACGACATCATGGGAATTATTATCCGCCGCCTGCCGGAGGTGGAAAATCCCGAAATTAACCTCGACGAGGGGAACCCCCAGCTGAGCATCGAGATCGACCGGGACCGGGCTTCGGCCCTGGGGGTCTCCGTATCCGGCGCCGCGGAAGAGATAAAGGCTGCGATGAACGGAACCGTTCCGGCGGCCATGACAAGTGGAGACGCCCTAACGGATATTGAAGTGATACTCCGGGAAGAGGACCGGCAGGGGCTTCCCAACCTGGACGCGATCTTTATTATGAGCCGCAACGGGGCCCGGGTGCCCCTGTCAAACCTGGCCCGGATCAGCGAAGGCCGGGCCCCTTCGTCCATCCGCCGGGAAGACCGGGAACGGGTGATCCGGATTACCGGGGATCTGGCCCAGGGCATTGCGGCCACGGATTTTCAGAAGGTTCTGGCCAAAACCATAACCGACAACCTGGTATCCCGGGAAGAGGTAAAAGTACGCTTTCTGGGAGAGGCCGCGGAGGTGGAATCGTTTTTAAAACGGTACTGGTTTATTATTTTAGCGGCGATTTTTTTAGTCCTGGGAGTAATGGCCAGTCAGTTTGAATCCTTTGTGGATCCCTTTATTATCTTTTTTACCATACCCCTCCTTGCCATCGGGGTTATTTGGATCTATAAATTCGGCAGCCAGCCCTTGTCCCTTTTTTCCGTCATCGGGGTGGTTGCCCTGGTGGGAGTGGTCGTTAACAACGGCATAGTGCTGGTGGACAGCACCAATACCCTGCGGGCCCGGGGGATGAAGGTTCGGGACGCCTGCATGGAAGCGGGACGGAGCAGGCTGCGGCCCATTCTTATGACCAGCCTAACCACCATCCTGGGCATGGCCCCCGTGGCGTTTTTCCCCGGCCAGGGGGCAGACACCATTCAGCCCATCGGAAAAACCTTTGTGGGGGGCCTTACGGTTTCTTCCGTGATGACCCTCTTTGTAATTCCCGTGATGTACGCTATTTTGAACGGCAGGCATGATAAAAAAAGACAAAAAACCGCTTAAGAAAAAAGCCGGTCTTTTACCGGCGCATTACCGGTTCCGCGGGGTTCATTGGACCTGTTCAATAACCCGGCTGCTTATTGAGCGGTTCCTGCAAAATACCCCGCATTTTTACGCGCCCGGAACTTGATCAGAACCTGCACTTCGGCGGCGGCCCGCTTTGTTCTCGGAGAGGGGGGATTTGAACCCCCGAGATCCAGTTCCCAAAACTGGCGGATTAACCACTATCCAACCCTCCGTTATTCCCGGGCAATTTGGAATTGCCGGGCTTGGCAGAAGCCCTGCCTTCGATGGAGCATAAGCCGGTTTAACTAGTGTCTGTCCACAAAGCCGGTGCGCAAACTACGTTTGCGGCTTTACGGACAGACTCTAACTATAGGCGATTGCACCGTATGTCTCAAGTCCCCGGCGTTCTTATACACAGGGAAACGCCGATCGGCGCCATTTATACACAATAGATTTTGGTTTGTCAGGAAATAATCAGCGTTTCCCTAGCGCCAGGCCCGTATTTTGTGGAGATACCTGATTACCCGAAGTCCGTCGGCCGCACTGGACTGCGGGGTATGGTTTTTATCCAACGCGCAGGCCAGCGCGTCGTCCACCATGCCGCTAAAACAGCCCGTTTCTCCGGTAAATCCTTCCTCTGTTTTTTCCAGGGATTTGAATTTTTCCGCGTAGGGGCTTTGCCTGCTTTCCCATACTTCAAAGATTCCGTTTCCTATTCTAAGCTTTCCCCTCTCGCAGGAGAATTCAAGTTCAAAGATCAGGTGATCCCGGCCCGCCCCCAGTTCTAAAAGGAAGGGCAGGGCGCCGGAAACGGCGGGAACCGAAGGCCCCTCCAGGGACCCCAAAAGATACGCCGTTCCCGTCCTGCCCTTTAAACCGCTTCCGAAACTTCTGCGGTGCGTAAGCGCCGCCCCGGTAAGGAACATCGCCGCATCTGCCAGGTGGGTGCCGTCATGCCAAAGGACGTCCAGCAGGCGCCTGGTTTTTCCCATACAAAGCGTCCCCCGGACCCCGCAAAGGGGTCCCAGCGGCTCCCCCCGGCGCAGTATGTCCCGGGCCCTGCGGTAATCGGCGGCGTAACGCCGTTCGTGGTTGGTTATGACGGTAATGTTCCCGGAACCGTGGAGGGCGGCGATTTTCTTTGCCCGCCGCAGCGTGTCTGCCAGGGGTTTTTCGCAGACCACCACGGAAACTCCGTACCGTTCCGCCAGGGCGCAGTAATACCCGTGGGAATCGGGGTGGGTGGCGATGTGTAAAATTTGGGGCCGCTGTTCCCGCAGCATCGTTTCTCCCTGCGCGTAAACCGGCGTCCTCCATTTTTCCGCAAAAAGCCGCCGCCGTTCTTCGTCCGGATCCGCCCCGGCGCATAAAACCAGCCCGGAATTCGCCGCGATGGCCCCCGCATGGGTACAGGGCTTTTCCCGCAGCCGATCCTCTTCCAAAAGGCTGGCAATACGGCCCAGACCGGCAATGGCCGCTTTAAGCGCCATGTTAGTCGCTTATAAGAAGCTGGTTTTTTTCTTCCCCCGGGGGAAAAAGGTACAGATCCGGCAGCTTAAACGTTCTGGTTAACGAGAAGGTAGAACTGGTACGCTCGCTGATGACGGGAATGGAAAAAACATGATCCAATTCGGCAAAATCCGGGGAGCTTATTTTAATCGTATATTGAAACACCCCCCTGGTACCGGCGGCCGCGGTGGACACGGGTTTGGGTAAAAAGGTAAAGGTCCCGTTGGTATTGGGGATAAGGGTGTAGGGGTTTTGCCAGTTTTTATCTTTCATGGGAGCGCTGGCCCCGTTTTGAAGAAGTTCCACCTTTACGCCCGATACGGGGGAAAAGTTAAGGCCGTTAAAAACCCGCCCCATGACGGTGGGAAGGTTAAAAACCGGGGTGTCCGCCCGGGCCTCTTCTTCCGCGGCCTTATCGTGGTCAAAATAGGGCCGCAGGTTATGGTTTACCCGTTTAATGCCTTCGTAAACAAGCGCGGTAAGGTCCGCCCGGCTTTGGGAGTCCGCCTCCTGGTCGATCCTGGCCGCCCCCCGGTGAGAAACCACATAGTGCGGCTCGGTGCGGTTAAGCACATAGCAAACCGTGTCCTGCCTGCATTGGCTGCAGGTACATATCTTGTTCTGTCCCCCTTCGGCTTCCAGGGAATCGCAGATGGCATTTACCTCCGCTATTACCAGGTCCTCCGCAGTATTGTGTATCTCCATTTTTATCCCCCCTATAAATTTAACCATTTTCCGGTATTGTTCAATACATCCTCGGGGATTTCCGCCGGTTCGGCGGTAAAAACCCGCACCATTTGGAGGGAATGAACAAAGGCCTCCAAAATACTTTTTTTAAAGGCGCTGGAACTTTCCCCAAAGCTTAATCCTTCATCCCGGACAAAAAGATCGGTTTCGAAGGAAATTTTTTCCCCCAGATCGATTATAAGGGATTCACTGGGTATGGGTTTTCCTCCGGCCCTGCCGGTTTCCGCGGCCAGGGCTTCTTCTTGAAGACTCCGGTTTTTAATATTTCGCAGGCCCCCATGTTTTTCCCGGTCAAACGGAAAAGACGCCGCCTCGGTAAAGAGTTTTCCGTCCCGTACCCGGCGGGCCAGGGAAAAGGGGGCAAAGTCCTTTTCCTCCATCATGGCAAAAAGCCCCTGGTCGTCAAGGCCGTACAGATCTTCCGGAACAATAACTCCTTTGGCAAGCCCCGATAAAAGGGCCTTTTTGATCATCGCCGTGGCGGACCGGATCTGGCGGTGCCAGTACACGGTACGGTACATAAGGTACTTGGAAAAAAGTATGGATTCCACGCTGGGAATGCCCCGGGAATCAATCTCAAGCCCCCGCTCCCGGTGCGGAAAAAGCCTGGAATAGATAAAATCTACATCCTGGGCGCCGTAGGGAACCCCGCAGTACCGGGCGTCCCGGTTAAGGTAATCCAGCTTATCCGGGTCCAGCACGCCGGAAAGGAGCCTTCTAAAAAAATGCAACTCGCCGTTTCCCCGGTGGTCCAGGGTCTTGTCCACAATGGCGGCGGTTAATGCCGGTTCCGCCCCTGCTTTGGCAATAAGGCTTTTAAGGGGTTCCTCCATAATACTGCGGGCCCCAAGTTTTTCATGTTCCGTCAGGGAAAGCTCTTTAAGGGAGTGGGCGTAAGGAAAATGCCCCAGATCGTGGAGCAGGGCCGCGCAGAGGAAGGAAAGGGCGCCCTGGGGGCTTAGCCAGGAAGCCCCCCGTTCGCACAGGTTAATTAAAAGCCGCCGGGAAAGATAGTACACCCCGATGGAATGGCTGGCCCTGGTATGAGTAGCCCCGGGGTACACGGAATAGGCGGGCCCCAGCTGGAAAATCCGGTTAAGCCGCATAAAGGGGGCAGAGGCGGTAAGGGCCGCCAGTTCCGGGGTAAGATAAACATGGCCCCATAGGGGGTCCCGAATGGGAACGCTAAAACCCCGCTGCAGAACAGAAAAAACCGTTTTTTCCATATGTAGGAATTAATATAAAAAAAAGATGTTGCCCTTTCAAGGCAGGATCGGTACAATGCAGATATGGGACAGAAAGTCCTTGGTATTGTAATTTTACTTTTTTTCGGCCTGCTCCTATGGGCGCAAATATCCGGCGAAAGCCCATCTACCCTTCCCCGCGAGCTGCTCCGGCCCCAATACGGGGAAGAACCCCGCTTTCCCAGGGATTATGTTATCGGGGACCTGGGGCAGGGGGATGCGCCGGAAGGGGCCTACCAGACGGCCAGGCGGTTCTTGGCGGATCTGGCTTCGGGAAACCTTAAGGCCGGGACCCTGCCGGAACAAAAGCAAATTTCCGTTTTGGAACGCATTGGCGGCTTGGGACTTAGGACCTGGCGCATTGGAGGGGGCCGGGTTGAAAGCGACGACAGCGTTTCTTTTTTAATCCGTTTTCTGGGCAGGGAAAAAAGCGTTACCGGGGAGCTGTATCTGTGGCAGGAAGAAAATAACGCCGCAGAAACCGGCGTTCCGTGGAAAATAGATGACATAGTACTTGAGGCGCCCCGTAATCTTGCCGAAGGAAAATATAGTCCCCAAGGGGCGGATACAACTCCCTACGAGCGGTTCTTCTAGGGACGCGCTGATGTATTCAAGCGAGGATTCGCCAACGGAATTGGCGCGCCAACGGAATTGGCGTCATTTAATCGGCGTTTTTCTAGGATAAGGTATGGCAACACCGATAAAACGGATAGAAAAGGATTTTTTACTTAAAGTTCTCTACGACGATCAGATACCGGTAATGTACCTGAACGACAGGACCGAATACATCCTTTACATGGAAAAACCCGCCAAAAGCGAGGTGTTTTTTAGGGCCGACCGGCCCATCGCGGGGCTTAAACCCCGCAAAAAGCTGGATTTACTGTTCGACTATAAAAGCCAGGTGATTATTTTTTCTATCGAAATAAGCGCGGTAAAGGACGAACATGTGGTGGCCCAGGCCCCGGAATATCTGTATAAGAACCTGGACCGCTCCTATTCCCGGGTTTCCGGCCCCCAGGAGCTAAAAGTACAATTTACCTTTCAGGGGGACCGCTTTGCCCTGCATTATCCTAAGGTCCAGGAATACGAAAGCGGAGAAATCGGGGACTGGATGAGCAAGGTTGATCCTAAAAACCTGCAGGGAATTATCGACCAAATGGCCGCCTGGATCCGCGGCTTTGCCAGCGGGTATAAAATGGTGATTTTTAAGGACACAAAACCCCAAACCATAGAAGAACGAATTGTTGCAGAAACGGGAAAGGCCCTTTATCTTCCTTCCACCCTGGCAAATCTTCCCCAGTCCGATCCTAATCCTAAAAAACGCCTTGTTACCGAAGAAATGTTCCGCCGGTATCTGGAAAGCACCGGGGTCGATCCTCTGTACCTGGACGATGCGATAGGCCGGTTTATTAAGCAGAAATTTGACGGGGGCTTTTTTTCCGACGCCTGGGCGCCGATCCTTTTTCAGGAATATGTGATCGGCTACATCCATGTCTGGATCAACAAAGAAGGAAAGCTGCCCTTTGACTATAACGTAATCGAGATTCTTTACCAGTTTTCTAAGGTATTGGCTTTTTCGTTAAAGATTAACGGTTATTTTAACAAGGGCCGGATTAAAAACGAACCCTTTGAAGGTAAAATCGCGGATATTAGCGCCTCGGGGCTGCTGTTTACCTACCCCCATTCGGGCCTTTCAAGCGCCCTGCTTCCGGACAGCGAACTGGCGGTACGGCTTTTTGCGCCCAAGCGGACCATCAAGGCCATTGCTAAAATTGTCCGGCGCTATAAGGATAATTCCCTGGGGTACTTTGGATGCCGTTTTCTTAACATGGCCCCGGAGGATATGCGCTTCTTATTTGAATACCTTTACGGCAAACCCTTTACCGATTCAAACGGATCCTTTGTGTCCGGCCAGGTTTAGGCGCGCAAAAGCCCTACCGGGCCGGTTTGTCGGAATCTATATCCCAGGGTTCAAAATTGTTCAGTTCTTCCTGCAGGATCGTGGAATGTGAAAAAATCTTTTCGGCGGCCACGGCATTTTTCTTGTCATTAAACACTAGGCCGCCGTTCCAGTATTCCAGGGCGGCAAAAAGGGCGTTCCCCCCGTCTTTTTCGTCATTTTCGTGGCTTCTAAACGAAATATACTTAACCAGTTCTTCAAAATTCTGGTCCCGCAGACATTCCAGCCGGCATTTGTTAAATTCATTCCATTCTTTGATCCCCTGAAAGCCCTCTCCCTGGTCCTCTACAATAATCCGGGCGGATTTGTGGGAAAAACTATACCAGACTTTAAGGATCTTCCGGGGGTCCTTCTTATTCCCGTGGGCTATGCCGTTTTTGATAAGCTCGGACACCTGCTGTTCCAGCAGGTTGGCCTCTTTGATACGGGAGGGCGCCGAACTTACCAACAGCAGCGTATAATACCTGATTTTGGCAAAATCCGAGGGGAATTCCTTGTACTGTAGACCATCGGTATTAAATAGGGGCGAAGCCCCGTTTACTTCGATTTCTTTCATTTTTTAACTTCCGATAAATTTTTAAATTTTACCATAGTAAGCTTCCACCCCTTTCCGCCGTTTACGCTTCCATGGCCCTAATGGCCTCTTCCATGTTCTGAAGGATGGGGAAAAAGCCGGACAATTTGGTAAGCTCAATAACTTTTTTTACCGATCCGTGAACATTGGTGATGGCCAACTTTAAATTAACCTTTTTAATAGTCGATGTGATGTATATAAGCGCCCCTATGCCGGAAGAATCGATGTATTCCACATCTTCCAGATTAATTATAAACCGTTCTATCTTTTTTTCTATCATCTTCATGATTAGTTCTTTGAGCTTGTACGAATTATACAGGTCCATTTCCCCTAGAACATCGATGATATAGATTTCGGCATTTTTTCGTATTTTCAGTTCCATAGCGATGCACTTACTGTAATATAATCACCGGGCTTTGTCAAGCGATCCGCCGCAGAAATAGAATTTTCCGGGAATTTCATCCGCCGGGCTTCGGTTCATCACCCGGCGGGGGGCCGTCTTTGCCTTCCCCCCTGCCGGCAAGGTAGGCCAGGTACTGTTCCAGTACTTCCTGGCTCGGGGTTCCCGGGGGGATAATCATCACGCAGCCCGATTCACAGAGCCGTTTTTTTGCCTTAACCCAGCGGGCTTCTATGTCCACGGTAAATGGATCGACCCGGGACTCCTCTTCGGGGATTATTTCGATGGAATACCGGGCCCTGGGGGATATTTCCAGGGAATCTTCACTTTCAATGCACAAACCGCCGGAACTCACATTCTTTATCAAAATTTCTGCATTTGAAACTTCGGCAATATAAACTTTGCCCCGGGAAGTATACCGTAAATCGCGCTGACCCATGATATTCACAGTATATTGCTTTTTTTTGGATTCACCAACCGTACAGGCCCCCTCCGGGGACGGGACCGTATACAAGTTAAACAGTGAATGGTAAAATACTATCTATGAAAGATTTTCCCGTCAAGGCCATAATCAGCCTGTCCACGCCCATGGCGACCCCGGAACAGCGGGGAAAAGCCCCGTCCCGGCGGGGAGAAAAGACCTTCCAGTAATCCGCGTCAACTTTATGCCGGACCCGCCCTGTTTTTTCTTTTACGGCCGATTCGGTTTCAAAATACCGGCGGACCTCATGGGGGTCCGTTTCTTCCGAATAACAATTTGCCAATTCTATGCCCCGGAGGTACAGTTCCCACCGTTCCACGGTCCTGGAACCGGCTTTTTTCTTTGCCAAACAGGGAACAAAGGCCGGGTAATCCAAAATAGCCACGGGCCGGTCCCGGGGCAGGGCGGGTTCTATCGCGTGGATAAAGATAAGATCGTAGAGAGTCGCCGTATCCAGCCCCGGCGGCGGATCCAGCCCCAGCCGCCGGCCTTCCGCCTCCAGGGCCCCGGCCCCGGCGGCGGCGGTTTCGTGGAGAGAAAACCCCGCCCAGCGAAGAAAGGCTTCTTCCATGGTGATCCGCATAAAGGGCGGCGAAAGCGGTCCGGGCTGCGTTTCCACGGCCCCCGGGGCTTCACCGGAGGGCGCCGCCGGCAGCAAATGGCGGAACAGATCTTCCGTAATAAGCAGGGAATCTTCGTATCCCGCGTCCATGGTATAGTATTCCAGCATGGTAAATTCCGGATTGTGCAGGCTTCCCCGGGATTCGGTGTTACGAAAGCATTTGCAGATCTGGTACATATCTGTCCGGTGGGCGGCGATAAGTTTTTTCATCCAGATTTCCGGAGAAGGGATAAGCCACCGTTTTTCCGCGGCCCCTTTGCTTTGCCGGGGGGGGATGTAGGCGGTTTCAAATACCTCCAGGGACGTTTCGGGGATCAGATCCGGGGCAAGAAGGGGAGTGTCAAGTTCCAGGTATCCCCGGAGATCAAAAAACGAGCGGGTTTTACGGATAATCCGGGCCCGTTCCCTAAGGATCTCAATATCCACGGGAAGCCTTTTCTGCAGCTTTAATAACCGCCTCTTTCCACCGCCGGCCCCGGTCAAATTCGTTTTTGAACATTCCAAAACTGGCGCAGCCCGGGGAAAGGACCACGGTAACGGCCTTGCCGGCGGCGGCCCCGGCGGTCCCGGCGGCCCCGGAAGCCCCGGCGGCATCGGCCGCGGCGGTAAGGGCGGCGGCGGCGGCGGATTCCACGGTATCCCAGGGCCCCTGAAAGGGAATGCCCGCCTGTTTTAAAAGCCGGGTTATTTTATCGCTTCCCGTCCCGGCCAGCAATACGACGGTTTGGGCCTTGGCGGCGGCCTTTACCAGGGGGCTAAAATCGAGGCTTTTATCGGCCCCGCCGCTTACCAGAATAAGACTTGTGCCGGTAAAGGCCGCCGCCGCCGCCGCCGCCGCTTCGGGTATGGTGGCCGCCGTATCGTTGTAGAAACGGATCCCCTTCCATTGATAAAAAAATTCCAGCCGGTGTTCTATCCCCGGAAAGGCCCCCAGGGCGCTGTGCACCAGGGGAAGGGGCAAACCCAGATCCAGCAGGGCCAGGGCCGCGGCCAAAAGGTTTTTCTTTTGGTGTTCCCCCGGTACGGCTAAAAGCGCCGGAACCGCTTCCACGGGGGTTTTGCCGGGCAGCCGGACCATGCCGGCCCCGGAATCCGGCTCGATCCAGCCCCCGGCGGTTTCCGGGGGAAGTTTCGCGCCGGAATAGGCAAGGGTCCGCCCGGGACTTTCCGCAAGAAAGCTCCGGCCCCAGGGGCTGCCGGCGGAGGCCACGGTAAGATCCTCCCCGTCCTGGCCCTGGTAAATCACCCGCTTGTCGTTTACATAAGCTTCCATCCCTCCGTAACGATCCTGGTGATCCGCCATAATTGCCGTTAGTACCGCGGTCCGGGGCTTTAGCAGCGCGCCTTTTCCCCCGGCCTTGGTTCTGCCCCGCAGATCCCCAAGCTGCCAACTGGAAAGTTCCAGCACCACATCATCCGCGGCGCTAAGCCCGTCAAGAAACGAAAGGGGAGAAACCGTGATGTTCCCCCCCAGAAAGGCCCTGCCGGGGAGCAGCGACGCCTCCCGGGCCCTTTGCAGAACCCAGTGAATGGCGCTGGCGGTGGTGGATTTTCCCTTAGAGCCCGTTACGGCGCTAAGCCGGGCGGGAGAAGCGGCCAAAAAAAGGGAAATGTCCGTTTCGATCCGGCGGGCCGCGGCCAAATAGGGCGAAACCGGGGGAACTCCGGGGTTTTTTACCACCATATCTGCCCGGCTAAAATCGTCTATTTCATGGCGCCCCAGAACATACCGGAAGGGCCGGTGGGGGCCCTCCAGGGCTTCGAGTTTTTCTATGGACGGTAAAAGGGCCGTTTCGTCCTTTATATCGGTAACGGTACATTCGGCCCCCCGAAGAGCCAGGTACCGGGCCGATTCCATCCCTCCGCCGTTAAGGCCCAGGCCCATAACCGTTACCCGCATTCCCGCATATTCATTTTCTTCAGGCACTGGATCGCTCCTTCCGGTATTTGATTCGCAAGCGGGGTTCATACCCAGGGGCTTGCTCCCGGGTTCTTTATTTTTTCGCAATTTAAAGTTGCAAGGCTTCGCAGAAAGCCGAATTCTGATTATACTTATTTACCGGGTAAGGAATGAGCCGATTCCCCACCTGACAAACTTACGTCTATGGTGTATAAAATACTATATGGCTGAAGAAGGTGTACCATGGTAAAAAAACTATGTAAATACTGGGAACTGGCGGTTTTTATTTTCCTTGCCGGCGCCGCGGGGGCCCAGGATTATTCGGGATGGCGGCTTTACCATGCCGAAGGCGATATAGTACTTACCAGCCGCGGGACTAGGACCATCTACAAAAGCGGGTCCTCCGAATTCGAAGGGACCCTGCTTCGGGTCCAGGATATGATACAGACCGGTTCCGGCAGGGCGGAAATACAGCTTATTCCCGAAGACCCCCTTTCCGTCCGGGGAACGTATACGGTGCTTAAGCTGGAAGAAAATACCTCTCTTCTGGTGGACGCCCTAAACGGCGCCGAACCTTCCCTGGAATTGCTTTACGGCAAAATCAGACTGGTGGAGGGAACGGCCTCCCCGACTGTAAGGATCCGGGCGGGTAATTCCGCTTGTATCCTCCGGGACAGCGACGCGGCCCTGGAGTACGTAGCCCAGCCCGGAATTACCCAGCCCAAGCTGGAACTGCATTGTTTTAAGGGCCAGGGGGGTGAACTGATCCCCCTTTCCCAGCCCGGGGCCGCGGATATCGCAAACCTGCCGGTCCGGGCCGGTGAAACCCTAACCCTGGAATACCATATCCCCTTTTCCTATGTGGAACGGAAACCTTTGGAACAAAGCGTCGTCGCCTACTGGGCCGCCGGCCCTTTTACCGCTTCCCCTCCCCTGGCCGTACCTTCCACGGATCTGGACCAGGTTCCGTCCCGGCGGCAATCGGAACCGGAAACCGCCTATGTTCCGCCCCAGGGGGTCAAGCAGGCGTATAAAATAAAAAACGGCGCCATTATTCCGGGGCTGATATGTATCGGGGCCGGCATGACGCTGCAGGGGGTTTCTGTCTTTGGCAGCCAGGACAGTAAGTTTCGGGACACATTCCTTTACGGCGGCTATGGCTCCGTGGGACTGGGCGTCATATTTCTTCTGGGCGCGATCCTGTACAATCCCCGGTAAACGCTTGCATGGGGCTGGAGACCACAGAAAACCGGAAGATCATGGACGGGTCGGGCAAACCCGTTACTTTTGGCTGGGCCCGGAAGCCTCTGTTTGAATACAACCCCCCTATTCTAAACGGAATTCCCAAAACCCGGATAACCGAAGCGGACCGGTACATTATTTTTTCCGCCACCCATCTTATTGTTTTCGAGGTAATGGACGGCGGCACTTTGGGCCATGTGGGCATATCCATTATTTCCGTTAAGGATCACCGCCGCTCTACCCATAGCATCGACAGTTTTTTAAGCCTGGGACGGTTTGAACTTCCCCGGTCTTCCGACAAGGGTTCCATCCGGATCCGGGAAAAAAAATCCACCCTGGATTTTATTTTAATGGAAAGCGGGGCCCGGATTATCAAGGTTGACTATCCCCGCTTTGGAAACCACCGCCACCTGCGGGGAGAGGTGGTGCTTTCCGCCCCGCCAAACGCCCAATCCATCGTAACGGTTTCTCCCTGGAGGCGGGAAAAATACGCCTTCCGGTACTTTCGCTGCTCCCCCTGGTTTATCACCGAAGGGGTTATGCAGTTTGGGACGGCGGAAATCTATTTTACCCGGGATAACGCCTGGGGAATTTACGACTGGAAGCGGGAGGTCCGGCCCCGCCGGGACATACGATACTGGGCCGCCGCCTGCGGTATGGCCGACGGCCGTTTGGTGGGATTTAATGTGGGCTACGGCTCCACGGATTCAAGCGCCGGTACAGAAAACGCCTTTTTTCTTGACGGGGTGATCCACAAGCTGGATCAGGTTACTTTTCATATTCCCCCCACGGACTGGCTTGAGGAATGGAAATTTACCAGTAACGACCGGCGCTTGGAAATGACCTTTACCCCAAACCAGGCGCGGAAAGAACACAGAAGTATTTTTCTGCATTCCGTAAAATGCCGCCAGGTATGCGGAACCTTTTCCGGCAAAGTGGTCCTTGACGACGGCAGTTCCCTGGGCTTTTGGAACATCACGGGCTTTGCGGAACGGCGAAAAACCCGGCTGTAACACGCGGCTCCATGATCGAAGAACGGGCTGTGATACACATTAAAAATCTTTCCTACACCTACCCCGGTTTCGAGAAGCCGGCCCTTAGGGACCTTAGTTTTACGATCCGTGCGGGGGAGCATGCGGTTTTGCTGGGGGCCAATGGTTCGGGAAAAAGCACCCTCCTTTCCTGTTTGAACGGCCTTGTAAAACCCCCGGCGGGCTGCGTTTCGGTTTACGGCATGGATCCCTGCGACGAAGCGGCCCTGCCCGAAATACGCCGCCGGCTGGGGACGGTAACGCAAAACCCTGACGACCAGATCATCAGCTCCGTGGTAGAAGAAGACATTGCCTTTGGACCGGAAAATCTGGGCCTGGACCGGGAGACGATTCAATCCAGGGTAGAGAAGGCGCTAAAACTCTGTTACTTAACGGAACTTCGGAGCCGGTCGCCCCAGTTTTTGTCCGGCGGTGAACGGCAGCGCCTTGCCCTGGCAGGAACCCTGGCCATGGATACGGAAACCGTAATTCTTGACGAGGCGGTTTCCATGTTAGACCCGGCGGGGAGGGACAATTTTCTGTCCCTGGTGGAACAGTTAAACGCCCGGGGAAAAACGATCCTGCAGGTAACTCATTCGCTGGAAGAGACGTTTCGCTACCGGCGCTGTCTGGTCTTAAACGAAGGGGCCCTGGTTTTTGACGGAGAACCCCGGGACCTGCTGGAACGGCAAGACCTGGAGGACTGGGGCTTTGTCCTTCCCCGGCCGCTTAAGGCGCTGCGGCTTTTGGCGGAATCCCTGGGGAATTTTAGGCTAAATTCCCTGGATCCCGCGGCGGTGGCCGAAACGGTCTGCCGGATCCTGGGGGCCTCCGGCCACAGGAAGGGGCCGGCAAAAGCCCCGGCGGGACAAGTTCCGGCGGGACAAGCCCCGGCGGAAAAATCTCCGGCGCCCCAGGGGCCGTGGCTGCCCGCCGGGGCTCCGGCGGGGTTGGGAACGATCCGCTTTGAGGCTGCCTCGTACCGGTACCTGGCGGAAACGGACTTTGCGGCCCGGGGGATGGACCATGTATCCTTTGAGCTCAATCCCCTGCCGGGGAAGGGCCTTGTGATGGCCCTGATTGGGAAAAGCGGTTCGGGAAAATCTACGGTCCTAAAGCATATTAACGCCCTGCTGCTCCCTTCGGAAGGAAGGGTCTTGGTTGCGGGGCAGGATACCCTGGATAAAAAGACCCGCCTTTCTTCTTTGCGGCTAAAAGCCGCCCTGGCGGTACAAAGCCCCGAAACCGCCCTCTTTGCCCGGTACGTAGCCGATGACATGGCCCTGGGCCCCGCCAACGCGGGCCTTCGGGGAGCGGAACTGCTGGAGCGGGTTAAAGGGGCCATGGAAAAATCGGGGCTTCCCTTTACGGAATTTGCGGATCGGGAAACCCGCTCCCTTTCCGGGGGAGAAAAGCGCCGGGCCGCCATCGCCGGAGTCGTCGCCATGGAAAGCGATATTCTGCTCCTGGATGAACCCCTGGCGGCCTTGGACGGGTTTCATCAGGAAAAAATTCTTGCCCTTATCGAGGAATTCCGGCGGACCGGAAAAACCGTGGTTATTTCCACCCATTCCATGGAAACCGCCGTCCTGGCCGATGTGGTTGGAATTATGGCCGATGGAACCCTGGCCGCCTATGGCGCCCCCCGGGAAATTTTTGGCCGCTTATGGGATCCCCAATGGGGACTGGAGCTTCCCTGGACCGTGGCCCTGGCCCGCCGGCTCGAAGAAGCGGGCTTTCCCCTTCCGGGGGTCCCGCTTACGGCGGAAGAACTGGCGGCCCTGATTACCGGTTTTGCCGGAGCCGCTCCGGCGGCTTCGGGCGGGGGCCGCGGCGAGGAGTCGCGAAGCCCGGCGCGGGAGGCGGCGCGGGAGGCGGCGCGGGGGGCGGCGCGGGAGGCGGCGCGGGAGGCGGCGCGGGAAGCGGCGCGGGAGGCGGCGCGGGAGGCGGCGCGGGAGGCGGCGCGGGAAGCGGCGCGGGAAGCGGCGCGGGAAGCGGCGCCGGAAGCGGCGCGGGACTTGGGGAAGAGGCGGCGGCGGCGAAAAACGGGAACGGAATTCTTTCGGAATGTTACCCTGGGCCAATTCCTTGACCGGCCATCGGCGCTGCGAAACCTGGGGGGCGGCGTAAAGCTTCTGTTTCTTACGGCGGCTTCCGCGGCCGTTATGACCGGACCGCCGCCCTTTGTCCCCCTGGGGCTGCTTGTCCTTACCCTGGCCGCAGGATACTTTGCCGGCAAGGTAGGGCCCCGGCATCTACTTCGGGGGCTTATTCCCATTATCCCCTGGATCCTTATTATCATCGGCCTTCAACTGATCTACCCCTTTCCCGAAGATACAAGTCAGGTGATCGTCGAGGTTTACGGGGTGCTTATTACCGTAAAAAAGCTAACCCGGGCCGGTTCCCTAATGCTTCGCCTGGCGGCCATGACGGCGCTGCTTTCTCTTTATTCGGCCCTTACCCCGCTGCGGGAAACCCTGGCGGCCTTTAACGCACTTCTTTCCCGGTTTGCCCCCTGGGGGCTTCCGGCCCGGGATATTTCCCTGGCCGCGGGAATAGCCCTGCGCTTTGTGCCGGTTCTTACCGAAGAGGCCGAGCGGATTGTTACCGCCCAGCTTTCCCGGGGCGGGAAAAAAAACTCCCGAAGGATGATTTTTTCGATCATAGTACCCCTGCTGCTTCGGACCATGGAACGATCCGAACGGCTGACAAGGGCTATACTGCTCCGGCTTTACGGGTACAAAAAACCCCGGGGTCCGTAACTGTACCGGTTTTACACGGTCCGCCGGTTTTGCTGGACATGGTTTTGGTTTTTTGGTATCCTTAAGGAATGCTAGAAAGCAGGGTAAGAAAAATCGTAATCGCGGGGGTTTTTTCCGCGGTGGTTATCGTGCTGGGGACCACCGGGCTGGGCTTTATTCTTCTGCCCCTGGGGGCCGTTACGATATTGCAGGTTCCGGTGATCATCGGCGCCATACTTGAAGGACCGGTGGTGGGGCTTTTTATCGGCCTGCTTTTTGGAATTTTTAGCGTTATCCAGGCGTCAATAATGGGAACAAGCCCGGTGGATGTGGCTTTTCGGTATTATCCGTGGATTGCCATTGTCCCCCGGATCCTTATTGGGCCCGCGGCATGGTTTGTATACTCCCTTGTCAGGGGAGGACTGTTCCGGGGCAAATCGGGAAGGGAAGGATCCGAGGAATCTGTAAAAAGAGGGGCCGGGCCGGGCCGGGAAACCGCCGCCACGGCCCTGGGGGCGGTAACAGGTTCGCTGGTTAATACCGTCCTTGTTTTAAGCGCCCTGGCCCTAACCATTCCGGATACTGTTACATGGCCCGTGGTGGCGGCCCTGGCTTCCCTTAACGGAACGGTGGAGGCGGGGTTTTCGGCGGCCATTTCTCTGGGGGTGATCCTGCCATGGAAAAACCTTTCCCGGCAGGGAGGATCAAAACTTACCGCCGGCAGGGATCATACCGGGTAAAACCGGGATTAAAATAAAGGCGAGCCAGTTTCACACCCGGTCAGTTTGAAACTGGCTCTGATTTTTACATGATTTTTACATAGGGTTTGATTTTTATGCGGCATACGCGGCAAGGGCATGCATGGCATAAAGACCATACTTTAAGCTAAGGGCGCGGGAATAACTCTAACTACACCTAAATGGAAAAAATACGGAAAATTTTAAAGTTTCTACGGATCAGCGCCCTTTACGGGTTTCGGTTTTATATGCTTCGATAAACGGGGCCAAACGCTGTCTTTTTTCTCCGGGGTATTTTTCATAAAAGACCCCGCCCAGGGTAAAACAAGCGTAGCCCCCGGCGATGATTCCCGGGATGCAAATATCCCGCAAGTCAAGCTTTTCCAAAGCCGGAGCTTGGGGCCCCCGTTCCAGGCTTTCGGCGAGTCCCGCGATGACGCCGCCGGCAAAATTATCCCCGCAGCCGGTGGTGTCTCCCCGTTTTTCAGGATGCGCCGCAAGTTCCCGGCTTATCGCCCCGGAAACCGGAACCCTGGCGCCCGCCAGGGCTTTAAATATCCCCCTGCCGCCGGCGGCCAGATACAGGGGTTTTGCCCCTTCGGTAATTATTACGGCGGCGCAGCCCCGTTCAATAAACCACCGGGCCGCTTCGTCCGTGGAAGGGCGGGATGAAGTCCGCCAGGCTTCGGCCTTGTCGGCAATTAAAACATCGATAAAGGGGTACGCGTCGTCATGGGATCCTAATTTCCATTTTTCCCCCGGCGCAGATTGTTCGCCCCGGTAATCGTAGACCAGATTAACCACCGTCGATGCATTTTTTTGCTTTGCCGTGCTAAGCAGTTCCGTCAAATTACGGTGGATCCGCGGGGTAAGGGCCGTTCCGCCAAAAACCACGATATCCGCACAAAAAAAATCCTTCCCTAAATCCTCCGGTCCAAAGTGTTCCGCATCTCCAATCAAGTTAATAAATGTCCGCTCGCCGTGGCCGTTATCATAGGCGGGATCGGAAAGGACGTCTGTCCGGGGCGTAAACCCCCCGTACCGTTTAAGTACATACTGTCCCGGACCGGCGGTTTCTTCCGCGGGGGTTTCCGGCGCCCGCGGAAAAAAGCCCGCCCGGGCCAGGGCCCCTTCCACCATATCTCCGGCGGGGTCGTTCCCCCGGGCGCCGTACAAACAAACCCGGGCGGCCTTGCCCAGGACCTGGGCCGCGTGGACCATGGATACCGCCGCCGGCCCCCCCAGATTACAGGCCGGTTCCCCCGTGGTAATTTTGGCCAGGGCATTTTCGTAGGGCATGCCCGCAAAGGCTTCAAAGTCCTTGGCAAAAACAAGTTTCCCGATGGCAAGTCCCCCATCCCCGTCTTTTTTAGAAAGCCATGAGCGAAACTGGGGGGACCCAAAATTCGTGCGGGGATACAGATAATCCATCAGGCAGCAGCCTGTTCCGTGGATGCGCATCATTAAAAAACACCTCCGCCGCAGACGCCCTTATCCTGCATCCTTGATCAGGTTTTTCATAATGTAGTCCCGCCGCTCGGGAGTATTCTTTCCCATGTAGAACGAAAGAACCTGGGGTACCGCTTTAAGGGTATTTACCGACACCGGCACCAGGCGCATGTCTTCTCCGATAAACTGTCCGAATTCCCTGGGGCTTATCTCTCCCAGTCCCTTAAAGCGGGTTACTTCGCTGGCGCCGCCCAGGTCCTGTACCGCCGCGTCCCGCTCGTTTTCGTTGTAACAGTACCGGGTTTCTTTTCGTGTCCGAACCCGGAAAAGGGGAGTTTCCAGGATAAAGACCCTGCCGCCGGTAACCAGTTCTTCAAAATACGAAAGAAAGAAAGTTAACAAAAGGTTGCGGATATGGAAACCGTCAAAGTCTGCATCGGTGGCAATTACAATCCGGGCGTAGCGGAGTCCTTCTATGTCGTTTTCGATTCCCAGGGCCATCATCATATTATAGAGTTCCTCGTTTTTGTAAATGGCCGCTTGTTTTTTGCCATACATGTTTTCCACCTTTCCCCGAAGGGCAAAAATTGCCTGGGTCATCACATCCCGGCTGGAAACCATAGAACCCGCCGCGGAATCTCCTTCGGTAATAAAGATGGTGGAAAGCTCCCCTTCCTTGCCGTCTTCCAGGTGGTATTTACAATCCTTAAGTTTGGGAATCTTAAGGGATATTTTTTTTGCCGCCTCCCGGGCCTCTTTTTTTACCGCATTTAATTCGGTCCGTAATTTTTCGTTGGAAAGGATCTTCTGTTCAAGTTTTTTTGCGGCCTGGGGATTTTTATGGAGCCAGTCCTCCGATCCCTCCCGGACCGCTTGAACTATCCAGCTTCTAATGTCGCTGTTTCCCAGCTTGTTTGTTGTCTGGCTTTCAAAGATGGGGGTTTTTATCTTTACCGCCACCGCCGCGGTAAGGCCCTCCCGTATGTCCTCGCTTCTAAAATCCCGTTTAAAGTAGGCCTGGACCCCTTTAAAAAATCCCTCTTTAAACGCCGACAAGTGGGCGCCCCCATCGCTGGTAAACTGGCCGTTTACAAAAGAAAAATACTCTTCCCCGTAGTTGTTGGTATGGGTAAAGGAAAATTCAATATGCTGGCCCCTGTGGTAGCCCACGGGGTACAAAATGTCGTCTCCGGTTTCTTCGGTTAAAAGATCGTAAAGTCCCTGGGTGGATATATAGGACCGTCCGTTTAGGGTAAGGGTAAGCCCCGCGTTTAGGTACGCGTAGTTCTGGATCCGCTTTTCTACAAATTCCAGGTTAAAGCCGTAGTTTTCAAAAAGCTCGGTATCCGGGGTAAACTCCACAAAGGTTCCGTCCCGGCGGGCCGCGCTGGGCATGGCGGCGGCGCACTTTCCCCTGCGCTGGGTTTTAAGCCGCCCCCGTTCAAAGACGGCTTCGGCAAATTCGCCGTTCCGGATCGATACCACCCGGAAATGGGAAGACAGGGCGTTTACCGCCTTGGTTCCGACCCCGTTAAGGCCCACGGAAAACTGGAACACATCGTCGTTGTACTTGGCCCCGGTATTGATTACCGACACGCATTCCACCAGTTTGCCCAGGGGTATGCCCCGGCCAAAATCCCGGACCCGAACCGTATGGTCCTTGATCTGCACGTCAATCTGCTTGCCGTTCCCCATGATAAACTCGTCTATGGCGTTGTCCACCACTTCTTTTAACAGTACATAGATGCCGTCGTTGGGGTTAGAGCCGTCTCCCAGGCGGCCAATATACATTCCCGTCCGCAGCCGGATATGTTCCAAAGACGAAAGCGTTTTTATTTTTGATTCATCGTACACAGCCTGGCCCTTAGCGGCGGCCTGTCCTTTTTGCCGTTTAACGGTTTCTTTTGCCATAATCCCTCCGTAATCGTAATAAGCCGCCCCGCTTATTTTTATTTCTTATAGAATAGAGTTGTCCGCAAGCCAGCCGGGTTGTCGAACAAGTCTAAGGAAGCATGATTTATTCGCAGTGGGGTCTAATACCCCGTCGAAGCTCCGGTTCGCGCGTTGCTCTGCGGAGGCTCATAAGCCCAGGCCTCTGGATTCCAGAGCCTGGGCGGTTTCCGCCGCGGCTTCCAGCATCCGTTCCGTTACCAGGGGGATCAGCGTCCTCATTTGCCCCGGACCTTTTCTTCCCCCCCGCGCCCGGTAGGCGGTGTCTGCGGCCTCCCATAGTTCAAAAAACCGGGGCAGGAATCCCAGCATCAGGGAAATCCCCAG
>JAITKV010000012.1 GCA_031278215.1 Spirochaetaceae bacterium
AAGCGACAAGATAACATACAAGCCCTACGACCAGGGGCAGGCATACCTGATACCCCCCAGCGTGGACGAACTCATCCCGGCGAACCACCTGGTGCGGCTGGTCAGCGAAGTGATAGACGAGATGGGGATAGAACGGCTTGTACGGAAGTACCAGGCGGGCGGCGGGGCGAGCCGTTATCACGCGGTAATGATGACGAAGCTTTTTGTATACGGCTACATGACGAAAGTCTGTTCGTCCCGAATGCTGGCGAAAGGGGTACGGGAGAACGTGATGTTCATGTGGCTTTCCGGGGGACAGAAACCGGATTTCAGGACGCTGAACGGCTTCCGCGGGAAGATGCTGAAAGAAGTGATGGAAGAGATTTTTGTGACCGCGGTGAAGATGCTGAAAGGGAAAGGGTACATCAAGCTGGAAAACTACTTTGTTGACGGGACGAAGATCGAATCGGCTGCCGGGCGGTACACGTTTGTGTGGAAGAAGGCGGTGGAAACGAACGACAGGAAACTGGACGAGAAGTTACGGGCGTACATACGGATGGCGGAGGACATATGGGAGGAGGAGAACCGGGAGTACGGGGAAAAGGACCTGGAAGAGCTCGGGGGGAAGGACGGTTTCACGAGCCGCGACGTAAAGGAGCTTGCCGGAGCGTTGCGGGAACGGCTTGAAAAGCTGGATGCTGAAAAGGACGGGGAACGTAAAAAAAAATTGAAAAACGTGGTGAAAACGGTTGAGAAAGATTGTCTACCGAGAAAAAGGAAGTATGAAAAAGCGAAACGGATAGCCGGGGAACGGAACAGTTATTCCAAGACGGACCCTGACGCGACGTTTATGAGGATGAAAGAAGATCATCTTGGAAACGGGCAGTTAAAACCGGCGTACAATATTCAGATAGGGACGGAGAACGGCTTTGTAGTGGGGTATGATATATTTCCGAACCCTGCTGACACCCGGACATTAAAACCGCACCTGAGGAAACAGAAGAAACGGCTAGGGCAAGACCCCCAAAGAGTGATAGCCGATGCCGGGTACGGGAGCGAGGAAAACTTCGCGTATCTTGAAAACAAGCGGGTAACGGCGGTGGTGAAGTATCCGCTTTTGAGGAAAGAGTTAAGCAAAAAATGGCGGGAGGATCCGTGGAGGAGCGACAACTGGGAATACCATGAAGATGAAGATTATTATGTCTGTCCAAATGGGCGAAAAGTAACCTATCGCGGGGTAAGAAAAGAAAAGGCGCCCTCCGGGTATGTGATAAGCAAAGAAATCTATAGATGCGAGTCCTGTGCATACTGCCGGAAAAAGGCACTGTGTAAAAAGGCCAGGGGAGAGCGGTGGGTAGAGTGGAATGAAAAATGGCAACGGTTAAAAGCCAAGTCCCGCAAGGCATTGGAAAAACATGAGGATTTGAGGAAACAACGATCCGTTGAAGTCGAAACGGTATTCGGGCAAATAAAAGGGAACCAGGGATACCGAAGATTTTTGCTGCGGGGTAACGCCAAAGTATCTACCGAGTGGGGATTATTTTCTCTTGGGTACGATATAAAGCAAATGTACCGGATAAACCGGCAAAAAACGGGCTAAAACCCCGGATTATTTCACCTTAACGCATAGAGAAAGGCTCAAAAGTCTCATATTTTTAGATAAACGAAAAATCCAGGAGCTGCCTGTAAAAACTTCTTAGACAGCCCCTATTAGACCCCACTGCGAATAAAGGGGACAAGTAAAACAAGGGCTATTACCTGTGAAAACCGGTTCGAAAAATAGTCATTTCTATCACCGCCAGTATACCGTCCCTAATACCATATTTCTTTTAAAATATCAAGAATTTAACCGAAATCCAGCAAGAAACGCGGATTTTGACAAAACGCACGCCAAAATACCCCGGCGCATTGACAAGTTTTTCCGATACTGGTATAGAAAGTTATGGGCAGGGGATGTCAAATCTAAAAGACCCGTGCCCCGTCATGCGCCATAAGGAGGGCCCCATGTCCGAAGAATCTATCCGCACCAACCATACCGCCTATAATATGCAGTCCTGGTCCAAACAGGGGGGCTTAAACCCGGTGGTAATTGAAAAAGCAGAGGGTATTTATCTGTGGGATCCTTCGGGAAAGCGATACACCGATATGTCCAGCCAGCTTGTCAACATGAACCTGGGCCACGGAAACAGGGCCATTGTGGATGCCATTAAAGCCCAGGCGGACAAATACTGCTATATTTCCCCTTCCTACGCCAGCGAGCCCCGGGGGGAACTGGCAAAACTGCTGGTAAGTCTTTTACCCGATAATTTCGGCAAGATATTTTTTACCAACGCCGGGGCGGACGCCAATGAAAACGCCATTAAAATAGCCCGAATGTATACGGGCAGGAACAAGGTCCTTTCCCGGTACCGAAGCTACCACGGGTCCAGTTTTGGGGCGGGGAATCTTACCGGCGAACCCCGGCGGTATGCCCTGGAACCGGGAATTCCCGGCTTTATCCATTTTTTCGATCCCTACATATACCGGGAACCCGTTTCCTTTGCTTCAGAAAAAGAAGCTTCCGCTTATTACCTTCATAAACTGCGGGAACAGGTGGTGTACGAAAATCCTCCCACCATTGCCGCCATTGTAATCGAAACCGTTACCGGCTCCAACGGGGTTCTTATTCCGCCAGAAGGGTATATCCAGGGGGTCCGGCAGATCTGCGACGAATTCAAAATTATGATGATCTGCGACGAAGTAATGATGGGCTTTGGGCGGACCGGAAAAATGTTCGCCTTTGAAAACTGGGGAGTAAAACCCGATCTGGTTTCCTTTGCCAAGGGAGTTACCTGCGGCTATGTCCAGCTGGGGGGGGTGGGGGTTTCTTCAACCATCGCCGAATACTTTAACGACCACTTGCTTTCCTGCGGCCTTACCTATTCCGGCCACCCCCTGGCCTGTGCGGCGGGCATTGCCGGGCTTAACTACCTGATCGGCAACAAGGTAATAGACAATGTAAGGGCCCGGGGGGCGGAACTTAAAGCCGCCCTGGAGGCAATGAAAGAAAAACACAAAACCGTGGGCGACGTCCGGGCCATTGGCCTTATGAGCGCGGTGGAATTGGTAAAGGACAAAAAAACCAAGGAACCGGTGGTTCCCTACGGAGAGGATCCGGCGGGGACCATGAAAAAGGTTAACGGCGAACTTGCCAAACGGGGCTTTATGACCTATACCCACGAAAATATGATCCTGGCGGCCCCGCCCCTTATTATTACCGGGGAACAGCTTGCGGAAGAACTTGCCAAACTGGACGAAGTATTGGGTATTGTAGACGGCTGGTTTTAAAACCACTGCGGCGGGACGGTATTTTTTATATTTTCCTTCTGATACACTCTGTCTATGGAAATGACCTTTTATTCCCTGGGGGCCGCAGAAGAAGTTACCGGCTCCAAGCATGTGCTGGAAGTAGACGGAAAAAGCTTTCTGGTGGATTGCGGGGCCTTCCAGGGTTCCCGGGCAGAGTCGGACCGGAAGAACCGGAATTTCGGCATTGCGGCGGACAGGATCGAAGGGGTCCTGCTTACCCACGGTCATTTTGATCACTGCGGCCTGCTTCCCCTGTTGGCCAAATGGGGTTACCGGGGGAACATCTACTCTACCCCTGCGACCCGGGATATTGCCAGCCTGGTAATGATGGATTCCGCCTATATCCAGGCCCGGGATGCGGAGTACCTTCGCAAGCAGGCCCATAAAAAAGGCGAAAAATTCGACTGGGCGCCCCTTTACACCGAAAAAGAGGTTATTGAAGTTACCGGCCAAATTATGGGGGTTTCGTACCGCCGGCCTTTTATTATGGGGGACGGCGTCCGCTGCGAATTTTACGACGCCGGCCACATCCTCGGTTCTGCGATGGCCTATGTAACGGTAAAAAAAGACGGCGGGGAACGGGCCGTTCTTTTTTCCGGGGACCTGGGCCGAAAGGGTAAACCCATTATCCGCGATCCGGATCTGCCCCCGGCGCCGGATTATGTGGTCCTTGAAAGCACCTATGGGGATCGCCGCCACGACAAACCCGCCGACGCCCTGGGAACACTTGCGGAAATTGCCAAACGGGCCGTGGCAAACCGGGGAAAGATCATTATTCCCGCCTTTGCCATTGAACGGACCCAGGAACTGGTCTACTATTTTCACCTGCTGGTGGACGAAGGCGAAATACCGGAAATCCCCATATATGTGGACTCTCCCATGGCCACCAACGCCACCACGATCTTTCAGGTTCACCCCGAATGTTACGACAATGAAATACACGAAGTTTTTATCCGGCACCACAAAAATCCCTTTGGGTTTAATAAACTCCACTTTACCGCCAGCGTGGAAGAATCCAAGGCCCTAAACCGAATGCCGGGCCCCGCGGTGATTATCAGCGCCGACGGCATGTGCGAAGCCGGCCGGATTCAACACCACCTGATCAACAATATCGAGGATCCTGCCACCACCATATTGCTGGTGGGCTTTATGGCCCAGAACACCCTGGGCCGGCGCATCCAAAACCGGGAAAACGAAGTAAAGATCCACGGTACATGGTTTAAGCGCAGGGCCCAGGTAGAGAACATCAACGCCTTTAGCGCCCATGCGGATTATGTTGAAGCCGAAGAATGGCTTGATTCGCTGGACCTTTCCCGGCTTAAAAAGATATTCCTCGTCCATGGGGAGCCCAGGGCCCAGGCGGCGTTTAAAGAGTACCTAAAAAACAAGGGCCGCCCCGAACCGGTGATTGTTAGGTACGGGGAAACCTATAAGCTGGCATAACCAGCGCTTTTTTTGCTTGATTCCCTGGGGATCAGTTCAGTAGACTTGTTCAATAACCCGGTTGGTTATTTCACAAGTCTAGGCAAAATGCTCCGCATTTTGCTGTTTTTTAACGGTTGTTGTTTAAAAACTGAAGTTTTTAAACAACTCTAGTATAGAAAAAAGGAGTTTCGGTATGAAACACAAACGGGTAAAACAAGCGGTTCTTAGCCTCTGCCTGCCGGCGGTGCTGGGAATGGTTCTTATGGGCTGCAGCAACCCCTCGAAGGCTGCTAATCCGGTGCCGCAAATCTATGTCGCCGGGGCTTACGGTGAGGGAGAGGGGGCGGCCTACACGCCCTGTTACTGGCTTAACGGAACAAGGAGCGACCTTTCTATCGGGAACAAGGAAACGGGCGATGCCTATGCCATCGCCGTATCCGGCGGGTCCGTGTATGCCGCCGGACGTTACGTGCCCCTTGTAAAGGACGGCCCCATCCCCTGTTACTGGCTTAACGGAACAAAGTACGACCTTTCTACCGGGGAGGGGACATACGGCGATGCCTGTGCCGTCGCCGTATCCGGCGGGTCCGTGTATGTCGCCGGGTACTACTACGGCGACGCCGCCTCCACGCCCTGTTACTGGGTTGGCGCAGAAAGGCACGACCTTCCCATCGGGAACGCGCCGGAGGGTCCCGCCTGGGCCATTGCCGTGGAACTACGGTAAGGCGCGGGTGCGGGTTTTTGCCTAACCATTTTGTTACAGCCCCGTCCGCCCGGACGGGGCTGCGTTTACTGCGCCGTATGACAGGCGCCTTTTTCTGCAACTTGATTCATCCAGGAAGCTTATGCTACACTTAACCTATGTTTTCTATTCGGCCCCCCCTCTGGTTTATCCCGGTTTTACTGCTTCCCATCCTGCCCCTTTGGGCTCAGGATAACACCAGCCCGGCGCCTGCGGGGGAAGCCGCCGCTTTATCTGCCGGGGAAAGCGATACAGCTTTTGCCCCGGCATCGGCGTGGATTATTCCCATCGAGGGGGACATTGAACCTTCCCTGGTTACCTTTGTCCGCCGGGAGGCCCGGCGGGCCCTAAACGAAAATGTCCAGTATATTATCTTCGAGATCGATACCTTTGGCGGCCGGGTCGATTCGGCCCTGCAGATTACCTCTTTTATCATGTCCATTAAAAATGCAAAAACCGTCGCCTGGGTACGGAACAGCGAAAACTCCATGGGGGTAAGCTGGTCTGCCGGCGCCCTAATTGCCCTATCCTGCTCCGAAATTTATATGGCCCAGGGAACTTCCATGGGCGCGGCGGCGCCGGTAAGCATCGGCGTTGACGGCAAAACCGAAGGAACCGGAGAAAAAACCGTTGCGGCGGTCCGCTCCCAGATTGCCGCGCTGGCCGAAAAAAACGGGTATCCCACGGGGATTGCCCTGGCCATGGTGGATTACGATGTAGAATTATGGGAAGTCGAGGTAGACGGGGCCATTAGGATCCTTACCCTGCAGGAATTGGAACGGCTTGAATCCATGTCGCCGGACCAAAGGGGCGCGCCGGGCGGCATACGGCGGGTGGGGATTGTTTCTCCGGCGGGAAAGCTTCTTTCCCTTACCGCAGGGGAAGCCTACCGTTACGGGCTTGCCCGGGGGCTTGCAGACGACCGGGAAGAACTGCTTAAATCCCTGGGGGCCGAAACTGTTTTGGAAGAAAGCGCCCCCGGCGCCGCAGATTCCATTATCTCCTTTCTGGTATCCGGCCCCGTTCAAAGTCTTTTAATCCTCCTGGGGCTTATTATGATTTTTCTGGAATTACAAAGCCCCGGATTCGGCGTTCCCGGAACCGCCGCAATTGTCTGTTTTGTCCTGGTCTTTGGCGCCAGCTTTCTTTTGGACAGGGTGGATTCTCTGGAAATTATCCTTTTTGTTCTGGGTCTTGGCCTCTTGGCGGTGGAAATTTTTATTATCCCCGGATTCGGGGTTATTGGAATATCCGGCATTGTGCTTATCGCCTTTTCTTTAATATTTTCCATGCAGGATTTTATCGTTCCCCGGTTTGACTGGGAATGGGACCTTATGGGCCGTAATGCCATAGTGGTTTTGGTAGGATTGCTGGCGGCCATTGTGGGAATCGCCGTTATTGCCCTTTTGGCGCCCAAGACAAGGATCTTCGACGCCCTGATGCTTAAAACCAAAATCGACCAAACCGCCCGGGAAGGCAGCGGCTGGCAGGAAAACGGGGATGTGGAATCGGATTATAAAACGCTTCTGGGAAAAACCGGCAGGGCCGTTACGGTGCTTCATCCTATTGGCAAGGCCGAAATAGAAGGGCAGATCTTTCAGGTTGAAGCCGATGGCGCTTATGTAGAAAACGGCAGCAGCCTTAGGGTAATAAAAGTTCAAGGAAATACAATTATTGTGGGGAGTGTATAAAATGAGTCCTATCGGTATTGCTATTGTAATCGGCATTGTCGTTGTTGTATTAATCGGATTGGGTTTTTTAATGCTCTTTTTCCGGTTCTTCGGCCTTTGGTTTAGGGCCCTGCTTTCCGGCGCCCATGTGGGTCTGGGCAGGCTTATCGGCATGTGGCTGCGCCATGTAAACCCCGGGGTTATCGTCGATTCCCGGATCATGCTTACTAAGGCGGGGATCGACATAAGCTCCGATATGCTTGAAACCCACTTCCTTGCCCGGGGAGACGTAATGAAGGTAAGCCGGGCGCTGGTGGCCGCCAATAAGGCCAACATTCCCCTTCCTTTCCAGCGGGCCGCCGCCATCGACCTGGCGGGCCGGGATGTGCTTGACGCGGTGCGGACCAGCGTTAACCCCAAGGTTATAGACTGCCCCGATACCAGCAAGGGCAAGACCACCATAGACGCGGTGGCCAAGGACGGCATTCAGCTTCAGGTAAAAGCCCGGGTAACCGTACGGGCTAATATCGAACGCTTGGTTGGGGGCGCAACGGAAGAAACCATTATCGCCCGGGTTGGCGAAGGAATTGTTACCACCATCGGTTCTTCCGCATCCTACAAGGCGGTTCTGGAAAACCCCGATACCATTTCCCGAACCGTACTGGCCAAGGGCCTGGACGCCGGAACCGCCTTTGAAATTCTTTCCATAGACATCGCCGACATCGACGTGGGGGCCAACGTGGGCGCAAAACTTCAGGCCGATCAGGCAGAGGCAGACAAGCGGCGCTTCCAGGCAGAAGCGGAAAAACGCCGGGCCGCCGCCCAGGCCCAGGAACAGGAAATGATTGCCCTGGTCCAGGAAAACCGGGCCAAGGTGGTGCTGGCGGAGGCCCAGATTCCCCTGGCCATAGCGGAGGCGTTTAAAAACGGCCATCTGGGGGTCCTGGATTATTACCGGCTTAAAAACATCCAAGCCGATACCGACATGCGATCCTCTATCGGCAATAAAAAATAATTTTTCCGCGCCGCCCCGCAGGGCGCGCCCTGCGGGAGCGCGCCCCTGCGGGGCGGCGCGGTATTAAACCCCGAAGCATGAACTTTTAAGGAAGGTCTAGGGCATTTTGGACGAACTTGTAAACAACCTGGTTTATCTTCTTCCCATCGCATTGTTTATTGCCGTCCGGCTTATCGGTGTAAAACAAACCAGCGACAGGAAAAAGCAGCAAAAAGAATCCACCGGTAAACTAATAGAGAAGGTCCAGGAAGCCAGAAAAAATCCCGATTACGCAAAGGCTTTAACAAGGGCTACGGAGGTGTACATACCTCCGTCCCGAAAGCTTACACAAAATTCTGACCCTGCAAAAAATAAAACCCAAAAAAAGCCTAAACCCGCTTCCCCGCAGGGCGGTTACGTAAACCCCTTTCAAAAGCCGGACGAGGAGCTTGCCAAAACAGACCAGGACCTTGGCGGCCCCGCCGCGAAAACCTCCGCGGCCCGTAACGGCGGGTCTAGCCCGGCGCAAAATATCCCCGGTATTTTTCCCGGCGAATTAAGCCCCCTGCAACAGGCCCTGGTGTGGTCGGAAATTTTAGGCCCCCCAAAAAGCGAGCAGGATTTTCCGTTCGTGTAATGGGCCTGTTCAATAACCCGGCTGGTTACTGAAGTTTCTAAACAACTTTAATATGCCTCTATGGTTTGACGATCCTTGTTTTACAGGCTATACTGTCTTGTATGGCCTATGAAGTAACCGCGATTCGCCGCCGTCCCAAAACCTTTGACGAACTGGCCGGGCAAGAGTTTGTCAGCTCCACATTAAAAAGTTCTTTGGAACAGGGAAGCATCGCCCACGCGTACCTTTTTTCCGGCCCCCGGGGCTGCGGCAAAACCAGCGCCGCCAGAATCCTTGCCCGGTCCTTAAACTGCGAAAAGGGGCCCACCCCGGCGCCCTGCGGAGTCTGTTCCGCCTGTCAAGAGATAAACCGGGGATCAAGCCTGGACATTATCGAAATTGACGGCGCTTCCAACACTTCGGTAAACGATGTACGGCAAATAAAAGACGAGGTCCTTTTTCCCCCCCATTCGGGAAAGTACAAGGTCTATATCATCGACGAAGTTCACATGCTTTCCAACAGCGCCTTTAACGCCCTGTTAAAAACCATCGAAGAACCGCCGCCCTATATCATCTTTATCTTCGCCACCACAGAGCTTCACAAGGTTCCGGCCACTATTAAAAGCCGGTGCCAGCAATTTGCCTTTAAGTCCATTCCGGTAGAAACGATTCAACACATCCTTAGAGAAACCTGCGACGAAATAAATATCCGGGCAGAAGACGAAGCCCTGTTCTGGATTGCCCGGGAAGCCACGGGCAGCATGCGGGACGCGTACACCCTCTTTGACCAGGTGTCTTCTTTTTCCGGGGGAGAGATCCGAACGGCCCTGATCAGGGAAAAACTTGGCCTTCTGGGATTGGAGGAACTTAACGCCCTGGCAGAAGCCTGTGTGGATAACGATACCTCCGCGGCCCTGACGGCGATAGACCGGCTTCTTGAATCCGGAGTGGCCGTGGAACAGGTTGTCATCGATTTAGCGGGCTATTACCGGAGTATTCTGCTTATAAAGGCGGGAATTACCAAGGAATCGCTTTTAGGTTACGGAAAGGGCCGGTTTTCCGCCAGGGTATGGGAAAAACTGTCCCTGGCCCAGTTGGAAGAAGCTCTTTCCGTATTTTTGGACCTTTACCGGGATATACGCTATTCCCTTTCCCCCCGGTTTGAGCTTGAAGCGGCGGTATCAAAGCTCTGCTGGCTTGACCGGTGGATTTCTCCCCAGGAGCTGCGGACGGCGGTGGAGACAGCCCGGACATGTCTAAAAACTCCGGAACCCGCCCCTCCGGCAGATTCCTGGGCCCGCGAAAGCCCGGCTTTGGAAGAGCCCTCCCCCGAAGCCGGCCGCAGCTTTACCGATAATTCTTTCGGCGGCCCGTCCAACAGTTCCGCCGAAGGATTTATGGACAGGCCCGGCGCCTTTACCGAAGGGTTTAAACATCTTTTGGCCCAGCGTTCCGAAGAAAAGTCCAAAGAGCAGGACATAAGCCGGGAGGCGGAGCTGGTAAAGCGGGTCTTCCGCGGAACCATCGTAAACCAGGACAAAAATTGATGAATCCTTTTGAAATTTTAAAGAATGCCCAAAAGCTTCAGGAACAGGTAAATTCCGTCCAGGATAAGCTTGGCGCCATTTCCGAAACCGGATCCGCGGGGGGCAACATGGTGGAAGTTGAAATTACCGGCAAGATGGAAATTGTGGGGGTCCGCATTAAAAAAGAGGTGGTGGATCCCGCCGATATAACCATGCTCCAGGATCTGGTGGCCGCCGCCATGGGGCAGGCGCTGGAAAAAATAAAAGAGCGGATAAACCGGGAGCTGATCTCTGTGGCCGGGGGGGCGGAAATTCCCCGCATGCCGGGCTTATTCGGCGGGACCCCCTAAATATGCCGGGATTTTCCGACACCCGGCGGGGGCCCTACCTGGGATCCTTTTCTTCCAATGCCATTGACCGGTTAACGGCCCTTTTTTCCCGGCTCCCCGGACTGGGAAAAAAAAGCGCGGGCCGGCTGGTATATCACATTCTGGATGCGGATGTATCCTTTGCCCGGATCTTGGGGGAAGAACTTCTGGCTTTTCACGATGCGATCAAGCGTTGTTCCCGCTGCGGCGCCTATACCGAATCGGATCCCTGTCCGATCTGTTCGGATTCGGCCCGGGAACCGGTGATCTGTGTGGTAGAACGGGCCCAAGACGTGCGAATTATTGAAGAATTCCGTGAATTCCATGGCCGTTTTCATGTCCTGGGGGGGCTTATCGCCCCCCTGGAAGGGGTTAGCCCGGACAATCTTACCATAGGAGACCTGCTAACCCGGGTACGCGAAGAAAACATCAAAGAGGTAATCCTGGCCACAAATCCCACCCTGGAAGGGGACACCACGGCCCTGTATATTCAGAAGGTCCTTAAAAATACGGGAGTGGAAATTACCCGGCTTGCTTCGGGCCTGCCCGTCGGGGGCGATTTGGAATACGCCGACCGGCTTACCCTGTCCAGAAGTTTTCGGGGCCGCATAAAGCTATAAACCCGCGGCGCGGCCTTTATTTTACATGCTCTTCGGTAAGGCCGTACCCTTCGGTCTGTTTGTTTCCAACCGGTTCCACATGAACCATAATGTCAAAAATACCTTCTATCCGTTCCTTTACCGCGTCTTCAACCCGGCTTGCTATACTATGGGCTTCTGCCACGGTCAAAGAAGGATCCACCTCGATATCGATATCAATGTCCCAATACCCCGCAATCCGCCGCATCCGTGTGCGGTGGGGATGGCCTGCTTCCGGCACCAGGCGCACCGCCTCAAAAAGTTCCCGGTACGATTTATCATCGGCGGCGCCGTCCATAAGTTCCATATTGGCCTCCAGGAAAATACCTACGGCATTTTTAATTACCCAAATTCCTACCAGTATGGCGGTAATCAGATCAACGGCCCCAACATTAAAGAACACGGAACAGCCCAGGCCCACAAGCACCCCCGCCGAAGTAACCACATCGCCCAGCATGTTTTTTGCATTGGCCTTAAGCATCGCCGAACCGGCCCGTTTGCCAAAAATGTACTGACTCCAGGAAAGGAGTATTTTTCCTGCAATAGAGACCGCCGTTACAATTAGGGCCGCCCGGCCGGGTATTTCCAGGACTTTCCCTTCCATAAGCCGGAAAGATGCACTAAGGATCAGCTGACCCCCGGCAAAGAAAAGGATCATGGAAAGCAGCGCCGTGGCCACCGTTTCTGCCCGGCCATGCCCCCAGGGATGGTTTTTATCTGCGGGCCGGACAATTACCAAAGAAACAACCAGGGTCATAATCGCAATAAGTATATCCATGGATGTATCGATCCCGTCCCCCACAACCGCCATGCTGTGGGCAAAAATACCGGTAAAAATCTTTAAGCCGGCCAATATAAAATTCCCCGCAAGAGCGGTAAGAGACGCAACCTTAATAACAGAAGCCTTTTCTTTTACAGAAAAGGTTCTGTTCTTAGCCATGGCGCCGTTCATAAAAAGTTATAGCCCTGTGTTTAATAAAGGTGTCTACAAGCCGGGAAACGCTAAGATTTTCTTTGGGTATAAAGCCCCCCGCCATATTGTCATGCCCGCCCCCCACACCGCAACCCTCTACCAGGGAACGGACCAAATCATTGGCTTTTATTTTGTCGCAGGTGCTTCGAACCGAAAGTTTTATCCCCGTTTCCCGTATCGCATAAGCGATTACAATGTTTACCCCCGAAACGCTAACCACAATGTCTCCGGCGGCCCCCAAAAGGGAATCGTTGGCGCTTCTAAGCAGCAAAAAACCAAGTTCATCGTAAATTTCCACCGTCTTAAACGCCTCTGCATAAAGGTCCAGATCTTTAACGGAAATTTCATTTCCCTTAAGCTCCACAATCATGTCTATGTCGGAAAGGCTGTAGAGCTTATAAAACATATTAATATCCAGATCCGAAGCCCCCCTGGTAAGGTTGTCGGTGTCCATAAAAATTCCGTATAAAAGGGCCGTGGCAATTACCCTGGGGGGGTCGATATTGTTTTCAAAAAACCAGTCTGCGATTATGGCGCTGCAGCTGCCCACCTCGGGTCTAATATCCTCAAAGCGGTAGCCCATGTTTCCCTTATACTCGTGGTGATCAATAGCCGCCACTTCATCGGTGGGAAGATCTGTAATGTTGGCGTTTCCTTTCTGGGAGTCCACCAGTACCGCCCAATCCTCGGCGCCCAGGGTTGCCGCCTTGGACGCCTGAATCATCGGCACATTAAACATTTCCAGCATCTTTAGGGAATTGGCCTTTTCTATCTCCTGGTCGTAAACAATGGCAAGTTTCTGTATGCCCCGATGCGAAAGAAGATAATACATCCCCAGACTGGAAGCGATGGCGTCGGGATCCGGTACATTGTGGGGCTGGATAAAGACCTCGTCCGGGGCGTCTTTAAGGATATCCACTAAAATATCAAGTTTTGTCTGGTTCATTTATTAAGTATAACACAAAAAAAGAAATTTGCCACAGTAAAAGTTTCTTTGCGGTTAAAGATCCGTCCGGCGCCTTGCTTTCATACGTCTAGATTTGTTACCAGCAGGGCGTTTTCTTCGATAAATTCCCGGCGGGGGGCGACATTTTCTCCCATCAGGATGCTAAAGATCCGCTCCGCCTCTACCGCGTCGTCCAAATGAACCTGTATAATGTTTCGCCGAACCGGATCCATGGTAGTTTCCCAGAGTTGTTCGGGGTTCATCTCGCCTAAGCCCTTGTAGCGTTGAATCGCAATTTTTTCCGGATCCCGGCCAGATTCGGCAAGGATCCGGTCCTTTTCCGCGTCATCGTAGGCGTAAAACGATTTTTTTTCGTAGCCGATCTTATAAAGGGGGGGCATGGCAAGGTACACATGACCCCGCTCAATCAGTTCGGTCATATACCGGTAAAAAAATGTAAGAAGCAGGGTGCGGATATGGGAGCCATCCACGTCCGCATCGGCCATGATAATAACCTTGTGGTACCTGATGCGGGCAGCGTTAAAATCGTTTCCGCAGCCCGCGCCTATGCTGGCTATAATGGGTTGAAGCTTCTCGTTGGTTATTACTTTTTCAATACGCTGTTTTTCAACGTTCATCATTTTTCCCCAAAGGGACAAAATAGCCTGGTACTTGCTGTCCCTTCCCCCCTTGGCGGAACCACCGGCGCTGTCCCCTTCTACAAGAAAAAGCTCGCAAAGGGCCGGGTCTTTTTCTTTGCAATCCGCGAGTTTTCCCGGCAACCCCGCGCTGTCCATGGCGTTTTTTCGGCGGGTGGCGTCCCTGGCCTGCCGGGCGGCAATGCGGGCCCTGGCGGCCAGAAGAGACTTTTCCAGAATGTTGTTTATTACGTCCTGGTGCTGATCAAAGTACCGTTCAAGCTGTTCGTTTACCACCGATTCCACAATGCCCTTGACCTCTGAATTTCCTAATTTTCCTTTGGTCTGGCCTTCAAACTGAGGATTGGGGACTTTAACGGAAAGAACCGCCGTAAGGCCCTCCCGGACATCATCGCCGGAAAGGCTTTCGTCCAGTTTCTTTGCATGCTTTGAGTTTTTTAAATATTCATTGAAGGTCTTGGTAAGGGCCGATTTAAAACCTACCAAGTGGGTTCCCCCCTCCCGGGTATTAATATCATTTACAAAGCTGTACATTATTTCGTTAAAGCCGTCGTTGTACTGTAGGGCGCATTCCACATCCACCGATCCCTGGGCAGGATCTTCCCGGGTTCCCGTAAAAAAAACGGGTTCCTTATGGAGTACGGTCTTGCTTTCGTTAAGGTATTCCACAAAGCTTTTTACCCCGCCCTCAAAGCGGAATTCGTGGATCTTGGGGTGGTTAAGCCGCTCGTCCCGGATGGTAATGCTAAGGCCCTTATTAAGAAAAGCCAGTTCCCTAAGCCTGTTCGAAAGGGCGTCGAAATTATACGTGGTGGTTTCAAAAATCGCCGGATCCGCCTTAAAGCGAACCACGGTCCCCCGGCTGCTCAAACCCGCCCCAGAGCCGTCCCGGACATTTAGCCGAAGCTGGGCCCAGGGAGGCAGGGATCCGGGGCTTACCTCTGCGGTGGTCCCCGCGGCCACGCCCAGTTTATAGTGCTGGACATATACCTTTTCCCCGGTAAACACAAAGGCCTCGCACCACTGCGAAAGGGCATTTACCACCGAAACGCCCACCCCATGCAGCCCCCCGGAAACCTTGTAGGATTTTTTGTCGAATTTCCCCCCCGCATGAAGCCGGGTCATAACCAGCTCCAAGGCGCTGACTCCTTCGGTAGGGTGAATATCCACCGGGATACCCCGGCCGTTATCCTCTACCCGGACCACGTCGTTGCCTTCCAGGACCACCAAAATACTGTCGCAGTGGCCCTGCATGGCTTCGTCCACCGAATTGTCCACAACTTCATATACAAGATGGTGAAGGCCGTCAATTCCGGTGGTTCCGATGTACATTCCCGGGCGCTTGCGTACCGCCTCAAGGCCCTTAAGAACCTGGATGTTTTGAGCAGAGTAGTTTAAATCCATAGGGTATCATAGTTAAAATACGGATAAAAATCTATCAGCCGCGGGTTGCGGCAGAAAAAGGCGCCCGCCGGTAAAATACCCGAACCGGGGCCAAATACCCTTATTTTTATCACCAATCCGGCATTTTTTTGTGGAAAACTTGTGTATAAATCGTGCGCAGTATTGGTTTTATTGAGTCAAAATGAACCGGGATCCGGGTAAATAAGCGTAAATGCCCTTTTTAAACCGTTAATTCCTTGTAATGCAAAGAATTAAAATACATCCACTAATCAAATATTAAGGGTTATACAAAAAAAAATTTATTTTTTCTATTTTCTTCTTTTTTTACTTGTGGTATAGTTGTGGATAATATTCTGTATTTATGATCGTTTTATGACCGAAACCGGAGACTACGAAATCATTTGGAATGAAACCATGAGTCAAATCCGTTCCGACCTAGAGGAACAGGAGTTTTTGACCTGGTTTAACCTGGAATTCCAGAAAGCCGACGAAGGAGGGTTTACCATCTCTGTCCCCTCCCTTTTTTACCTTGATCAGGTAAAAAAGCGCTACCAGGCCTATATCGAGGGGAAAATAGAAGAACTTATCGGTAAACGGGTGGCTTTAAATCTGGTGATTAAGCCAAAAACCGCCGAAATTCCGGAAATTCAGGGTTCTGCGGACGCCCCGCCTTCAAAAACCCCGGAAATTCCCGTCCGAATCCCCGAAAGACCCCCCAAGGGCGGCCATTCGCAGCTGCGAAACGACTATACCTTCGAAACCTACGTGGTGGGAGACAACAATAGCTTTGCCGCCAACGCGGCCCAGGCCATTGCCCGAAACCCCGGGACGGCCTACAACCCCTTCCTTATCTATGGCGGGGCGGGCTTAGGAAAAACCCACCTTATGCAGGCCGTGGGCAACTATATCCACACAAACACGGATTACAAGGTGATCTATATTTCCGCCGAAACCTTTACCAACGAGTTTATCGCCTCTATTCAGGACACCGAAAGGGCTAAGGCGGCCTTTAAAAACAAATACCGTTTTGCGGACATCCTTCTTATCGACGACATTCATTTTCTTCAAAAAAAAGACGGTACCCAGGAAGAGCTGTTTTACACTTTTAACGCCCTTTACGACGCCAACAAACAGATGGTCTTTACCTGTGATCGCCCCCTGTCGGACCTTAAGGATTTTAATGACCGCCTGCGCTCCCGGGTGGGCCGGGGCTTGAACGTGGATCTTCAGCCGCCCAACTATGAAACCCGTTGTGCAATCCTAAAGAAAAAGACCGACGCTTCGGGGATCACCATACCGGACGATGTAATAGCCCTGGTAAGTAAAAATATTTCTACCAATGTCCGGGACCTTGAAAGCGCCCTAAATACCCTAACCGCCTATGCCAAGCTGGTAAAAAAAGTTATCACCGTAGAGGTGGCCCAGCAGCTGCTTAAGGATCCCTTTGCAGACCGGCGGCAGTCAAACCTTTCCATGGAAATAATTCAACGGGTGGTGGCTGAAAAATTCCACCTTTCTCCCAATGATCTTAAGGGCAAAAAAAGAACCCAAAGCATTGTTTATCCCCGGCAACTGTCCATGTACATTATCCGGGAGATAACCGAATACACCACCACCGAGATAGGCCAGGCCTTCGGAGGCCGGGATCATACCACGGTAATGCACGCATGCCAAAAGATAGAAGACCGTATTAATTCGGATCCTTCTATGGATTCCATTATTCAAAGTCTTATTAGAACCATAAAAGACTATAGCGCAAAAGTTTAAAAAATGTTAATATACCGGGGATAACTTGTATAAAACTAACCAAAAATTAACATGTGGAAAACAGGGGGCCTTTTATTAAGCCATTGTTAAATATTTAATTTTTTATATAATAATAAGTTACCGTGGTTTTCCACATTTTTGAAAACCTATTACTATGACTACTATTATATTTATATAAATATAATAAGAGGAGATGTGTATGAAATTTAGCTGCGAAAAAAATATTCTCTTAAAAGAAGTCTCCATAGCACAGGAAATAATTTCTTCTAAAAACGTTATTTCCATTTTGTCTAATATTTATCTTGAAACTTCCGGAAACGAGCTTATTATTAAGGCCACGGACATGAAGGTTAACTTTGAAACCAAGGTTCCCATAGAGTTAAAAGAACCGGGTTCTACCACGGTGTTTGGGGAAAAATTTTTGGGAATTCTTAATTCTGTTCCAGACGGGGAACTTGAGGTAGAAAAAAAAGAAAATACCGTTGTTATAAAGCCCATGAACCGGAAGATTAAGTTTCAACTTAAATGTATTGCTTCCGAAACATATCCGGAATTTCCTATTTTTAATAAAGAAAATTATTTTGACGTTCCGGTTAAAGAATTTAAAGAAATGATACAACAGACGGTTTTTGCCGTGTCCGACGACGAAACCCGTTATTTTATGAACGGGATTTTCTTTAAAAAAGAAGAAGAAAAAATTGTAATGGTAGCCACCGACGGAAGACGCCTTGCATATATAGAAAAAAGCATCGCGTTTAAAGAGAATGGTTCTTCCGGGATAATTATCCCCCCAAAAATTCTTTCGGTTCTGTTAAAAAGGGCCGGGGACGAAGGAATGTTAAATATCTCTGTTACGGATAAAAATATATTTATCCGGTTTGGATATTACAAGCTTTCTTCTGTTCTTATCGAAGGCCAGTTTCCTAATTATCAACGGGTTATTCCGGAAAATCAGGAATATTTTTGCACGGTAGACCGCCTTGAAGTTTTAGAAGCTTTAAAAAGGGTCTCTCTTTTAGTAGAACAAAAATCTTACCGGATCTATTTAATTCTTTTACCGGGGGCGCTTATCGTATCTTCCAATAAAGAAGATCAAAACGAGGAAGGGGATATAGGAAACGCCAGAGAAGAATTGTCATGTGAATATGAGGGCAAAGAAATTTCCATAGCCCTTAATTACCGGTATATCGAAGAACCGTTTAAGATAATAACGGATCCTAAAATTAAACTTTGTTTTACCGAAGCAAACAAGGCTATTACCATAAAGCCGATACCGGAGAAAGATTTTTTTCATATCGTAATGCCCATGCAGCTTGACTAAAGGGATCTTCCAACAATCCCGGATGGTGTTATATGGCCTTTCTTTCACTGCGGACCGCGTCCTTTCGCAATATTAAAGACGCCGGTATAGATACCCGGGCAAAGGATATCTTTCTTATAGGAGAAAACGGCCAGGGAAAAACCAATTTTCTTGAGGCCCTGTATTTTTGTTCCTACGCTTCTTCTTTTAGGGGGGTAAAAGACGGGGATCTGGCCCGCTACGGAACAGGAGCTTTTTCTGCCTCGGCGGAACTAGGCCCCCTTTTGCCGGAAAAAACCCTGGGTACGCGTATTGTTATCACCGTTGAAAATTCATGTAAAACCGTAAGGGTAAACGGAAAAAAAGTAGAAGACCGCAAGGACCTGTTAAAAATAAGCCCCTGCGTAGCTTTTTGTCATGAAGATATGGAATTTGTTTCCGGCGGCCAGGAGCGAAGACGGTGGTTTTTTGATCAAACCCAAAGTTTGTACGATCCTGTTTATGTGGACGATCTTCGCCGGTACCGGCGGATCCTTAAAACCCGCAATACCGTACTGCGGGAAGGTAAATTCGGCGCCGATTACCGCCGGGTAGAAAATCTTCTTGATGCGCTGGATCCCCAGCTGGCCGAGTACGGCGTCCGGCTTATGGAACAGAGAAAGCGCAGGGCCCATAGTTTTTCTTCTCTGCTTAACCCCCTGTACGAAGAGGTTTCCGGCATAAAGGGGGTGGGCGTTACCTACACCTCTTCCTGGAAAAACGATATAAACGTTTTGTCCTATCTAGAGGAACGCAGAACGGCGGATCTGGCCCAGGGCCTTACCCTTTCCGGGCCCCACCGGGACCGGTATTTTTTTACCCGGGATCGGGAAGACTTTTCGGCCGCCGCCTCTACCGGCCAGCGGCGCCTTTTAGCCCTATTGCTCCGGACGGCCCAGGCCCGGGGTTTTTTCGAGGCAAGGGGGACTTTGCCGGTTCTGTTATTGGATGACGTGCTGCTGGAATTGGACGGAGAAAAACGCCGCCGCTTTCTTTCGCTTATGCCCGGGTATGAACAGGCTTTTTTTGCCTTTCTTCCGGAGGAGCCCTATAAAAAATACGGTAAATCAGATACGCTTATTTATTATGTCAGTAACGGAGCCATAGGCGGATCATGAAAAAGGCGGGGGATCTTCTATCGGCATTTTTTGACGCGGATACGCTTAAAGAAGCAAAGAAATACGGGACCCTTTTTTCGTCCTGGGCCGCTTTATTGGAACACTGCGGGCTTTCCCAGGGGGCAAGCCATTCACGGATAAGGGCCCTGGAACGATCCGTACTTATGGTAGAGGCAGACCATCCGGGCTGGATCCAGCTTCTACAGACCAGGCAGCGGGAAATTCTGGAAACCGTCCGAAGGCGGTTTCCGGAAATTACCCTGTCGGGAATTTCTTTTCGCTTAAGCCGGAATCCCCCGGCTGGTTTTGAATCCCCGGCGGCGGAAAGGGCAGAATACCGGGAGAAAAAGCCGGACCCGGCAAAGGCGGATAGTAAAGAGGCGCCGCTGGAAATCAAGGCCCCCGGACAGACCCTTGATATCGACGCCATAGAAGACGAGAATCTTCGGAATCTGCTAAAAAGGCTAAAACAAAGTATATACCAGCGGAACGGCGTGCCAAAGGAGAATACCCAACAGCGTTTTCCTAAAGAACGGTAATGAACCAAAAACCTTATCCCTTATGCTATACCAGATCGGGAATGATTTTTATACGCCCCGAAGACGATTGTAACGCGGTGGTAGACGCCATGCTTGAAACCGGATACTCAGAAGAATTTTGCGTTGCCCTGGACTGGGATCCTGCCTTTATTGCCCGGCTTATGGATGCCGGGTTTTTAATCATGTCCGATAGTTTTTTTGACAAGGACCACCGGGGAAACCCCTATAGGCAGGATATTGTGCTTCCCAAATTACACCTTGTCCGGTCGGTTCTGTTTTTTTCTAAACTCCACGTAAAAAAAAGCATAAAGCCCTTTTTGGGCCGCTATGAATTGCGCTTTGATTCGGACTTTGACCGGATCGTTCAAAACTGTCTTGCCGTTCATGGAGACGGCTGGTTGACCCCCAGCCTGTTGTTTGTTTTGCAGCTTCTGCGAAAGCAAAAAGCGGGGGACTCCCCCCGGCCCGTATCCTTTGGCCTTTACCGGGACGGAACACTTGTGGCCGGCGAATTTGGCGTATTATGCGACCGGGTGTATACCAGTTATTCCGGCTACAAAGAAGAAAACAATGCCGGTACGGTTCAAATGATCCTTATGGCGCGCTGGTTAGAAAAAGGGGGTTTTGAGTTTCTTGATTTCGGCATGCCCATGGATTATAAATCGGATCTGGGGGCGCAAAATGTAGACCCCCGGGAATTTGTTACGATTTTTCGGGCCGGCCGGCAGGGGGGCTAACGGGGGACGGTTACGCCGGCTAACCGGCGCACACCGGCCGCGGATAAAAGACGCCGGCAACCTTGACATTTTAGGCAGAGTCTATTATGTTGAATTTCTGTATTTTACACGTTAGTCATTATATTGAGGTTGTAGCTCAGCTGGATAGAGCGTCAGATTGCGGATCTGAAGGTCGCACGTTCGAATCGTGTCAGCCTCATGGAAAACGTGTGCGGGCCGATGCAAAACGTTCTTTGCAGAAGGATGCAGGGTCTGTATTTTTAAAAGTGTTATTGGAGCGGTGTCCGAGCGGTTGAAGGAGACGGTTTCGAAAACCGTTGAGCTCGTAAGGGTTCCGGGGGTTCGAATCCCCCCTGCTCCGGCGCAGAACGGCGGCGCCGGGTTACGGCGGCGGTTTGTTTTGCAAAACCCGCCCGGAATAGGGTTAATCCGGCGCACCCGCCGCTTAGGAAAAAGGGCTGCCGCCGAAGGAGGGCGCAGGATAGTTTTTATTCCCCGGCGGGTGTAATACCCCGGGACCCGCCTTTCGGCGGGGTTGGTTGATTGGAGAGATGACCGAGCGGCCGAAGGTGCACGATTGGAAGTCGTGTGTACCCGGAAGGGTACCGAGGGTTCAAATCCCTCTCTCTCCGGGATGGATTTGACAAGTTTATATAAAAAATGTATATTATACACAATAGATTTTGGCTTGGCAGGCAAGGACTTTGCCTAACAAACAATTACAATCGGAATTCCCTGACAATTTCGAATTGTCGGGGAATAAGCTGCACGGCGCAGGGTAGAGCAGTTGGCAGCTCGTCGGGCTCATAACCCGGAGGTCACAGGTTCGAGTCCTGTCCCTGCTAACGGCTTGTAATTCTTTATAATATAAAGAGTTACAAGCCTTTTTTATTCGCAGTGGGGTCTAATACCCAAGAGCCCGCCTGCGCGGGGGAGCTTTAGGGCGGGGAGGTTCATTCGCATGCGGGTGTAATAAAATTTACCTTATGCGGGGCGGAAAACCCCGGGGAGGGGCCTTCTCGTGCGTCTGGGGGGCTGTTTTGCGGGGGCCGTCCGAATGGGGAACGCTTAAATTCCACATGCCGCCCTTGTTTTTTTCCGGCTGCTTTTGTATTGTTTAGACATGGACCGTGTCATTATTTGAAATTGTCAGGGAATAGTGTCCGGGAATAAACGGCGGCGGTTTTACCGCCTTTTACAGGAGTGAATATGCTTGAAGAAAAAGTAAAAAGTGTTCTTGATAGCGTCCGCCCCTCCCTTCAGGCCGACGGCGGGGACGTTGAATTTGTTTCGGTTAGCGAGGACGGGAAGGTTTCTGTTAAGCTTGTGGGGGCCTGCGGCCACTGCCCCATGGCTACCATGACCCTTAAAAACGGTATTGAGAATTACCTTAAAAAGGAAATTCCCGAAGTAACCGCCGTTGTGGGGGTTTAGTCCCCCGGTTCAATCCCCGCCGGAACCTTTTCCCGGTAAGGCCAAAGGGTTTTCGGGGCCCCGGGGGGATCTGCGGGTGTTTGATTTTGTCCTCCTCATTCTGGTTGTGGCGGCGACGGTTCTGTGTGCATTCCGGGTATACGAGAAAAGCGCCTCTGCGGTCCGGCTTGTTATTCGGAATAGGTTTGCCGAAAAAGGCGGAAGCTGGATATATTCCCTGGATAAGAGCGAAAGTGTAACAATTCCGGGGTTCCTGGGGGATACGGTGATTAAAATAGAAAATGGCCGCGCCCGGATTCTTTCTTCTCCCTGTACCAACCAAACCTGTGTGGCTTCCGGGGCGATCCACAACCAGGGCCAATGGATAGCCTGCCTGCCCAACGGCATTTTTGTCAGCGTGGAATCCGCAGGTTCCGGAGGGGGAGCGCGAAGAAGCTCCGGAGAAGGCGGCCCAGGGGCCGCGGGAGCAACCGGGGGCCCGGAAGTTGACGGAGTTGTCTGGTAGGCCGGGAGCGGCCGGCGGGGACCCGGGCAAACTGCGACTTGATACCGGGGAGGAAAGCAGAACCGCCTTGCTGGGCGCTTTTTGCATGTTCCTTTCCGCTCTGGACTACCTTATCCCCAAGCCCTTGCCGTTTATGCGGATAGGGCTTGCGAATCTGCCCATCCTTCTTGCCCTGGATCTGCTTTCCCCGGCAAATTATTGCCGGCTGGTTTTACTAAAAGTGCTGGGTCAAGGCCTTATTACCGGCGCTCTTTTTTCCTACGTATTTTTGTTTTCCCTGGCAGGATCCGCGGCCTCGGCGGCGATTATGTATGGGCTTCGCCGGGGATTAGGAAAAAAATTTATAAGCTTCATGGGGATCGGTTTGGCCGGGGCCTTTGTGTCTAACAGCGTCCAGCTTGTGATGGCCCGGTTTTTTGTTTTTGGCGAAAGCGCCCTGTACCTTGCCCCGCCCTTTCTTGCCGCCGGTATTGTCAGCGGTACCAGCCTGGGGCTTTTTGCCAAGGCCTTTAGCGTCCAATCTCGCTGGTTCCGGAGCGCGGCGCTTTCCCCTTCGTCCCCCGGAATGCCAGACCGGATCCCGAAAGGGGAACCGGCTAAAAGCCCCAGGCCCCCCGGAATGCCGGGGGTGCGGCAAAAATTTCTTTCCGGGCTTCGGTTTTTCGGGGGCCTTGGGGCGATGGTTTTGTTTTTGCTTGTTCCGTCCCTGGCGCTAAAAGCGGCGTTGTTTGCGCTGTTTTGGCTGCTGGCCGCGGCGGCGGGAAAAAAGACCCGGCCCGTTTTAACAATTGCCGTCATAGGGGGGGTGGTGTTTTGCAACCTCTTTCCCCCCTATGGAAAGGTCCTTGTTCAGGCGGGGCCGCTTTCCGTTACCCTGGGAAGCCTAACCGGAGGGCTGCGCAAAGCGGTAACACTGGAAGGCCTGGTAATGCTGTCCAGGGTTTTTGTTTCTCCGGGCTTTACCCTGCCCGGCTCTTTTGGCAGACTCCTGGGAAAAAGTTTTCGCATCCTGGAAAAGCTGAATGCGCGGAAGGGTAAGATCACCGGCCGCCGGGGACCGCAAAACGGTCGGGGAACGGTAAAGAAAAACCGGCTTATGGAAGCCCTTGACGAGCTTTTGCTGGAATTAACCGAAAAGGCTTAGCTCCCCTGGTTCCTCTGGGCCGCCGTGTTAAGCCGCCGGGTTCGCTCCAGGGCTTCCGCGGCCTCCCGGGAATTGGGGTTTAAGCCCACGCATCTTTCATACGCTTCCGTCGCGGACTGGTATTCACCGGCAGATTCTCTAACCGTGCCCAGGCGGAACCACCACAGGAAGATGTTTCCTTCCAGGGCCACCGCGGTGGTGTAGGCAATATCCGCATGAAGGTACTTCCGCTGGTTGCGGTAGATTTCTCCCATGAAAAAATAGGCCGTAGACGCCCGGTCTCCTCTGGGGATGGAAGCCACATAGCGTTGCAGCATGGTTAGGGAACGCGGGTAGTCGTTCAGGTAAAAGTACGCTTCTCCCATGGTTTCTACGATGCGGTAATCGTTGGCGTTGATCCGCAGCGCCCGGTCCCCCCAGTTTATAACGTCGGCGTATTTTCTTTGTTTAAGCAAAGACCAGGTTAGTACCGTATAGGAATCCATATTAGAATTATTGAGGTTTAATTCTTCCATGCAGATTCGGATAGCTTCGTTATAATAAATGTTTGCTTCTTCAAACCGGTTTCGGGCTTCCATGTCCCGGCCAATGCGGTAATTTTGCAGCGCGTCCGGCCCCGGCCTTCGGGATGGCTGCACCGCCGGGACGGGGCCTTGGGGGGGCGCGGTCGGCGCGGTTTGGGCCCCGGGCTGAACCGGCGCCGGCTGGGTAGTTGCGGGCTGGGCAGGGGCGGGCTGGATCGGCGCCGGCAAGACCGGCGTCGGCTGAACCGTCAGCGGCCGGGTAAGCTCGGGCTGAACCGGCGCCGGCTGGATTGGCGGAACCGTTTGCGGGGCGGTTTCTTCCTGGGAAAAGAGGCTAAAGGCCCTAAGCATCAAGGCCGCCGTCAGCCAGGGCCGCCGCCGGGTAATCCGGGGGTTCGCACGGGGGGCGGATAAAGCCCCCGCAGAAATAAAAATTTCCGGTTTCATGGTTTTCTCTCTTTGGCCTATGGTTTTAAGCCCGCGGTAGACTTGCCGGCAGCCGCAGGTCCGGCATGCAAATCTGCATGTTATGACAGGATGCGGTTAATCGCCGCGGCCGCCTGCCGGCCTTCGCCCATGGCCAGGATCACCGTGGCCGCCCCCAAGACTATATCGCCCCCGGCATAGACCTTGTCCAGGCTGGTTTTTTGGGTTTCGTCCACAATAATCCGGCCCCTCCTGTCGGCGCTTAGGTTTTTTGTGGTTCTGGCGATCAGGGGGTTGGACTCGTTTCCCAGGGCAACGATTACCGTGTCGCAGTTAAACATATACTCGGATCCTTTAATTGCCACGGGACTTCGGCGGCCCGAATCGTCCGGCTCGCCCAGCTCGTATGTAAGCAGCTCTATCCCCGTAACCCGGCCCTGATCGTCCCCAAGAAACTGTACAGGGTTTCGCAAAAAGTCAAAAATAATGCCCTCTTCGGCGGCGTGTTCAATTTCTTCCGCCCGGGCGGGCATTTCGTTCCTGGTCCGGCGGTATACGACATGAACCTGTTCCGATCCAAGCCGCAGCGCCATCCGGGCCGCGTCCATGGCCACATTGCCCCCGCCGATAACGGCGGTAATTTTTGACTCGTACATGGGGGTGGCGGCTTTTTCCGCATCGTAGGCCTTCATTAAATTTGCCCGGGTAAGGTACTCGTTGGCGCTCATTACCCCCACCAGGTTTTCGCCGGGGCAGTTTAAAAATTTCGGCAGCCCCGCTCCCACCCCGATAAAGACCGCATCGTAGCCGCGGCAAAGGGGATTTTCCGGCGTTCCGGTTTTGTCCAGCAGTTCCGCGATTGTGCCGGTACGGCCCACCAGGAAGTTTGTTTCGATTTTAACCCCCATTTTGGACAGGATGTCAACTTCTTCCTGAACTATGGATTTAGGAAGCCGGAATTCGGGGATGCCGTAGACCATAACTCCCCCGGGTTTATGAAACGCTTCCAGAATTGTTACCCCGTGTCCTTCCCTGGCTACATCCGCTGCCACGGTAAGGCCCGCGGGCCCCGAGCCGATGACGGCGACTTTTTTGTTTGTGGGGGCCTTTACCGTGGGAATTGTAACTTTCCCGTTTTCCCGCTCCCAGTCGGCCACAAAACGCTCCAAACGGCCGATGGCTACGGCCTTTTCAACGCTCCGGAGCATTTTTCCCAGGGTACATTCGGCCTGACATTGCTTTTCCTGGGGACAAACCCGTCCGCAGACCGCGGGAAGCAGATTTGTCTCTTTGATAATGTCTACCGCCTCTTTAAAAAGGCCCTTTTGAATTTCTGTAATAAACCGGGGAATGGGTACCGCCACGGGGCAGCCTTTAACGCAGGGCTGGTTTTTACAACCCAGGCAGCGTTCCGCTTCAAGCCGGGCTTGGGCCTCGGTGTACCCCAGGGCGACTTCGCTTACATTTTTGCCCCGTTCCCGTGGATCCTGGGCGGGCATTTCCTGGGGGGGAATAGCGGAACGGTCCCGGGCGCTTAGGGGGCCCAGGGCTTTTTTTCCCGTGATGGATGCAAGAAGGGCCTCTGCCCCGGCGCTTAAGGCCGTCTTTGTTTTGTTCATGCCGTGTCCTGCTGTACTTATTGGGGCGTCGAGCCCGCAGGCCCCAGGCCGATACGACAGCGGTGGTGATCCCGTTCTTCCCGGGCCTTGAAGGCCCTCATGCGGAGCATCATGTTGTCAAAATCAACCTTGTGGCCGTCAAATTCGGGGCCGTCAACGCATACAAATTTTGTTTCGCCCCCCACGGTTACCCGGCAGCCCCCGCACATTCCCGTACCGTCGATCATAATCGTGTTAAGGGAGACAAAAATGGGAACGCCGAATTCGGCGGTGGTTTTTTCGCAGAATTTCATCATGATGGGCGGGCCGATGGCGACGCTCATATCCGGTTTTGGGTTCTGCGAACAGTATTCTTTAAGGGGTTCTGTAACCAGGGCCTTTCTACCGTAGGATCCGTCGTCGGTAACGATGGTAAGTTCGTCCGCATAGTCTTGCATGCGGTCTTCAAAAATAACCAATTCTTTGGTTCTGGCGCCGATGATTACCGACACCCGGTTTCCCGCGGCCTTCATGGCCTGTACGATAGGGAACAGGGGGGCCGCGCCGATGCCGCCCCCCACGCAGACCACATGGCCAAAGTTTTCAATGTGGGTGGGATTTCCCAGGGGGCCCAGGATATTTTCTATGTAATCCCCCGGTTCCTTGAGCGCCAATTTATAGGTGCTGGCCCCCACGGTTTGAAATACGATGGTTAAATTCCCCGCCGCCGCGTCGGCAATGGTAAGGGGAATCCGTTCGCCCCAGTCCGTGTCAATTTGGACAATGATAAATTGACCCGCCCTGCGGGCCGCGGCGATTAGGGGGGCTTCCACCAGCATCTCGTATACATCCGCCGAAAGCCGCCTTTTTTTAAGAATTTTATTCATTTCGTTATTTTACTATAGAAAAAAGCGAAATAAATCTCAAGGTCCGCGGAGCGCCGGACCGCCGGACCGCAGGAAAGACGCCGGGATTTTTAAAAAATCTCTTCCGTGAGCCATTCCCAAAACCCTTTTTTCCCGAAAACCCTTGAAAAAATCTTACTTTTAGATGAATTTTTAGTGATTGACAGACAAGTCCCTGGACAGTATAAGAAAATTAGGAGAAACTGAAAAGGGTCCATTGCTTATTAAGCCTATGGATTTAATAGGAGATTATATGGCAAAAAACAATCTGGTTGAATGGTCCGATCGCTACCGCATCGGAATTCCGCTTATTGACGAGCAGCATAAAAAGCTGATTGACATGACCAATACGCTGTATACCGGATGCCTTGAAGGAGACAGGGCCGCCCGGATATATTTTTTAAAGACCATCCACGATGCGGTGGATTATGTACGGTTTCATTTTTCCACCGAAGAAAAACTGCTGGAACGCATTAAATATCCCGATCTTGCGGCCCATAAAAAAGAGCACGAAGACTTTGCCAGGGAAATTATTTCTCAGGTGCAGGCCTTTCAAATGGGAAAAGCCTTCGTTCCCAACGTGTTTGTCCGCTACCTTCGGGACTGGGTGTTAACCCATATTGCCGTATCGGATAAATTATACGCCGCGTATCTGCTGGAACTGAAAAAGCAGGGGGTGTTGTTTAACCTGGCTATAAAGGCCGAATACGCGGCGATGCGCATCCGGCGCTGGCTGGGCAGGGCGCCGGTATACGGCAGGGACCCCTAGGGCCCCGGCGGAATTTCCGGGTGTTCCCTGTGGTTTAAAAGGCCTGTTTAAGCAAATCGTAGGCGTCTTCGGAAGAAACGGTCCAGGGAGAAAAAGCCACAAATTCCAGGTTCCGGGCGGCTTCGGCAATGGGGACCAGCCGGTCCAGGGAAAGATCGTAGTCTTTAAAGCGGGCGGGGACCTGTAAAATGCCCATCCGGCGGCGGATCGCGTCCACCGCCGCGGCGGCGGATTCGGAAACCGGCGCGCCCACTACGGGTTCGCCCATAAGGCTGGCTATTTTGGCAAGTTTTTCGGGCCGGGCGGAAACAAGCTTTTCCAGGATGTAGGGAAGCAGGATCGTGGAACACCAGGATTTTGCCACCGGGAACCGGCCGTTCAGGGCAAAAGCCAGGGCGGTGCCTATGCCGGGGGAAGAAACCGCACAGCCCAGGGCTATAAGAAGCCCCGCGTTGGTGGCCCCGCCGGCCATATCAAAGAGCTTGTTGTCTATATACGAGTCCATCATCTGGGTGTACAGAAGGATCGCCTGTTCCAGGAGCGCATCGGAAAGGAACGAAGCCTTGGTGGAACAATAGGCCTCCACGGCTACGCAAAAGCCGTCGAAGGCGGTGGTGGAGGCAAACTTTCCGGAAAGAGATTCGGAAAGGCCCCCGTCCACAATGGCCGCGACGCAAAGTCCCTGGGGTGACTTCATCAGCTTTGCCGAACGATCCCGGGGATCCACCACCACAAAGTACCGGGAAAAAAGGAAGGGGTCCCTGCCGGTGGTTGGGATGGCCACATAGGGAATAAAATCCACCGGCGGGTTCGTCCCGTCTATAAGGTCAAATATATTTATCCGGGTTTTGACGATCATGGCCGCGGTTCGGGCTATGGATTGGGTTTTAAGCCCCCCAAACCCGATAATAACCGCGCACCGGGCGCCCCGGGCCAGGATAGCCACCGCTTCCGCCACGTCTACGGTGGTCTGGGGCGGTACTTCGTCAAAGATAATGGCCTCTATTCCCGCCTCTTCCAGGACCGCGCTAAGCCGTTCTATACTCCGGTTTTCGTACAATACCTGTTCGGTTACAATAAGGGCGCGGCTTCCAAATTCACCACAGAGGGTTCCCGCCCGGTTAACCGTGTCTACGCCTATGATAATTTCCGGATCTAACTGTAACGATATGTCCATAGAAGGGCTCCTTGCTAAAAAAAAGCGGAACCGGTATTCCCTGTTCCGCCTTCCGCATGCTGCTTGGATACGCCATTGTAATTTACAGCCCAAAGGCGTCCATAATTTTATCCGCCGTGGCCCGGATAATCGTGTCGTTGATGTAGGAAGGGTCGTTAATTTTTGCCTTAAGTTCGGCAACTCTTTCGGCTCGCACGTCTTCCGCCCCGGAAGCCAGATCCATGGCCCGGTACAGTTCGGCCTTTTCTATCGCCTCCGAAGAAAGAGAAACGGAGTCGGACTCTTTGCCTTTTTCTGTCTGACCATTCCGCCCGGACTTTTTTCCGGGTTGCAAGGGTTCTAGATTATTTATCCTGTCGATCATCATATCACACCCTACCTGTCTTTATTATCGGCAACTTCAATAATAAGTTTAAACCTTATTTGTATTTATGCCCAGACACATACAGGGTAAATTCACCTATGGGCCGGTCTTTTTCGGCAAAAAACGCGTAAATTTCTCCGGTGGAACCCCGTTTGTATTCTTCGTGTATTTTAGTCATCTCCCTGCCGACGCAGATGTACCGTTCTCTGTCAAGATCGGCTAATTCTTCTAAAAGTTTAAGGACCCGAAAGGGAGATTCATAAAGTACAAAGGCCCAGCCGGTGCCCAGCAACTCCTTAAGCCGGGACCGGCGGCGGGCCGGTTTGGGGGACAAAAAGCCTTCAAAAACCACCGTTTTGTCCTTTCCCCCGGCGACGGAAAGGAGGGCCGCGAACGCGGAAGGGCCCGGTACGGGGATGACCTGGTGGCCCGCCGCCGCCGCCGCCGCGGCCAAGGATGCTCCGGGATCGCTTATGGCGGGGGTTCCCGCATCGCTGGCATAGACCGCGGTTTTGCCCTTGTCCAGGGCGGCGATTATCCGGGCCGCGGCGGCCTTTTCGTTCTGGGCCCGGCAGGAAAGAAGGGGCTTGCGGATACCCAGGTGGCTAAGAAGCCGCAGGGTGCACCGGGTATCTTCGCAGGCTACCAGGTCTGCGGATTTAAGGATCTCCACCCCCCGGAATGTTAAATCCCCCAGATTTCCAATGGGAGTGCCGATAATATACAATACTGCCACCGGTATTAGTATATATTTAAGGTAGCGGCGCGTAAATGGCGGCTTTTCTTCAAGCATTATTGCTAACCCTGGGGGGAATGGTTCTTCTGTGGCTTGGCTTTACCCTGTTTTTTGCCCTTCCCGGCGGTCTTTCCATGCCCGTGGCGCGGCGAAAGCACCGGAAAAAACAAGCCGCCGGGGAAAGTTTTCCCGGCGCGCCCCGGACCTGTCCGGTTTGTTCCGCCCGGCTGGAACGGGGGGAACGGGTTAAATCTTCGGTGTTTCCTTCCATGGGCGGGGCGGACCGGTTTATGCACATTGCCGGCTGCGTATACTGCCTTGAAGGGGGCCGCCGCCGGGTCTGCCCCGTCTGCGGGGCGGTACTCCGGACAGACGACTTTCTGCTTGCCCGGCTTTTTGAAAAACCCCGCCGGTCCCATGTCCATGTGTTTGGCTGCACACGGTGTAAAATGCGGCGAAAGTAGAGCCGTTCTCAAAACCCGGTTGGTTTTAGGAATGTTTCGGCAGTATAAAAAATAGTATAATAAACCATGGTCGAACTTTCGGCGCCCCTGGTGTTTGCCGCGGGCCTTCTTTCGTTTCTTTCTCCCTGTGTGCTGCCCTTAATTCCGTCGTACCTGAGCATTCTGGGCAGCGTTAAGGGCGGGGCGGGGGCTAAGGCGGCCCTGTTTTTTACCACCCTAAGCTTTATCCTGGGATTTAGCGCCGTCTTTATTGTGTTGAGCGTGCTTATCTCTGCAAGCTTTTTGCTGATGGGGGGAATTTCAATATACCTTCGCATGGCCGCGGGGATTATGGTGATTATCCTGGGAGTGAACGTTCTTTTTGATTTTCTGGCATTTCTAAACTACGAAAAACGCCTTCACCTGTCCGTCCGTCCGGGGGGATTTGCGGGAAGTTTTATAGCCGGGGCCTGTTTTGGCATGGGCTGGACCCCCTGCATAGGCCCCGTCCTTACCAGCGTCCTGATTCTGGCGGGGCAGAGCGGTAAAACGGGGATCGCCGTCCTGTACCTGGCGCTGTATTCCGCCGGTCTGGGCCTGCCCTTCCTGGGGGCGGCGCTTTTTTTTGACCGCTTTTTGGTTTCCTCAAAATGGTTTCGCGCCCATTCTGCGGTACTGCAAAGGATAAGCGGTTTTCTTCTTATTTGTTTTGGCCTGATGATTTTAAGCGGCGGTTTTTCTTTCTTGAATACGCTTATCCAAAAATGGCAGTATCAATTTATCGCCTGGGCAGAGGATCGGGCCCCGCCGTTCCGGGTTCTGGCCGCTTGGTTAAGCTGGATTTCGGGCATATAATTTTGGGCATATAAGGAGAAGGCGCCATGAAAAAAACGCTTGTTCTTATGACTGCGGCCTGTTTGCTGCTTTTTCCCCTGGAAGGACAGACCGGCGGCGTTTCCCGGGAGGTGGAACAGGCCTTTGCGGAGGCGAATCTTCCGGTTCTGCGGCAGCGGGTCTTTCCGCCTGATTTTTCCCTGCCCCTTCTGGAAGGGGGAAACATTTCTCTTTCTGCCCTTAAAGGAAAAGTGGTTCTTCTTAACTTTTGGGCCACCTGGTGCCCTCCCTGCCGAGCAGAAATGCCGTCCATGGAAACCCTGTACCGGCGTTTTAAAAACCGGAACTTTGAAATACTTGCGGTGGACTTTGCCGAAAGGCCCGCGGATGTTCAGCGCTTTGTGCGAAGCAACAACTACAGCTTTCCGGTGGCGCTGGACAGTTCCGGGAAAGTAAGCGGCCTGTACGGTGTACGCAGCATTCCCACCACCTACATCCTTGACCGGGACGGAAGAATAATCCACCGGATGGCGGGGAGCCTGGACTGGAACAACCGGAAAATCGCCGGGGCCATAGAAACCCTGCTTAAAAGCGGAAGCTAGAGAAACGCTGATTAAATGGCGCCGGCGGGCTTATGTATAAGAAACCCGGGGACACAGCCGAAAAGCCCTATAAGGATATAGTGGTTGTCCGGTTTTGCATTGATCCGGCCTGCCCCGGTTATGTAGATTAAGCGCTTACCGCCCCCGTGTATAAACCATGTTCCAAAACCCGGTTAGTTTTAGAACCGCCTTAAGAGCCCTAGATATTGTTCATTTTTTTTGGTATACTAATTAAAATGAACAATCGGGCCGTCAAAATTTTTACGGCCGGTTTGACTAATTTGGCAGGAGTACGCGTAATGAAAAAAACAGGGTTTTGTTTATTGGGGGCATTGGCCGTGGCGGGCCTTGTTTCCTGCGGTAGATCCGGCGGTACGGACAACCGGGTTATTATCTATACCAGCACCGAAGATTTCCGGACCGAACACATGCAGGAGCTTCTGGGCAAACGGTTCCCGGATTACGACATAGTTTTGGAGGTGCTTTCCACGGGAAACCATGCGGCCAAACTAAAAGCCGAAGGAACATCCACCGAGGCGGATATAATTCTTAACCTGGAAACGGGGTATATGGAAAGCCTGGAAGATGTATTTGCCGATCTGTCATCCTTTGATGTGGAACTTTTTCTTCCTGAACTGGTGCCCCCTTCAAAAAAGTTTCTTCCCTGGGATAAATCTTCCGGGGCCATTGTCATTAACCGGGACAAGCTGGCCGAACAGGGCCTGCCGGTTCCCGCTTCCTACGAAGACCTGCTTCGGCCCGTTTATAGGGGGCTTATTTCCATGCCCAATCCAAAAAGTTCCGGTACGGGCTATATGTTCCTGGTAAGCCTGGTGAACGCCTGGGGCGAGGATGCGGCCTTTGAGTACTTTGACAGGCTCGCGGATAATATACTCCAGTTTACCACATCCGGCTCCGGTCCGGTAAACGCCCTAATCCAGGGCGAGGCGGCCATTGGTCTGGGGATGACCTTGACGGCAACCCAGGCCATCAACAGCCGGGGCCTGCCCCTGGAGATCCTCTTCTTCCAGGAGGGGGCCCCCAGCATCACCACCGGTATGGCGATTATCAGGGGCAGAGAAGAGCGGCCTATTGTCAGGGAAGTGTTTGAATTTGCCATGACTACCCTGGTCCGGGAGGACAAGGAACTGTACTGCCCGGAGCCGGTTTTTAAGGATCAGGGTAATACCATCCCCAACTACCCCAGGGACATTCCCTACGCGGATATGACCGGCGTATACGACCAGGACCGGAAGGCCCTGCTTTTGGAACGGTGGAAATACTGAACGCCGGAACCGGTGGTTTTGCCGCGGCATAATTGGAAAAGGAGCGGAGATGGCGGAAAAACTTGAAGTAAAAGAACTGGTTCAGGTTTTTAATAACCAAGAGGTGCTGCGCCGGATTAGTTTTTCCGTTAAGGAGGGGGAATTTCTTTCGATCCTGGGCCCTTCGGGCTGCGGCAAAACTACCATATTGCGGATACTGATAGGCCTTTTGCAGCCCAGTTCGGGAAGGATCCTTAAGGACGGCAGGGACATTACGAAGTTTCCCGCTTCCAGGCGGAACATGGGCATTGTTTTTCAGAACTATGCCCTGTTTCAAAATATGACGGTCCTGGACAATGTGGAATACGCGTTAAAATTTACCGGGGAATTCAAGGGCTCTTCCCGGTCCAGGGCAGAAAGCTTGATTGAACAAGTGGGGCTTACGGAACATATCCGGAAAAAGCCCTACAAGCTTTCCGGGGGCCAGCAGCAACGGGTGGCCATTGCCCGGACCCTGGCGATGAACCCGGAGATAATTCTTTTTGACGAACCCATGTCTGCCCTGGACGCCGCGACCCGGCTTTTACTGCGGGACGAGATTAAGGAAATCCAGAAAAAATTCCACTCCACCATGATTTATATTACCCACGATCAGGAAGAATCTTTTAGCCTTTCGGACCGGATCATGGTGATGGATCGCGGAATAATCCACCAAATTGGCGCCCCCGAAGAGATTATCAAAAATCCCGCGGGGGACTTTGTCCGGGACTTTGTGATTGCCAACCTGCAGCGTAAGATTAATTCCCTGGCAAAGTATATGGGAATAACTACTCCAGAGCGGGCTTCCGCTTCGGACCGCGAAAAGCCGGCCTATGGCCTTTAGGGGATCCGGCGGCTTTGGCGTTCACGTTAAGCTGGTCTTGGGGGTTTTTTTAAGTTTCTCGCTGATTCTTCCCCTGGGTGGAATGCTCTGCAATATGTCCGGACCCGACATCGCGTCGGTGGTTTCTTCTTCCCGGTTTAAAGAGGCCCTGGGTCATTCCATGGCCGCCGCGGGAACCGGAACGGTAATTTCCATCGTTTTTTCCTGGTTCTTTGCCCTGGCGGTGGTTCGCAGTAGAATGCCCTTTCGGAATATTTTTGCCGTTTTGGCGACGGTTCCCATGCTGATCCCTTCGATTTCCCACGGCATGGGGCTGGTGCTTTTGCTGGGTTCCAACGGGATCTTAACCCGGCTTTTTGGACTGCCCCAGGCCATTTACGGCTTTTGGGGCATTGTGGCCGGATCGGTACTGTACGCCTTTCCCGTGGCCTTTCTGATGATCGCGGACATCCTTGGCTACGAAGACGGTTCTCCCTACGACGCCGCGACGGTTTTGGGGATTCCCAAGATCAGGCAATTTTTATCCATCACCTTTCCGTATCTTCGAAAGCCTTTAATTTCTGTGGTCTTTGCGGTCTTTACCTTGATTTTTACCGATTACGGCGTCCCCCTTATGATAGGAGGGCGGTACACCACCCTTCCGGTGCTGATGTACCAGGAGGTAATCGGGCTTCTTAACTTTAGCCGGGGAAGCGTTATCGGTTCTTTTTTACTTATCCCCGCCCTAGGGGCTTTTTTGTTTGATATGTTTAACAAAGACCGGGGAAATCAAAATTTTACCGCCCAGGAAAAGGGCCTTTCCAAAAATACCCTAAGAGACGGCGCGGCGATAACATACTGTAGTATTATTTGCTCTGTCATGGTTATTCCGCTTGCTGTGTTTGCCTTTCTGAGTAGTATCAACAAATACCCCACGGATATGTCGTTTTCTTTTGCCAACGTGCTGCGGACCATGAATCTGGGAGCGGGGCGCTATCTGTGGAACTCTATATGCATTGCCCTGGGGGTTTCCGTTCTGGGAACGATCCTTTCCTATGTGATCGCCTACTTTACCGCCCGGACCCCGGGAAGGTCTTCCAAAATTCTTCATCTTATTTCCATCACCTCCCTGGCGGTTCCCGGCCTGGTGCTGGGCATATCCTATGTACTTTTTTTTAAAGGCTCGATCCTCTATGGAAGTATTGGAATGTTGATCCTGGTAAATATTATTCACTTCATGGCCTCGCCGTATCTGCTGGCGTATAATTCCCTGGGGAAACTGAACCCCCATCTGGAAGATGTGGGGCAAACTTTGGGGGTGGGGCGGTTTTTTATTATCCGGGATGTGCTTATTCCCCAAACCCGGCTGACGATTCTGGAAATGGCTTCTTATTTTTTTGTTAATTCCATGATGACTATTTCTGCGGTATCCTTTCTTAGTACGGTACGAAACAAGCCCGTATCTTTGATGATAAACCAATTTGAAGCCCAGCTTTTTCTTGAAGGGGCCGCCTTTGTTTCTATTCTTATTTTAGGGTGTAATTTGATCGTAAAGTTAATAGTATACTTAGCCAAGAGGTTTACAGGTGAATCTTTCAAAGCCCCAATTTGAGGTTTTAACGGTGCTGGAGAAACTTCTTCGGCAAAAGGATGGAACGGCCGGAATTACCCAGCGGATGCTGGCCAATCAAACCGGCCTTTCGGTGGGGACAATTAACAAAACCGTAACCCAGCTGGAAGAGGCGGGACTTACAAAAAAAAACCAAATTACCCCCGCAGGGATCGAAGCCCTGGAGCCCTTCCGGGTAAAACGGGCAATCTTTATAGCTGCGGGATTCGGTTCCCGGCTGGTTCCCATTACCTTAAATACCCCCAAGCCCCTGGTTAGGGTTAAGGGGGTTAGGATAATTGACACCCTGCTGGATGCGGTAAACGCCGCGGAAATCGAAGACGTGGTCATTGTCCGGGGCTACTTTGGGGAACAGTTTGATCAGCTTCTTTATAAATACCCGCAGATCAAATTTTTAGAAAATCCTTTTTATAACGAATCCAATAATATTTCTTCTGCCATGTGCGCGCGGTATCTTTTAAAAAACGCCTATGTACTGGAATCGGACTTGTATTTAAACAAACCCGGACTAATTACAAAATACCAGTATGCCAGTAATTACCTGGGGGTTCCCGCAGCCATAACCGACGATTGGTGTTTTGAAACCAAAAACGGCTATATTTCGAAATTGAAGGTGGGGGGTAAAAACTGCCATCATATGTTTGGTATTTCCTACTGGGACGAAAAAGACGGCGCAAAAATGGCGGGACACATCAAGGCGGTATATGAAATGCCCGGCGGCAAGGAACGGTATTGGGATCAGGTGGCACTGGAATATTTTATTAAAGATTATAACATTGAAATAAGGGAATGTTCTTTTGATGACATTATTGAAATTGACACATTTACCGATTTAAAAAAACTTGATCGTACCTATGCGGTATAAAGGGGAAAGCTATGATTCAAAATAAAACGGGTTGCAGTCTGCAGATGGTTTTTCGCGGCGGTATTTTGCTGGTTTGCGGATTGGTGCTGACCGGTGTTGATGATTGTGAAGAGGGTAATTTTGCGGAACAGGAACAAGCCGCCGGGCCGCGGCAGGAACAGACTGCCGGGGTTGAACCGGGACGAGCCGCCCCTGCCGGTGGACGGGATGCCGGCGCCGGGACTGCGCCCGCGGCGGCTTCCTCCGGCACGGCGGCTCCTTCCGGCGCCGGGACTGCGCCCGCAGCAGCTTCCTCCGGCACGGCGGCTTCTTCCGGCACGACGGCTTCTTCCGGCACGGCGGCTTCTTCCGGCGCCGGGTCCGCGCCCGCGGCGGCTTCTTCCGGCGCCGGGACCGCGCCCGCAGCAGCTTCTTCCGGCACGGCGGTTTCTTCCGGCGCCGGGACCGCGCCCGCGGCGGCTTCTTCCGGCACGGCAGCTTCTTCCGGCGCAGGGACTGCACCCGCGGCGGCGAATTCTTCCGAAGCCGCCGTTTCTTCCGCTAATACAAGGGCCGTTCAGGGAAAGGAGTGGAAACTTTCGGAACTGCGTCTTTCCGGCAGGACCCTTATTGTTGATCGGAACAAATTAAAGGCCGACGGCATGGAAGATTTTTTTACCCTTACCCTGGACGGCCAGAGGATCAGCGGGAAGGCCGCTCCCAACCGGTACACAGCGCCTTATCAGGCGGGGGCGGATAATTCCTTAACCATACTGCCCCCCGCGGGAACCTTGATGGCCTCTGTTTATGATCCTGAACGGATTCGGGAAGAGGAATATTTTCAATACCTAATCCGGGTAAAAAGCTGGAAGCTGAACCAGGGTAAGCTGGAACTGTACACCGCCGATGCGCACGGCCGCGAGGCTGTTCTGGTTTATGTCGATTAAAACGGTTCGGGAATATTTAAGGCGGTGGAACCGGGACGGGGATATTATTGAACTGGCCGCTTCCACCGCCACGGTGGCAGAGGCCGCCGCAGCCCTGGGGGTGGAAGGCCGGCGAATAGCAAAAAGCATCTCCCTTAAATACGGCGGCCCGGAGCGGGCCGCCGGGGAATCGGGCGCTTTAAAAACAGACCGCGGCATCCGGGTCTTTGTGGTGGTTACCGCCGGGGACATGAAACTGGACAACCGGAAATTTAAAGACCATTTCGGGTTTAAGGCAAAGATGCTGGATCCGGAAGAAACCCTGGAATATACCGGCCATGCGGTTGGCGGAGTCTGCCCTTTCGGACTTCCCCCCGGCGTGGATGTGTATCTTGATGTTTCCCTGCAACGGTTTGCCACCGTTTATCCCGCCTGCGGTAACGCAAACTCGGCGATAGAATTGACCATTGAGGAACTCGCCGCCTACACCCCACATAAGGGGTGGGTAGACCTGTGTGAACCCAGGGAGGCGCGGTAGATCCCCGCTTTACCGCTTAGTATTCGATAATAAGCCGGCGGCGGACCCGTTCGGTCCTGACATCGCAAAGATCGATTCTGATTTTGTTTCCTTCGTAAAGCAGATAGGCAAAAAGATTGCTGCCCGAGGTACCGGAAGTTTCCTGGATGGTAACGGTCCTGAATATGCCGTTGTTTCCGGGAAGGTCAAATTGTTCCAGTTTGATATGTTCCGGGCCGGTATTGTCCTTCCGGTATAGAATAATTTCCCAGGTTAGTTCTTCATCGTTGATAAACAGTTCTGCCCTGGCATAGAGGTTGGCGGTTTGCCTTCTGCTGATTTGATACGAGGAAACTTTAAACACTATCGGTTCGGGCTGGGCAAATCCTATCCGGGCAACCCCCACCCATACCATAAGAAAGAGCAATTTTTTCATACATTTCTCCTGTGTCTACAAGTTTCCTGTATCTACAATACTACAAAACCACAAAGCGTGGTAGAAATTTTCGGCCTTTAATCTTTTCGGCATGAAGGATCCGGAAAATTACTGTTTCACGTGAAACAGTTTACCATACAAAACAGGGGTTTTTGTACAGAGCAGGCCGCATAACGTTCCGGTTGCAGCGAACCGGCGGCTCGACGACGTTTTGGCAAGGCGGATAAGGCGCCAACTGCGGGGCCGTAAAAGAAGGCCCCGTGGATATCGGCGTGCCGATTCTCCAGAGCGGCGTGGAATTATACCCAAGATTATCACAGGTAAAAAGAAAAATTATCCCCATTTGAAGGAACCTAAGGCGGCCTACTCTTCGCCGGCGGGACGGCGCCGCCGGGCCTTTATTTCGCTCAGGTGATGTTTTGTCCGAAGCCGCCTTTCCCTGGCGGCTTTTGAAACTTTAAGGGGCCGGCGTTTTTTAGGGATCCGGGCGGCGGCACAGATAAGCGCTTCCGCCCGGGCATAGGCCCGGTCCAGGTTTACCCTTTGGGAGCGCTCTTCGCTGGAAGAAAGAACCAGCGTGCTTTTTTCTCCGGTATGGGAAAGCCGGCTCCCCAGGGCGTTTTCAAGCCGGGCGGCCTCCGGCCCGGAAAGCCCCGCCAGGTTTTCCAAAGCCAGGCGCAGGGTTACTTTAGTGTTAAGCTTGTTGACATTTTGCCCTCCGGGCCCCCCGGATCGGGAAAAAATGATCTCCGCAAAGGTATGAATTGACTGCCGAAGAAGAAAAACATCCACAGGGTATCCTTGATATGATCCTGCAGGGAGAACCGCATACCGTCAAGTCCACGGTATACGGTTCCCCCTGGCAAGCGAAGGGGCTTTACAGTTTCGGGTTTTAGGCGCCCGTTAGGTTATTGCTTTTTTTAGCTCCTCGGCCTTATCGGTTTTTTCCCAGGGAAATTCGCTGCGGCCAAAATGCCCATAGGAAGCGGTTTTTTGGTAGATGGGCCGGCGAAGGTTCAGGTCCTTGATGATCCCCGCGGGGCTTAGATCAAATGTTTTTTTTACGGCGTTTTCGATACGCTGTTCATTGACCTTGGCGGTCCCAAAGGTGTCGACCATTACAGAGACCGGAAAGGGTACGCCGATAGCATAAGCCAGCTCCACTTCGCAGCGTTCGGCCAGTTTGGCCGCCACGACATTTTTTGCCACATACCGGGCGGCATAGGCGGCGGAGCGGTCTACCTTGGTAGGATCCTTGCCGGAAAAAGCGCCGCCGCCGTGGCGGCCCATACCGCCGTAGGTGTCCACGATGATCTTGCGGCCCGTAAGGCCCGTATCCCCAAAGGGGCCGCCGACCACAAAACGGCCGGTGGGGTTAATGTAGTACTTGGTCTTTGTGTCCAAAAGCCCTGTGGGTTTTAGCACCGGTTTTATGATGCTTTCGATAATGCCCAATTCAATATCTTTGTACGAAACGCCCGGATCGTGTTGATGCGAAACCACCACCGCATCAATCCGGACAGGTTTGTATCCTTCGTATTCCACCGTAACCTGGCTTTTTGCATCGGGCCTAAGCCACTGGATGGTTTTATTTTTTCGCAGTTTTGTGGCCTGGATTAAAATCTTATGAGCCAGGGTGATGGGCAAGGGCATAAGTTCCTTAGTTTCGTTACAGGCAAAGCCAAACATCATCCCCTGGTCCCCGGCGCCCTGTTGACCTTTGTATTTTTTTAAGCCCGTCCCGGAAACGCCCTGGCTGATGTCCGGAGACTGGTTGTGAATCATATCCAGCACCGCCATGGAATGGCAGTCCAGGCCGTAGTCGGGATCGGTATAGCCGATTTCTTCTGCCACATGCCGGACCACATCCTGAAAGTCCACAAAGGTTTTGGTGGTTATTTCCCCCCCAATTAGAACCATGGAGGTAGAGGCAAAGGTTTCGCAGGCCACCCGGCTTTGCGGATCGTCTTTAATGCATGCGTCAAGAATAGCGTCCGATACCTGATCGCATAATTTGTCGGGATGCCCTTCTCCTACCGATTCGGAGGTAAAAAAACAGCGGCGGTTTTCCATAATAATTCCTTGTTTTCCTGTAGATTAAGTATGATATTATATCATAGTCAAATTTAGTATATGTATAAACGCAGAAGAATACAAGGATTTCCGGAAATTTAGGGCGGCTGCGAAGCGGCGGCAAGATGAACCTCCCTTGGGTTTCCCAGGGCCCTGTCTTTGGCCCCGGGATACCGGGAGAGCCGGCGCAATTTAAAAAAAAACCGCCCGGCCGCAAAAGCGACGGACGGTGTGTAAGGAACGGCTCTTGCCTACTTGGAAAGCCCGGAAGCCAGACTTTTAAGAATTGCCGCAGCCCTGGGTTTACTCTGCCGTTCATACTGGGTTGCAGTGGCAAGCATCGCATCCCGAATTGCAGCCTTGGCCCCCGCGTCATTAAGATTCCGTTGAAGATTGGGGATAGTAAGGCTGTCTCCTACTTCAATTAGATCCGGATTCTTTACAAGCGCAGGATTTGCAAGATGGATAAGCGGAAAGAAGTATCTGTTCCCTGTTCCGTACTTGCTGGCGGCAATTTCGGCGAGAGTGTCGCCTTTAACAACAATGTAGTTTGTAGCGCCGTCAAGGATAATGCCCTCCCGTGGCGCCGCCGCCGGTGCAGGAGCAGCAGGAGCTGCAGGAGCGGGCGCCGGGGTAGCACAGGCAATAACTACAAAGGAGGTTAAGGCAACAAGTAAACCAAAAAGAACTTTTTTCATATTTGTTCCTCCAGGGAGAGATTATGAACAAAAATAGTAAAAAATGCAAGGGAAAAGGAGAATTTTCAAAACCGCCCGGTATGCTTACTCCAGGTCCAGGCCGGTAATGTTTTCCGCCGGCAGACTAAAGACAATGCCCTGGGCCTTGGAGGCCATGCCAAAACCCTGGCTTATGGCCTGCATAATGGGAACCCGCTTGTTCCGGTTGGCCAAGATGGTGATAATTTCTTTTTCATCCTGGACAGAAATGCCGAAAAACTTTACCGGCCCCTTGTGAACCAGCCCCCGGGCGCCGATCACCGTGCCCCCCGATGCCCCCGCGTCCCGGGCGCAGGCCATTAGCTCGTCGCTGTAACCCTGGTTTACCACAATAACGATAAGATCGTGTTTCTTTTGGTCAGGGCTTTTTTGCTCTTTCGCATCCTTCATGGTTTTATTTTCCTTTCGTTCTTCATCGCTGATATTTTTGTGGATACTTTCTTTAAAAACCCGGAGTATGGGTTTGTTGATTCCCGAAAGGGGTACGGTAAAGGCTATTCCCGCTCCGGGATTGTGGAGCCCCAGGCTTTTACTTACCCGCTTAAGCAGGACCGGCACCATAATATTCTGTTCCAGACAGAGTACCACGGCTTTTTCGGTGGACCCCAAACCCAAAAGGTCCAGAATTTCTGAACTGGCGGTTCCCCGGCCCTTGCAGATAAAGTGAAACCGGACATGGGATTCTTCAAGAATTTCCGTCATTTTTTTGGCCTTTAGCCAGTCGATGATAAAGACCACGAAGTGCAGAACCGGCATATCCGGCAGGGCGGGAATGCCCTGGGCCGCCGCCTTGGGGGATTTCTTTTTTGGCAGTTTTAGTTCCATCCGGGGCTTTTTGTTCACAGGGCCCCCTCGTAATCGTATTCCACAATCACCGCCGAATCATCCAGGGCCATGGCTTCCAGTTCTTCTTTGGAAAGTTCATCGGAGGTCTTAAGCTTGCGCCGGTAAATAAGGCCTATAACCTGGATTACAATAAGGGGGGCCATGGCCACCATGGAAACAATGCCAAAGGCGTCGATTAGAAGGTCCCCGCCCAGGCCTTCGCAGGTTCCCATGGCCAGGGGAAGAAGAAACGTAGAAGTAAGGGGGCCCGAGCAGACCCCGCCGGAGTCAAAGGCTATGCCGGTAAAAATGGCGGGAACAAAAAAAGTTAGTCCCAGGGCAATGATGTAACCGGGCACAAGGAACCACAGCAGATGAATATCCAGAAGAAGCCGGAGCATGGAAAGCCCCAGGGCCGCGGCCATACCGATGGAAAAACCCCGTTTAAGTACTTTTTGGGGAATAGCCCCGGAAGAGATTTCTTCCACCTCTTTAATAAGCACATGAACGGCGGGTTCCGCCTCTACGATGAAGTATCCGAAAAGCATTCCCAGGGGAATTAAAATCCACCGTTTAAAGGGAGAAAGCGCCAGCTCTACCCCTAAGAATTGACCCACGGGGATAAACCCAACGTTAACCCCCGTAAGAAATACCACCAGGCCTATGAAAGTATAGAAAAACCCCACCACGATTCTGACCAGCTGGTGCCGTTTATACCGCCGGAAAATAAGCTGAAAAACAAAGAAAATAACCAGCACCGCCCCCAGGGCCTTAATTACCTCGTTTGCATAATGGGGGAATTTTACGGCAAAAATTTCGACCACATCCCTGGAGGTTTCTACCACCGGCACCTGGTGGCTTTCTACCCGCCCGCCGCCGGGGTCAAAAAAGATTCCCAGCAGAAGGACCGCCAAGATAGGCCCTATGCTGCACAAGGCCACCAGGCCAAAACTGTCGTTCTGGGAATTTTTGTCGGTCCGCAGGGCCGCGACCCCCAGGCCCATGGCCAGAATAAAGGGAACCGTAATAGGGCCGGTGGTAACCCCCCCGGAGTCAAAGGCCACGGGAACGAAATTTGGCGGAGCAAAAAAAACCAGCCCAAAGGTAATAAGGTAAAATACAAAAAGCAGAACAGAAAGCCGTATTTTAAACAGGATCCGTAAGATGGCCACCATAAAGAAAAATCCTACCCCGCAGGCTACGGCCAGGATCAACTGCAGGGGAGGGATTGAAGGAACCTGCCGGGAAAGTACTTGAAGGTCCGGCTCGGCAACGGTGATAACCAGACCCATGATAAAACTTACCAGAAGGGCCAAAACTATATTAAAAGTTTTGGTTACATGGATGCCTATTCCTTCCCCCATGGGTATCATCGCCATATCGGCTCCCAGGGTAAAAAAGCCCATGCCAATAATCAGCAGCGAGGCCCCCACAATAAAGGTTAGGATAGTCCCCGTAGGCATGGGAACCAAGAACACGCTGGCAAGAAGCACAATAAGCGTAATAGGGAGCACCGAAGAAAAAGCTTCCATTATTTTGCCGTATAGTATTTTGTTCATAGGATAAATGTAGTATAATAGCTTGGGGGGATAAATTCTATGATCGAAAAGAGCGCAATTGAAAAAAAAGACCGGCTTCTTGGAGTGGCCGTACCCGTAGGCGCTCTGCGAAGCGCCGAAAGTACCGGGGTGGGGGAATTTCTGGACCTGATTGATTTTGCCGGTCTTTGCGCCGGCATGGGGATATCGTTGATCCAGATACTTCCGGTAAACGACACAGGATATGAAAGCTCTCCCTACAGCGCCCTAACCGCGTTTGCCCTGCATCCCCTGTACATCCGGCTTAAGGCCCTGGACGAGGCGGCTTCTTTTAATACGGCGATTGAAGAGCTGGGCGGACAATTCAACCGGGAAAGCCGCTTTCCCTACGATAAGGTACTACGGGCAAAAATGAACCTGCTGCGGCAAATGTACAACGCCAATGCGGCGGTTATAGAGGCGGAGGCTAGATCCGGGGTCTTGTCCAGGTGGATAGAAGAAAACCCCTGGGTTAAAACCTATGCGGTATTCCGGCGGCTTAAGGAATCCAACGGGGAAAAGAGCTGGAAAGAATGGACCCTTTACCGGCAGGTAAGCCCCGGGGACGTCCGGTTTCTGTGGGAGGATCCCGTTTTAAAGGGAGAGCACCTTTTTTGGGTTTGGCTGCAAAAGGCCCTGGACAGGCAGTTTGCCCGGGCGGCAAAGGCCATACGGAATATGGGCCTTTTTTTGGAAGGGGATATTCCCATCTTGATGAACGAAGATTCCTGCGACGTCTGGTCCGGGCCCGATATTTTCCGGCTCGATCTATCCGCCGGGGCGCCGCCGGACATGTACAGTCCCGGGGGCCAAAATTGGGGGTTTCCCATTTATAACTGGGAATGCCAGTCCCAGGATAACTTTAGCTGGTGGAAGGCCCGGCTTAAGTCCGCCTCCCGGTACTATGATGCGTACCGGATCGATCATGTGCTGGGGTTTTTTCGGATCTGGGCTTCTTCCCGGTTTGACGATTCCGCCGCCCTGGGGCGGTACGTACCCTATGTTCCCGTTACCCGGGAGGATCTGGAAAAACTGGGTTTTAACGGTGAAAGAATACGGTGGCTTTCGCAGCCGCATATTCCCGCCGGAGACGTCTGGGACGCCGTTAGAAGTAATTGGGGGGGCGTTACTTCTTCCGGAGAGATTGCCGCGGAAGCGGGGCGGATTTTTGACCAGGCCCTGGACCGGATTGGCAACGAAGATCTGTGGCTGTTCAAAAAAAAGATCCGGGGAGAAAAGGATCTTCGATCCCTGGGCCTGCGCCCTCCGGCAGAGGCCGCGCTTATTCACTTTTGGCATGACCGGCTTTTTTATGAATACCAGGAGGGGGAATTTTTTCCCGTCTGGTATTACCGGAACAGCCGTTCTTATAACTCCCTTTCGGAGGCCGAACGGTCGGGGCTGGAAGAATTGCTGGCCCTGCGCAAAACGGAATCGGAACAGATCTGGGAATCCGGGGGGCTGCGGTTTCTTTCGGTCCTGGCGGAGTCTTCTCCCATGCTTCCCTGCGCGGAGGATCTGGGGGCGGTGCCGGACTGTGTGCCCAGGGTCCTTGCCAAGCTGCATATTTTGGGGCTGCGGGTTATACGCTGGACCCGCCGCTGGGACCATGAAGGCCAGCCCTACGTACCCTTTAGCGAGTACCCGGAACTTTCTGTCTGTACCCCGTCGGTTCACGACAGTTCCACCCTGCGTGAATGGTGGGATACCGAGGCGGATCAAAAAACCTTTGCGGGTTTTCTTGGCATACCGTCGCTGCCCAGGGTGTACAATCCGGGGACGGCAAAAATCGTATTAAAACACGCCGCGGCCGCGGCGTCCCGGTTCCGGGTTTTTCAAATACAGGATCTGCTTCATCTGTCCCAGCACTGGTATGCCGCCGAACCTTCCCAGGAGCGGATAAATATCCCCGGCACCACCGGCGCATTTAACTGGACCTACCGGCTTCCCGCGACCATCCAAGAGCTGAGCATGGATACGGATCTTATCCAGGCCATAAAAGAACTGGCGGAGGCTGGACCCGAAAAGTAACCCCCGGCAGCTTCGAACCGCCGGAGTATAAAATTCCCGGCGGCTTGCCCGGCCCCGCGGGCCTGTGGTATATTAAAGGTAATGGTCGATTTTGTAGTAGAGACCGGGAAACCCCTGCCCCTAGGAGCGGAACTAACCGGCGAGGGGGTAAATTTTTCTCTTTTTTCCCGGCACGCCCAAGCGGTGACCCTGATACTTTTTGAATCCGCCGAAAAAAACAGCCCCTTTACAGAAATAAAACTTGACCTGCGGCACAACAAAACCGGGGATATTTGGCATTGTCATATCCGGGGCCTTAAGGCCGGAACCTGCTATCTTTACCGGGCCGAGGGGCCGTATATGCCCGAACGGGGCTTCCGGTTTAATCCGTACAAGACCCTGATCGATCCCTATGCAAAGGCCCTTACCGATTTAAGCGAATGGGACATTAGATCCTGTCTGGGCTACGACCCCAATAATCCCGCCGGGGATTTGTCTTTTTCCACCAAAGACGATATTCTTCTTCAGCCCCGCTGCATTGTGGTGGACAATAACTTTGACTGGCAGGGAGACGTTCCCCTTAACTATCCTCTGCGGTTTAGCGTGCTTTACGAAACCCACATCAAGGGCATGACGGCCCATGAAAATTCCGGCGTCCAACACCGGGGTACATACCGGGGAATAATTGAAAGAATTCCGTTTTTAAAAGAATTAGGCGTTACAAGCCTGGAGTTTCTTCCGCTGCAGGAATTTAACGAACGGGAATTCCCCCGGATTAATCCGAAAACGGGAACGCTCCTTACCAATTACTGGGGCTACTCCACGGTGGCGTTTTTTGCCCCCAAGGGTTCTTACGCGGCGGACAAGAACCCCGGCGCCCAGGTTCGAGAATTTAAAGAAATGGTTAGGGAGCTCCACAAGGCCGGCCTGGAGGTAATTTTGGACATTGTCTTTAACCATACCGCCGAAGGAAACGAACAGGGCCCCACCTTTTCGTTCCGGGGCCTGGATAATTCAATTTATTATATCCTTAACGAAAACCGACGGTACTATCAAAACTATTCCGGCTGTGGCAATACCCTTAACTGCAATCACCCGGTGGTGCGGAGTTTTATCGTGGACTGTCTTCACTACTGGGTAACGCAGATGCATGTGGACGGTTTTCGCTTTGATCTGGGGTCCATCCTGGGCCGGGACCAGAAGGGCCGGCTTATGGAAAATCCTCCCACCCTGGAATTGATCGCCGAAGATCCGGTGCTTAGCCACACCAAGATTATTGCCGAAGCCTGGGATGCCGGCGGCGCGTATCAGGTGGGCTGGTTTCCCGGGGGCCGCTGGGCGGAATGGAACGACAGTTACCGGGACGACATTCGTCTGTACTGGCGGGGGGATCCCCAGCAAACCCGGCATTTGGCAACCCGCCTTTCCGGTTCCAGCGATTTGTATTTACGGGACGGCCGCAAGCCCTTTCATTCAATAAACTTTGTTACCAGCCACGACGGTTTTACCCTGCAGGATCTGGTTTCGTATAACGAGAAACATAACGAAGATAACGGGGAAGAAGGCCGGGACGGCAATAACAATAATTGCAGTTACAATAACGGCGTTGAAGGACCCAGTTCTAATCCCCTAACCGAAAAAATTCGCCAGCAGATTATAAAAAACTTTATCGCCACCATGATGGTTTCTTTGGGAACCCCGATGATCCTGGGGGGCGATGAAATAGGCCGGACCCAGAAGGGCAACAACAACGCGTACTGTCAAGACAATGAAATTTCCTGGTACGATTGGTCTTTCCTTAAAAAAAACCGGAATCTGTTTCGTTTTGTCCGGGAAATAATCGCCTTTCGGCTGCGGCACCATGGTTTTATGCGGCCCGAATTTTATACCGGCCGGGATGGAAGCTACAACGCCATTCCCGACATTACCTGGTTTGACGAAGACGGAAACATTGTGGACTGGGACAAGATTGGCTATTGCATGGCCATGCGTATGGACGGCAGCAAGGCCGATATATTAGCCGACAAGGATGACAACGATTTTTTTATCATGTTTAACGGAGGAAACAAAAAAATTGCTTTTTCTGTCTGCGATCCCTTGGGAAGCAAAGGATGGTTCCGGGCGGTGGATACGGCCCTTCCCTCGCCGGAAGATATTCTGCTTCCCGGTACGGAAAAGCCCCTGGACATTCCGGACTGTTATGTGGTTCGGGAACGGAGTATGGTTATTTTAATTTCAAAACCGGTGTAATTGGAGGAAAAGGTTGTGGATGAAAGCAGTTTTATCCTGGGGGTTGATCTTGATGGCGTCGTGGGGGATTTTTACGGCGCCATGCGGAAAATTGCCGCCGAATGGCTTAACAGGAAAGAAGAATCCCTGACCGAAGACATAAGCTACGGTCTGGAAGAATGGAATTTGGCCGAATGCGGCGGTTATGACCGGCTGCACCGCTTTGCGGTAACACAGCGAAATCTTTTTAAGGATATGCTTCCCATTAAAGATGCTCCGGTAACGTTGCGAAAACTTTCTAACCGGGGAGTGCGGATCCGCATTATTACCAACCGGATTTTTTTAAAATATTTTCATAAAACCAGCATTACCCAGACCGTAGACTGGCTTGATAACTATGATATTCCCTATTGGGATATTTGCTTTATGAACGACAAGGTCGCGGTGGGGGCCCATGTGTACATTGACGACGCTCCGCAGAATATCACCCACCTGCGGGACCAGGGGCAAAAAATAATAGTTTTTTCCAATTCTACCAACCGGGGGCTGCCGGGCCCCCGGGCCGATTCCTGGCTTGAGGCGGAGCGGATAGTTCTTGAGGCCATGGATGAGTGGCGGACCGGAACCGCCAACTTATTTACCCAATAGGGAACTTTCCGGGGCAGGGTATGCAAAAAACCGAACGGGTAGAACTTTTGGTGGCAAACAAGCCCGGGGTGCTGGGCCGGGTGGCGGGGCATATCCGCCACGAGGGCTGGAATATCAAGCGGCTTATGGTGGACGAGTTTAACGCCGCCGATTCTGGCGCCGCCGATTCTGGCGCCGCCGATTCTGGCGCCGCCGGGGACCACGCCGGAATGTCCCGAATGGAAATAGACATCGAGGGGACCCATACCAAACTGGCCCGGGTGATGGACAGGCTTCTTAATCTGGATTGTGTGATCAGCATCAGCATGATCCAGGATGGAAAAAAAGCCGTCCGGAGCCGTCCCCGGGAAAAGGCCCCCCCCAAGGCAGAACTTGAACAGACGCTTAGGGCCCCTGCAAAAAAAGACGGCTGTTTTCGCATCCTTGCTGTCAACCCCGGTTCCACTTCCACTAAATTCGGCATCTATGACGATGAAGCCTGCATACTCTTTAAGAAAATAGAACACGATCCGGCCCAGCTTGCCCGGCTTGGCGCCGTATTGGAACAAAAGGAACTGCGCCGGGACTGCATTATGAAAAGCCTTGAAGGAGCGGATATTCCCCTGTCTTCCCTTGATGCGGTGGCGGGCCGGGGAGGGCTTTTAAAACCCATTGAAAGCGGAACCTACGGCATCGGCAAAAAGATGCTGGAGGATCTTCATTCTGCCACCGCGGCGATTCATGCATCGGCCCTGGGGGCTATTATCGCCGCGGAAATTGCCGATCCGCTTTCTATCCCCGCCTATGTGGTGGACCCAATTGTGGTGGACGAAATGGACCGCAATGCCAAACTTACCGGCATGCCCGGAGTGGAACGTTCCAGCGTTTTCCACGCGCTGAACCAAAAGGCCATTGCCAGACGGCTTGCGGCGGAACTTGGCATGGCCTATGAAAACGCCCGCTTTATTGTGGCCCACCTGGGCGGGGGCATTACCGTTGGAGCCCACCGCTATGGCAGGGTTATCGATGTGAACGACGCCCTTTCCGGGGAAGGCCCCTTTACGCCGGAAAGAACCGGCGCGATCCCGGTTATTCCGGTTATCGATATGTGTTTTTCCGGCGAATACACCGAGGAGGAGATGATTGAACGGATTACCAAAAGGGGCGGGATGCGGGCCTACCTGGGAACGGGAGATATCCGGATAGTGCAAAAGATGATCAACGACGGGGATGAATTTGCCGCCCTGGTGCTGGATTCCATGGCCTACCAGGTATCAAAAGAAATCGGCGCCATGACCGCGGTGCTGGAAGGCCTGGTGGACGCGATTATCCTTACCGGGGGCCTGGCCCATTCCACCCGCTTTACCGGGGCCATTAAACAGCGGGTGGACAAACTTGCGCCGGTGCACGTGTTCCCCGGCGAAGACGAGATGATCGCCCTGGTGGAAGGGGTTCTTCGGGTGCTAAGGGGAAAGGAACAGGCCGCCCGGTATGAGTAGGGCCCGTCTATAAAGCCGGCGGGCAGACTCTAATTAGGTCCGGCGCCTATTCGTCCGGCAGGGTAATTCTTCCCGTGCGGCGGCGGGCTTCTTCCAGGGAAATGCCCTTCCGTTTTGCCCAGGCTTCCAGTTGATCCTTCGCGATTTCCCCGGCGCCAAAGTAACAGGCCTGGGGATGGGAAAAGTACATGCCGCAGATCGACGCGGCGGGGCTTATCATGGCAGATTCGGTTAACATAAGGCCTATCCGCTTTGGAACCTCCAGAAGGCGAAAACAGAGCTCCTTGTCCCGGTGATCCGGGCAGGCGGCATACCCGAAGGCGGGGCGGATGCCCCGGTATGCGCCGCGAAAAAGATTTTTTCTGCTTAGATTTTCCTGCGGGCTATAGCCCCAGAGTTCACGGCGCACCCGTTCATGTAATTCTTCGGCAAAGGCCTCTGCCAGCCGGTTTGCCAAGGAGGCAAGCAGCAGGGCGCTGTAATCATCATTCTGGCTTTTGTATTGGGCCACGGGTTCTTCAAGCCCAAACCCTGCGGAAAGGGCAAAGAGTCCCAGCCAGTCCGCCGAAGAGGCGGCGGCCCCCGGGTCCAGATATTTTGTTTTTGGTAGAATAAAATCTGCCAGGCAAAGATTCGGCCTGCCGCCAAGGGGGCCGGCGGTTCCGGGATCCGGGCCGCCGGCGGGCTTTTTTTCCTGGTTCCGCAGAAAACAAAACCGTCCCAGTTCCTCTTCCGTGCTAAAACCCCGGGAACCTTCACCGCCGGCTCCGTCCCGGTACAGCACGATATCTTCGTCTTCAGAAAGGGCGGGAAAAAACCCCAACACCGCCCGCAGGGAAAGGAGTTTTTCTTTTTGGATTCTCTCCAATAATTTTTCGGCGTCCGCGGCAAATTTTTGCCGGGCCTCCGTTCCCTTCGCGGCTCCCGGCCCCCCCCCTTCCGGGGTATCCGCCGCCGGATCCTTTGGCAGATCCCAGGACGCGTAAAAATCTTTCCAGTCGATGTAGGGAATCACCCGTTCCAGGGGATAGCCGGTATAGCTGATGATCCCCCGGGCATGGGGGGGCGGGGGCGGTTCCTTCCAGGGGGGGGAGAATTTATGGGCCCGGGCCTCTTCCAGGCCAAGGAACAGGCGATTTTCACCGATGCGTTTATGAAGCCGCCGGGCTTCGGCGTATTCTTTTTCCAGCTTTTCCAGAAAAGCCGCCCTGGTCTTTGGTGAAAGCAGGGACCGGATAACCGGAGGGGTCTGGCCCGCATCCCTGACGTACACCACGGGTCCCGAATAGGCCGGGGCGATACGAAGGCTTGTATGGGCCACCCCGGTGGCGGCGCCTCCGATAAGCAGGGGCAGGGTGAACCGCTCCTTTTCCATGGCCTCGGCCACCCGGACCATTTCGTCCAAAGAAGGGCTAATCAGGCCGGACAATCCAACGCAGTCGGCGTTTGCCTCCTGGGCGGTTTTAAGTATTATTTCTGCAGGGACCATTACCCCCAGATCGATAACCTTGTAGCCGTTACAACCCAAAATTACCGATACGATGTTTTTTCCTATGTCGTGGACGTCTCCCTTAACCGTGGCAAGTACTATCTTCCCCGCCCCCTGCCCATCCCCGGTTCCGGCCATAAAGGGTTCCAGGGCCGCCACCGCCTTCTTCATTACCCGGGCGCTCCGTATCACCTGGGGAAGAAACATCTTTCCTTCTCCAAAGCGTTCCCCCACTTCTTCGATACCCTGCATAAGGGGGCCTTCGATAATTTCCAGGGGCTGCAGCCCCCGGGCGTATAGTTCAAGAACATCATCCTGAATGTATTTATCAATTCCCTTTAAAAGACCGTGGACGATCCGGGCCTCTGCCGCAAGGGCCCGCCACCGGGGAATGGCGCCGCCGCCGGAATCTTCCTGTTTTTCTCCGGCGCCAAGGGCCAGGAGCCGGTCTGTGGAGGACTGTCCGGTATCCCGGCACAGTACGGCATCTTCCGCCGCCTTCCGCAGTTCAATCCGGACCTCGTCATAAGAAACAATTCCCGCAGGATTAAGGATCCCCATGGAAAGCCCCGCGTCGATTGCATGTTTAAGAAAAACCGCGTGCAAAGCCCGGCGGATTTCTTCGTTGCCCCGGAAGCTAAAAGAAAGGTTAGAAATGCCCCCGGAAATATGAACCGCAGGGCAGTGTTCCCGGATCCAGGCGCAGGCCCGGATAAAATCTAACGCATAACGATCATGCTCGCCCATGCCTGTGGCAATGGTAAGCACATTGGGATCAAACACAATGTCCGCCGGAGGAAAGCCCGCGCCGGTAAGGATCCTGTAGGACCGTTCCGCAATTTCGATTTTCCGCTCGTAGCTTAAAGCCTGGCCCTGCTCATCGAAGAGCATAACCACCGCCGCGGCTCCGTAACGGCGGATAAGGCGGGCCCGGTAAAGAAATTCTTCTTCCCCCTCTTTAAGGCTGATAGAATTGACCAGCCCCTTTCCCTGTATGCATTTAAGGGCGGCTTCTAAGATTTCCCACCGGGAACTGTCCGGCATCACCGGCGCCCGGGCAATTTCGGGGTCCGACAGCATTAAGTTAAGAAAGCGGACCATGGTCTCTTTGCCGGGAAGGAGGGCGTCGTCCATGCATACGTCGATGATCCGCGCCCCCCCGGCGATCATCTCCCGGGTCATATCCAGGGCTTCTTCCCAGGAATTATTCTGGACCAGGCGAAGAAATTTTTTGCTTCCCGCCACGTTGGTCCGTTCCCCGATGTCGATAAATTCTTTCCCCACCGGAAGCGGTTCAAGCCCCGCCAGGACCGTTCGTTTTTCCGGCGCCGGAATCTGCCGGGGTTTGTAATCCTTTGCCAGATCGGCAATGGCCGCGATATGTTCCGGGGTGGTACCGCAGCAGCCCCCCAGAATATTCACCAGTTTCCGGTCCAGGAATTCTTTTATATACGCGGCGGTTTCGCCGGGACCTTCGTCATAGGCGCCCAGGTTGTTGGGAAGCCCCGCATTGGGATGGCAGCTTACAAGAAAGGGGGTAATGGACGAAAGAACCGCCAGGGAGGGAAGAATTTTTTCTGCCCCCAGGGAACAGTTAAGTCCCAGGGACCAGGGGTTTGCATGGGATACGGAAACCGCAAAGGCTTCCAGAGTTTGCCCCGAAAGGATCCGTCCCGAGGCGTCCGAAATAGTGGCGGAGATCATCAAGGGGATGTTTTTGTTTCGCTCTTCCCGAAGCCGCAGGATCGCGGCAATCGCCGCCTTGGCGTTAAGGGTGTCGAAAATTGTTTCCAGCAGAAGGATCTGGGCGCCGCCGTCCAAAAGCCCCCGGGCATTGTCGTAATAGGCGGCTTCCAGTTCGTCCCAGCTTATGCTCCGGCGGCCCGGATCGTCCATGTCCGGGGAGATGCTTCCGCTCTTGGAAGTGGGCCCCATGCTTCCTGCGACAAACCGGGGCTTTTCGGGGGAGGAAAATTTTTCCGCCGCTTCCCGGGCAAGGGCGGCGGCGGCCCTGCTTATTTCATAGGCCATGCCCTCCAGACCGTAATCCGCCAGGGAAACGGAAGTAGCATTAAAACTGCAGCTGGTTACAATGTCCGCGCCGGCTTTAAGGTAGCCTTCGTGGATAGAAGAAATAAGCCCGGGCCGGGTAATGCAAAGCAGATCGTTACATCCTTGCAGATTCACCGGATGGGAAGCGAATTCCCGGCCCCGGTATTCCGCTTCCCCTAATTTATGGGTAAGGATAATAGAACCCATAGCCCCGTCGAGGATAAGGATCCGATCCCGGACTATGCGATCCAATTGTTTTTGAATATCCATACTAGAAATTAAAACAGAAACGGCGTGATTTTTCCAGACAAAGTATAAGGTTCAAGCTATTCCCTGACAATTTAATTGTCAGGGAATAGCGTTTGTAAGGGTTGTTGATTTCATTGGCAGAAAGATTTACCTTTATATACATGGATGTATCTTTGGAAATTGTTCCCCGCAGTTTTCTTTCTTTGAAGGAAGACTTTTTGCTTTGCCGATCCTACGACGCCATAAACTGCATCAATTTTCCCGACTTAACCCGGTTTTCGATCCGCTCCTGGGAAGCCTGCGCTTCCTTTCCGCGGGATACGGGTACGGACGCCGCAGGTGCGGAAGCGGCGCTTCCCGTTCTTATGCCGCATCTGCGGGCCCGGGATTTTTCGCCGGATGCGCCCTTTCCCCTGCGGGGGTACTTTCGAAAATGGAATATCCGCCGGGTCCTGGTGATTGCGGGGGATCCGCCGAATGACGGCGGAAACAAGCCGGGGGAGGATTTTTTCCGGTATCCCCCGGTTCTTTCCCGGAAATGCCCGGAAGAAACCGCCACGGTGGTGTTTATCAAAAAACTTAGGACAGAAATGCCGGAGCTTGAAATTTACGTTGCGTTTGATCCCTACCGGACCAATATCCGCTACGAGCTGGATTACCTGGAACAAAAAGAAAAAGCGGGCGCCGTAGGGTTTATGAGCCAGCCGTTTTTTGATTTACGGCTTCTGGAAATTTATGCCGAATACCTGGAGGGCAAGCAGGTTTTTTGGGGAGTTGCCCCGGTCCTTAGCATGCAAAGCCAGGCGTATTGGGAATCCCGGAACCGGGCGGTTTTTCCCCGGTCCTTTAGGGCCGATATTACCTGGAATATCGATTTTGCAAAGCGGGTGTTTAATTTCTGCGGGCGTAACAATTTTAACCTTTACCTTATGCCCATTAAGCTGAATTTAAAAACATACCTTCGGGGAATTTTTGGATGATAGAGCCGGCAAAAAAATTTTCTCTTTTTAGCGACCGTCAATTTTACCGGTCCCTGCTTACCTTGGCGGTTCCTATTATGCTCCAGAACCTGATTAATTCATTTGTAAACATAATTGACACGGTAATGATAGGAAGGCTGGGAACCGCCGCCATAGCTGCGGTGGGTTTGGGAAATCAGGTGTTTTTTCTTTTTACCATGGTCCTCTTTGGCATCTGTTCCGGAGGTTCCATTTTTACCGCCCAGTACTGGGGAAGAAAGGATGTCCAGGGGATACGGAAAAATACGGGGCTTTGCCTTTTTTTTAATTCGGTCGTAGCCTTAATCTTTACCATTCTTGTGCTTACTATTCCGGACCGGATTATCGGGTTCTATTCCCAGGATCCGGAGGTAATCAGGATCGGGTCGATGTACCTTAAAACCCTGGCCCCCGCGTATGTCCCCTTTGGGATAAGCTTTGTCTTTATAATTACCCTTCGTTCAATTGAACGGGTCCGGCTTGCCATGGTTTCTACCTTGATTGCCCTTTCCCTTAATATGGGCCTTAACTGGATTTTTATTTTTGGCGCCGGCCCTGTTCCGGCCATGGGGGTTAAGGGCGCGGCCATTGCTACCGTCATTGCCCGGATTGTCGAAATGCTGATTCTGGTTACCGGGAGTTACCGGCGAAAGTACCAAATGGCGGGGACCCTGCGGGAATACACGGGCTTTACCCTGGCTTTTGTAAGCCGGTTTTTTATTATCTCGGGGCCCGTGATCTTTAACGAGTTTATCTGGGCCCTGGGTATAACCGTTCAGAATATTATTTTTGCCCGGACCGGTACGGACGCCATCGCGGCGTTTAACATAACCAACACCTTTTCCCAGCTTACCTGGGTTGTATTTATCGGCCTTGGAAATGGGGTTGCGGTGCTTATTGGGAAAAAAATCGGGGAGGGGGCCAAGGATGTGGCCAGGGATTATGCAAAGCGGATCGTTATATTTGCCACGCTCCTTGCGGCGGTAATAGCCGCGATCCTGTACCCCTTTTCGCTGCTGCTTCCCTTTATTTTTAACGTAAACCGGCAGGTGCTGGAATATGTCTCGATAATGTTTATTATCCTTTGCTGTTCCTACCCCTTCCGGGCCTTTAATATGAACTTGATTGTAGGGGTCTGCCGCGCCGGGGGTGATACGGTTTTCTGTGTCCTTTTTGAGGTGTTTATTATGTGGGGCTATTCTCTGCCCCTGGGAGCGGCGATGGCTTTTATGGTTCATGCCCCGGTGTGGCTTATATACCTGTGCCTGTGCAGCGAAGATGTGTTTAAAATGATCCTTGGCATTTGGCGGCTTAAATCCGGCCGCTGGCTGCGTACCGTAATTTAGCCCCCTATAGCGTCTGCCCCCCCCTCGCGGTGGGGGCCTCCTCTTCCAATATCTGTTTGCGAATGATATTCCCCGTAGCAAAGACTGAAAAAAAGTGATAAACTACCGATATATAAACGGGATATGAAAAAATTATGGATTTTTAGCCTTGTTTTTTTCTTTTCGTATTCTCTGCGGGCCCAGGAAGGACCCCCGGATTCCGCCGGCGGGGCAGGGGGCCGCAGCGCCGCCGAAGTGCCGGCGGCTGGTCGGTCCGCCGGCCCGGCGCCTGATTCGCCGGCCGATCCGTTCGATCCGGCGGTCGATCCGGCGGTCGATCCGGCGGCCAATCCGGCGGCCAATCCGGCGGCCATTGCGGCAACTTCCGCGGAAAAAGAGCTTCCCGAGCTGGACATAGAAGTTCTGCTTCGCCGGCGCATTACCGAAATGGCCCAGGAATACCTGGGAGTTCCCTATAAATATGCGGGGATTACTCCCGAAGGCTTTGACTGTACCGGGCTGGTATATTTTGTATACCGGGAGGCGGCGGGAATGGAAGTGTCCCGTTCCAGCGTGGGCATTTGGAACAGCGGAAAAAAAATACCCCTGGCCCAGGTGCAGCCGGGGGACGTACTGGTGTTTACCACCATCCGGCCCGGCGCAAGCCATGCCGGAATTGTGCTTGAAAACGGATCCCGGGGAATACTTTTTATTCACGCCGCATCCCAGGGGTCAAAAACCGGGGTGATTATTTCCAACCTTAACGAAAATTACTACAAAGCCAGGGTTATGGGGGCCCGGAGTTATTTTTAAACCGCGTCGAAGCCCGCCCTGATCGCTTCCACATTTTTGGGAATGAATTTATGCTTGTCCGGAGAAAAAAAATCCTGCAGGATCCCTTCAATTTCCGTTAAAGCCAGGGCGCCGGTTAATTTTGCCATTGCCCCCAGGGCTACCATGTTGGCAAAACGCAGGCTGCCTATTTTTTCGGCCAAACCGGATGCTTCAAGTTCTACCGCCCGGATATTGTTTCGGCGGGGTTTTTCTTTAACCAGGCTTGTATTTATAAGCATAAGGCCCTTTTCTTTAAGAATTCCTTCGCAAATGGGAAGGGAGTCGCTGTTCATTACCAGGGCCGAATCGGGGGTGCTTACCAGGGGGCTGGCAATTTCGCTGTCCGAGACAATTACACTGGCCCGGGCGACGCCGCCCCGTTTTTCCGCGCCGTAAAAAGGAAAGAAGGTAACGTTTTTTCCTTCTTTCATGGCGCAGTATACCCAGATCTGCCCCAGGGAAACGATCCCCTGGCCGCCGAAACCGGCAAAGAAAGATTTTTCTGTCATAGCTTGGTCCTTTGGAAAAGGGTGATGCTTGTTTTCATGCGGCGTCCGATCCGCTTGTTTTGCCGCCGGGAATCGCCGCGGCGGTCCGTATCGCACCGGTTCCAAGGTTGTTTTTTATCTCTCCCAGGGGAAACGCGGGGATCATATTATCTTCCAGCCACTCCACGGACTGTTCGGGATCCATGCTCCAGTTTGTTGGACAGGGGGAAAGGATCTCTACCATGGTAAAACCAATCCCCGCCATTTGGGCTTCAAAGGCCTTTTTAATGTACCCCTGGGTTTTGCGGACATTGGCGGCGTTGTTCACCGCCCCCCGGGCTATATACTGGGTTCCGTCCAGGCAGGCCAGCAGCTCGCAGACCCGGATAGGATAACCCATGCCTGCCTGTCCGGGATCCCTGCCGTAGGGGGCGGTGGAGGCTTTCTGGCCCAACAGGGTTGTGGGGGCCATCTGTCCGCCGGTCATGCCGTAAATAGCGTTGTTTACAAAAATAGTGGTAAACCGCTCGCCCCGGTTTGCGGCATGGAGCATCTCCGCGGCGCCTATGGCGGCAAGATCCCCGTCCCCCTGGTAACAGATTACCAGGTGATCCGGCAACACCCGTTTAACCCCGGTGGCGGCTGCCGGAGTCCTGCCGTGGGGGGGCTGGACCGAGTCAAAGTTAAAATAAAGGTCTGCCCAAATGGCGCATCCCACCGGATTCGTTATTATCGCCCTGTCCCGCAGCCCCATGCCGTCGATAAGCTGGGCAATTATTCTGTGTATAATCCCGTGGCCGCAGCCGCCGCAGTATTTTGTTTGCACCCGGCACAGGCTTTCCGGGTATCCGTAAAGTTTTTTCATTTTTCCAGGATCCTTTTTATTTCTTTAAAAACTTCTTCTTCCGTGGGAATAACCCCCCCCGAATGACCCAGTAAATGTACTTTTCCCCGGGAAGAAGACTCCGGAACTTCCAGGGTTGAAAGTTTTACATCTTCCAATAATTGTCCCAGGCTCATTTCCACCGTAAGCAGGGGTTTTCCCGCGGCGGCGATTTTTCCCAGGGCCCTGTAGGGAAAGGGCCACAGGGTAATGGGTCTAAAAATAGCCGCCCGGATCCCTGCCTTTTCCGCCAGATCTTTGGCGCCCATGCACACCCTCGCGCTGGTTCCGTAGGCCACCAGAGTAATTTCCGCATCCGCAAAGGCGTCTCCGGCGCCGTAAAAAATTTTTCCGGCATTAAAGGGTTCCGCATATTCGTAACAGGTTTCTTTGGCCTTAATTTCCTCATAGCGCTTATACCGGACCAGGGTAACCTGTTCAAGTTCTTCGGGAACCAGATGGATCGAGGTAATATGCCGGGGATCCCGGTTCCGCAAATTGCCGACGATCCAATTCCGCCGGGGAAGTTCGGCGGGGGATTTTTCTTTGGGCAAAACCACCCCTTCCATCATCTGGCCCAGCATGCCGTCGGCCAGAACGATCACCGGCATGCGGTATTCGTCGGCTAAATCAAAGGCCCTGTAGGTAAAATCGGCGCATTCCTGGACGCTTTTGGGCCCCAGGACAATACAGTAATAATCGCCGTGCCCCCCGCCCCGGGTGGACTGGAAATAATCCGCCTGGGAAGGGGCGATGGAACCAAGCCCCGGCCCGCCCCGGACCACGTTAACTAATACCAGGGGTATATCCGCCCCCGCGGCATAAGATATTCCTTCCTGCTTTAGGCTGATTCCCGGGCTGGAAGAGCTTGTCATGGCCCGGCTTCCCGCACAGGATGCGCCGTAGACCATGTTGATGGCGGCGGTTTCGCTTTCGGCCTGAATAAATATCCGGTTTTTATCCAGCATGTGTTTTGCCATGTAGCTGGTAATTTCGTTTTGAGGTGTAATAGGATAGCCAAAATAAGCGCCGCACCCTGCCCGGATCGCAGCTTCGCTGATGGCTTCGTTGCCTTTCATTAGTACTTTTTCATTGTTCATCGCAGCCTCTGTATCGGCGCCGGCGGCGCATTGTATACGTTACGGGGCATCAGAGCTCCGCCCCTTCAAGTTCGTAGATCTCTATGCACACATCCGGGCAAACCTGGTAACAGTTTCCGCAGGCGATACACTTTTCCGGATGTGCCGGGACCGAAGGATAGAGCCCCTGGGAATTTACCTCCGCGTCTTTTTCCAGCACCTTTATTGGACAGGCCCTAATGCACAGATAACATCCCTTGCATAGTTCCCGGTCAATGATAATTTTTCCCCTTCTGGCCATGTTGGTAAACAGCCTCCTTACCATGAGTAAACTTTATATTCTTAAATGGAATTACCTGCAACTTAAAATAGTATATACAAAAAGATATTTTTAATCTATACACCACAGGGTTTATTTTAAAACTATACACAATAGATTTTGGTTTGCCAGGTAAGAAATTGGCGGTTCCTTTGATAAGATCTACGGTTTCTTGACTTCTGTGTATATAAGGGGTATCCTTTGTGCGAAGTAAGGTGGATAAAAAAAGCTGGGCGGCCCTTGTTCCCGTCATAACCCGGTATAAATGTTTTATTACGGCGCTGGCCGCCCGGCTTCCCGGTCTGGCCGAGTGCATCCAGCGTTTGGTGGACGAGCGCGAAGGTCCTTCGTATACCGTAAAAACCCCCGTGGTGTATAACGGCGCGTTGGAAGATATTACCGCCCTCGATAACATACACATAATCCTGGTAGGAGATAATCCCGGCAGGCGGGAACAGGAACAGGGGCGGTATTTGATAGGGCCTTCGGGAAAAATTGCGGAAACATTTTTTCGGCGGCATCCCGAGCTGGATACGGACTTTAGAAAGCAGGTGCTTATCTTGAACAAGACCCCGGTCCACACTCCCCGGACTGCGGACCTAAAAGAACTGTGCCGTTTGGGGGGCGGGGGGGTTGCCGGGGCAGTATGGTCGTCCCAAAGGACCATGGCGGAACTGCTGTATGAATTTTGGAAGGCCCTGGCCAATCCGGGGGGAAGAAAAGCCATTCCGTCAAAAACCCCGGCGGGGGCCCCGAAGGTTTGGATTACCGGGTATTCGGAAATGAAGGGAAGGGGTATTTTTGAAGCCTATACAGAAAAACTTAGGGACCTCTGCGCCGCGGACGGGGACTTCAAAGAAAGCGTATGGCTTTTCCGGCATTTTTCCATGAACCAATTTACCGTCGATCTAAACAAGAAGGCCCTGGCCAAGGAAAGCCTTTTGCAGAGTCTTGAACGGATTGGCAGGGAATATCATGAACGGATTATAGGATCCTAGGCGCCTCCCCGGTCCACTTTAAACTTTGCCACTTCCCGGACCAGCACGTCGATGCTTTCCTTGTTTTTCCCGCTGATGGCATTTACCCGGTTTACCGCCACGTTTATCTGATCCGCGCCGGTGGCCATTTCGTTCATTCCGTTGGCGATTTCCTGGGTTGCCAGTTCCAGGTTCTTGCTTTCCCGGATAACCTGTTTGCTTCCCTCAAGCATTTCTTCGGAACCGCTTTTGACATTTTGGGTTAGATCATTCAATTGTCCCACGGCGTCCAGAATTTGCTTGCTCCCCTCTCCTTGTTCTTCCATGGCGTTGCGGATGTTCTCTTCCTGATCCGATACGGTCCTAACCCCGCCGTCTATGGCCTCGAACTTGTTCAGTACGCTGTCGGTGGAGGCGGTTATTTTGTCGATGGAATCCTTGATCTTTTTTAGAACCGTGGAAATGGTCTTGGACTGTTCTCCGGAATTTTCCGCCAGCTTTCGTATTTCGTCGGCCACCACGGCGAATCCCTTGCCCGCTTCCCCGGCATGGGCCGCTTCGATGGCGGCGTTCATGGACAGAAGGTTTGTCTGGCTGGCGATGTTTTCCATCACCGCGTTGATCTCCAAAAGCCCCTCGGATTCCCTGGCTATTTCTTGAATGTCCGCGGCCACTTCCTGCAGGCCGGAATGGCCTATTTCGGAAGCTTCTATCAATTCTTTTACGTTGCCGGAGTTCTTTACCAGGGTTTGGGTAACAGACTGGACATTGGCGATCATCTCTTCAATGGCCGATGAAGACTGGGATACGCTGGCGCTTTGACTGTCCACATGACCTTTAAGTTTATCGATGTTCACGGTGATCTGTTCCATGGTGGCGTTGGTTTCGGTAACCGATGCGGACTGGTTGATCACCCGGCTCTTGATGCTCTGGATATTGGCGGCAATTTCGTTGATCGCCGCGGCGGTTTCGGTCATATTGCTGGCCAGCTCGTTCCCGATATCAAAGAGCGTAACGGCCTGATTCTTGATGGTTATCACGAGGTTTTTGATTTTGTCCAGGGTTCCGTTAAAGGATACGGCCATATCTCCGATCTCGTCTTTGCGGCGTATATCCAACTGTTGAGTCAAATCCCCTTCGCCAACGGCGGCAAAAGTTTTTATTACCTGTTTGAGGGGGTTGCTGATGGAGCGGGCGATGATAAGGGCCGCAATCGCTATGACGACGAGCATTATCACGCTGATAATAATACTTACCCTCAACATTCTAAGAACCGGCGCGTTGATAATCGCGTAGGGTACCCCCAGCGCCAAAGCCCAGGGGGTGCCGGTGTCCCCTATGGAAATGGGGGAAAGGACAATGGCAAGTTTGGTCTTTTCGCCGCCGGCATTGGCAAGGGCGGTGAATGTGTATGGGTCGCCGGCTTTTATGGCGTTTACAAAATCCGGCATCCGGTCGCCCACCAGGTCCCCTTCGGTTTCGGTCATGGGTTTTCCGGCCCGGGAAGGGTCAAAATGGGCCACCACAGTCCCGCCGTTGCTGAAAACCGCGGCCACCGTGCCTTCGTAGGGGCGGATGCCGTCCAGGCCGGTTTGAATCCGGGACAGGGTAATATCGATGCCCACGGCCCCAAGAAACACGCCGTTCTTTTTTATCGGGACCACCAGGCTCGTAATCAGGGTATTGACTCCGTCGATAGTATAAAAATAGGGTTCCACAATGGTTTCTTTCCCGGTTCTCCGGGGAATAAGGTAATACCCCCCCGTGTTGACGTCCTCATAATCCTCCAGCCCCTCCAGGGAAACCCCCGTATTGGTCCGGGCCCAATAGGGGGTAAACCGGCCGGTCGCGTCGGTCCCTTCGGTATAGGCGTATTGGGCGTCCAGACCGTCCAGGGCGTTTGGCTCCCAGCAGGCCCAAATGGCGGCGATATCCGGATTGTTCTCGGCCTGCGCTTTAAGCAGCAAATTGTAGAAAAACCGGCGCTGGGACGGTTCTATCTGCTCATAGGCCTCCATCGATACGGCCAGGGCCCTGACCATGCTGAAATTCTTATCCATCCACGCCTTGATGACGGCGGCCTGGTTCCCCCCCAATTTTTCTAATTCACTGTTCACGAGCGTGGTAATTTGGGTTTGGGAAATATTGACCACGGTTCCCAAAAGCGCGCCAATCCCCAAAATGATAAGGGCAAGAATCATAATGACGAGTTTTTTGCCTATTTTCATAACCACCTCCTGCAATTACGCTAATTATAGTACAGTTTCCATAACTATTCTGCGAAAATATGAAGAAATGGCTTTTTTTAATGAATTTTTTAGGCCTTTAACCCAGAATTTCCGGGGGAGAATATAAAATTTTGTAATTTTAACCCCCCTGGAGGCCCATGGGGGATCAAGTTTAGCGCTCTGCCCGGGATGCCCAGGAAGTTTGTTACTTCCCGGGCATCGAAGGGCGGCCGCCTGTCCCGGCCGCGCGGGGCCCTCATTCCACCTTGAACTTTGCCACTTCCCGAACCAGCACGTCGATGTTTCCCTTGTTTTCCCCGCTGATGGCGTTGACCCTGGTTACCGCCACGTTTATCTGATCCGCGCCGGTGGCCATTTCGTTCATCCCGTTGGCGATCTCCTGGGTTGTCAGTTCCAGATTCTTGCTTTCCTGGATAACCTGTTTGCTTCCCTCAAGCATTTCTTCGGAACTTCCCTTGACCCGCTGGGTGGCTTCGCTTAGGTTCCCCATGGCTTCCAGAATCTGCTTACTCCCCGCGCTCTGTTCCTCCATGGCGTTGCGAATGTTTTCTTCCTGGTCCGATACGGTCCTAACCCCGCCGTCTATGGCCTCGAACTTGTTCAGCACGCTGTCGGTGGAGGCGGTTATTTTGTCGATGGAATCTTTTATCTTTTTTAGAACCGTGGAAATGGTTTTGGATTGCTCCCCGGAACTTTCCGCCAATTTGCGGATCTCGTCGGCCACCACGGCGAATCCCTTGCCCGCCTCTCCGGCGTGGGCCGCCTCGATGGCGGCGTTCATGGAAAGAAGGTTTGTCTGGCTGGCGATGTTTTCCATCACCGCGTTGATTTCCAAAAGCCCCGCGGACTCCCGGGCTATTTCCTGGATGTCCGCGGCCACTTCCTGAAGCCCCGCGCGTCCTACTTCGGAGGCTTCGATAAGGTCCTTTACGTTTTCGCCGTTTTTAACCAGGGTGGAGGTAACGGATTGGATATTGGCCAGCATTTCTTCAATGGCCGAAGAAGATTGGGCGACACTTTCGCTCTGCCGTTCCACATGAACGGAAAGCTTATCGATGTTGACGGTGATCTGCTCCATGGTGGCGTTGGTTTCGGTAACCGAGGCGCTCTGGTTGATCACCCGGCCCTTGATGCTTTGAATGTTGGCGGTGATCTCGTTAATCGCCGCGGCGGTCTCGGTCATATTGCCGGCCAGTTCGTTTCCAATGTCAAAAAGGGACACGGACCGGTTTTTAATGGTAACCACAAGGTTTTTAATCTTTTCCAGGGTTGCGTTAAAATACCGGGCCAGATCGCCGATTTCGTCCTTTGAGTGAATGGCGACAGTTTTTGTCAGGTCCCCTTCGCCTTCGGATATGTCCTTAAGGGTCATGGACACGTTAATAATGGGTTTGGTAATGCTGCCGGAAACAAAAAAAACAATCACCGCCATGATAATAACCGCCCCCGCCCCGACAGCGATGGTGTAAAGGAACATTTGGTTTACCGTTTCCATAATCACGGCTTTTGTTGTTCCCAGCATCAAGGCCCAGCTTACGCCGGTTTCGCCGATGGTAAAGGGGTAGATGATCATTTCCAGCTCGGTTTTTAGGATGTCCGAATATTCCGCCAGCCGGAATTTTTCTCCTGTTTTTACCGCGTCCTGGGCCGCGGCGGCGTCCTCATTGAACAGGGAACCCTGCGCGTCCGTAAGGGTCTGCCCGATCTGTTCAAGGGCGTAACTGGCAATAATGCTGCCGGTATCGGAATAAACGGTCATGGCGGTAATGTCGGGGTGGGCCTCTATGGTGCTGTCCACCACGGGCTGGGTATAGGCAGTGTTCACCTCCACCCCCACCCGGCCCACTACCTCCCCCGATTCACGGTAAACAACCGGCACGCTCACCGTGACGACATAGGTATCCTTGCCCTGCACCTGCCGGGGGATCGGTTCGTCTATGGTTTCCTGCCGGGCCTTGGGGCCGCTGATAAGCTCCATCATGGCCGGTATGTTATTATAGGTCAGGTGTTCTATGATCCCGTCATGAGAGAAATACCAGGGGGCCCATTGGCCCGCTTCGGTGCTGCCGGGGGTTCCGGCAAATTCGGCGTCCAGCCCGGGGTCTATAGTATCGGGCTTAAAAACAGCGAAGATGCCGGCAACCCGCTCGTTGGAAAGAACAATGGATCGTATAAACTGATCAAAACGGTTGCGCTGTCCGCCCAAATTGGCTTCGTCATAGTCCGCCATGGCGTCCGCCAGGGTCTGGGCAATCCGCAGGTAGCTCTCGTATCGCATCTGGATAACCCGGGCCTGTTCCGCGGCAAGCCGTTCTTGGCTTTCCAGGGCCGTATCCATCTGCATTGAGGAAGCCAAGCCGACCAAAATAACGGATAAGGCAAGTCCCGAGGCTACAACAATTGAAAGAACAATGATGATAAGGCGATATCGAAGTTTCATGAATCCTCCCTTCTGGAATGGTTCCGTTTTTAAAAAAGTTCCCGAAACCTGTGGAACGATCGTATAGGAATTTTTTCATGGTGTAAAGTCTTTGCATGTAAAGTGTCGTCAGTTGCCGCCGCCGCCGCCGCCGCCGTCGTCGGCGCCGCCGCCGGTTTTGCGCCCGGGCCGGACAAATCCGAATCTATGACATATATTTTTTCTTTCCTTGACAAATTTGCCGGGTCCTTTTAGACTTAAATAGAAAACCATAAATTTGAGTTGGCCTGGGAATAAACTTACGGGAACCTTTAAAAACCGAACTTTTTAGAGCTTTCCTTACCTTAAGAAATAAGCGGAGCGGACTATGGCAAAAGTTGAACTAAGAAGTATTTCAAAAATATACGAGGGCGGTATTAAGGCGGTAGATGACGTTAATATCGTAGTCGAGGACAAGGAATTTGTAGTTTTTGTCGGCCCTTCGGGCTGTGGTAAATCCACCACCCTGCGGATGATAGCGGGGCTGGAGGATATTACCGAAGGAAACCTCTACATCGATGATGAAAAGATGAACGATGTGCCTCCTAAGGACCGGAATATTGCCATGGTTTTTCAAAATTATGCCCTGTATCCCCACATGTCGGTGTACGAAAACATGGCCTTTGGGCTTAAAATCAAAAAAGTCCCCAAGGCCGACATTGACAGGCGGGTTCACGAGGCGGCAAAGATTTTGGATATTGAGAAATTCCTGGACCGCAAGCCCAGGGCCCTTTCGGGAGGGCAGCGCCAGCGGGTAGCGGTAGGGCGGGCCATTGTACGGAACCCCAAGGTATTCCTGTTTGACGAACCCCTTTCAAACCTGGATGCCAAGCTGCGGGTTCAAATGCGGGCAGAACTGTCGGACCTTCACCTGCGGCTTAACGCCACCATGATCTATGTTACCCACGATCAGGTAGAGGCCATGACCATGGCGGATAAAATTGTAGTTATGAAAGATGGCAAGGTCCAGCAGATAGGAAGCCCCCTGCATCTATACAACTATCCGGCCAACAAATTTGTTGCGGGGTTTATTGGGTCGCCGCCCATGAATTTTCTTACCCTTAAGGTGGCGGATAAAAACGGCATTGTTCTTGCCGCCGAAAACTATGAACTGCGGCCCTTGGCCGGCCAAGAAACGATCCTTAAAAACTATCTGAATAAAACGGTGTATTTTGGCATTAGACCCGAAGACCTTACTTATATCGACAACCCCGAAGACAACAGCATCCCGGCAAAAATTACCGTGGTGGAGCCCCTGGGGGCGGATATACACCTGTGGCTTTCCGCGGGGACCCAGCCCCTGGTTGCCCGGACCGGGCCCAGCCGGAACTTTAAGGTTGGGGACACGGTTAATTTTAGGGCGGATATGGAAAAAGCCCAGTTCTTTGACCGGGAAACGGAACTTTCCCTTTTACCGGCCGCCGGGGCGCCGGGCTAATGTACCTTACCGGAAATTCCCCCATTGGAAAAATCTGAATAAGATCCTATGATAAGCCCATGGGAGAGGAACATATAAAAGACCTTCCGGGGCTTCTTAAAACCTCCGGGGAACCGGAGCCAAAGATCCGCCGGGTTGCCAAATTTCTTACCATCATCGGGATCGACCGGGCGGGGGAAATTATGTCCCGGCTGCCGCCGGATCAGGTGGAGGCTATTTCAAAAGAAATCGCCTCCCTGGCAGAAATAGGGGCGGACGAGCGCCGGGGGGTACTGGAAGAATTTAGCTCCCTTTTTTCCGTCCCCTACAACCGAAGCGGCGGCGCCGAGGGCGGCGCCGGGGACTACACCGGCGTTTCCGGCGGCGGCGTAGAGGCCGCCAGGCGGATCCTGTATGCGGCCTTTGGCCCTGACAAGGGGGAACATATTCTGGGCAAGGCGGCGCCGGAAGCCAGGCCCAGGCCCTTTGGTTTTTTAGAAGATTTTTCCCCCGAACAGATAGCCCTGCTTTTTAAAGAAGAATCCCCCTCGGCGGCGGCCCTGGTTTTTTCCCGGCTGCCCCCTAAATTATCCGCCCGGGCTTTAAGCAATTTTACGGGTAAAAAAAAGCTGGAAATTCTTACGCACATAGCCAGGCAGCGGGCGGTTTCTCCGGAGATCCTGGAACAGGTGTCGGGGGCCCTTCGGGAAAAGGCCCGGCATATAGCAAAAAAAGAAGAACCGGACTTTGACGGCATGCAGGCCCTGGCGGCGATCCTTAAATCTTCGGAATCGGGATTTGGGGATCAGATCCTTAGGGAATTGGAAATAGAGGACCCGGAACTGGGAAAACTGCTTAAGGACAGGATCTATACCCTGGCGGACATGCTTGAAGCGGCGGATCTGCCCCTGCAAAAAAAACTTGCATCCATGGATAACCGGGAAATCATACTCCTGCTTAAAACCATGGCGGGAAGCAGGGAAACCGCCGCCTTTAGAGAAAAGATCCTAAGCAACCTGTCCCAGGGCCGGCGGAATGAAGTTCTGGAAGAAGAAGAAATTATCGGCCCCGTTCCCCGAAAAGACGTGGAAATGGCGGCGGAGGCGTTTTTAGCCTGGTTTAGGCAGGGCCGGGAAGAGGGCCGTATCCTTATGGCCGGCGATGACGATTTGCTTATATAGACGAACTGACTGCGTAAAGGAAGAACACCATGGTGAACAAGGGCGCTGTGATACAGGGGTTTGAAATTCTTGATCTGGTAGATCTGGAAGAGATGAAAGCCCGGGGAATCTGGGCCAGGCATAAAAGCGGGGCGGAGCTTTTTCATGTTTTAAACGACGATCCGGAAAACCTGTTTGCCTTTGCCTTTGCCACCGCCCCGGAAGATTCTACCGGGGCGGCCCATATTCTGGAACATTCGGTACTCTGCGGTTCGCAGCATTACCCGCTTAAGGATGCATTTTTGACGCTTGCCCAGGGAAGCCTTCAAACTTTTCTGAACGCGTGGACCTTTCCCGATAAAACTGTATACCCCGCCAGTTCGGTAAACGAAAAAGATTATTTTAACCTTATGTCGGTCTACGCGGATGCGGTGTTCCGCCCCCTCCTTTCGGAGTGGACGTTTATGCAGGAAGGGTGGCGGCTTGTTCCCGGCAAGAAGGGCTTTGAATATACCGGGGTGGTGTACAACGAAATGAAGGGGGCCTATTCCTCCATGGACGCGTACGCGGAGCTGTGGTCCGTAAGGGGGGTAATGACCGGCGCCCCCTATGCCTTTGATTCCGGGGGAGATCCGGACTGTATACCGGACCTTAGCTGGGAAGGACTTAAGGAATTTCACCGCTCCCGGTATGCTCCGGCTAATTGCAGGATCTTTTTGGCGGGCAATATTCCCACAGAAAAACAGATGGAATTCCTTGACAAAAACTGCCTTGCGGGCCTTGAGGGAGGGACGGCAGCCCCCATGGTGCGTAAAACACCCCGGTGGGACGCCCCCAGGACCCTGCAGGTTTCCTGTCCCGGCCATGACGGTAAAGAGGGCCAAAAACCCGAGGCCATTCTTTCCTGGCTTTGTTCGGATAACATCGACACGGCGGAAACCGGCGCCCTGGCCTGCCTGGCGGAAATACTTTTGGGCCACGACGGTTCCCCCCTTATTAAGGTCCTGCTTGAATCCGGCCTGGGGGAGGATCTTTCTCCTGTTACGGGCATTGAAAACGAACTGCGGGAAACGGTTTTTTGCACCGGCTTGCGGGGCCTACAGGTGGAAGATGGAAAGGCCGACGAAGCGTTCCTTCGGTTTGAAACGCTGGTTTTGAATGAGTTAAACCGCCTGGTAAAAGAGGGTCTTCCAAAGAAAGAAATAGAGGCGGCCATGCTTTCCATAGAGTTCTCCCACCGGGAAATAAAACGTTCCCATGGTCCGTATTCACTGGTTTGGATGCGCCGGGCCCTCCGGGGCTGGCTGCACGGCGCCCGGCCCTGGGAGTCCATGCTGTTTATGCCTGATTTTACGGCCCTTAAGCGCCGCCTTTCCGGCGACAGCCGGTTCTTTGAATCCCTTATCGAAAAATACCTGATCCACAATCCTCACCGGGCCGGTATTGTTATTAAAGGAGAAGCGGATTATCTGCCCAAAAAAGAAGAGAACCTTTTCCGCCGTCTTAGGGAAAAAGAAAAGGCCCTAAGCGATGAAGAGAAAAAACTGCTGGCAGAAAAGGCCGCAAAACTGGAACAGATCCAGACCGCCCCGGACGACGCGTTAAAAAGTATCCCCCACCTTTCCCGGGAAGACTTAAAAGCGGAAATTGAAAGGGTCCCCGCGGAACTGCGGCAGCTGGATACGGGAAGTACCGGCGGAAGTTCCGGCGCTGTTCCCTGCATGGTGCACCCGCTTTTTACCAATGGCATCAGTTACGCGGACCTTGCCTTCCCCGTGGATGTTTTAGATCCCGCGGACTATCCCTGGCTGCCCTTCTTTGCCCGGGCGGTGGTTTCCGTGGGGCTTCCCGGAATGGATTACGGGGAAGTATCAAGTCTGATAGCCCGGACCGCCGGAGGCTTCTACGCTCTTTTGGAAACCGGGTCCCCGGCGCCGCCTCCTGTGCCGCCCCCGGCGTTTCCGGAGCTAAACAGCGGTTTGGAGCAGGAACCGGCGGTTCCCGCCGCCCTGACGGCCCGGGACTGGCTTATTTACCGGATCAAGGCCCTGGACGAAAAATTTGTTCCGGCCCTGGATTTGGCCCGGCGGCTTATAGTGGAGGCGGATTTTTCCGATCTCCGCCGGCTGCGGGATCTGGCCATGGAAATGAAAAACGACGGAGATTCCAGCATAGCCCCGTCGGGGCACAATTACGCGTCCGGCTGTTCGGGAAAATACATTTCCCGTTCCCGGGCGGTGGACGAACTGTGGAACGGCATTAATCAGATCCCCTTTTCCCACCGCCTGGCGGCCATGGATATGGAAGAACTGCGGGATCGCATGATATATATCCGGAACGCCCTTCTTAAGGCGGGCTTGTTTCTTAACCTTACCTGCTCTGCCGGGGCGGCGCCGGGCGCCATGGGGGCCTTGGAATCCTTCGGCTCCTTTGGTCCGCCCGGGCCGCCAAACCCCCAATGCCGCCGGAAAGAATCCTTTTTTTCCCTGTTTTCCCCGGATCCATCTTCGCCCCCTAGACAGGGCCGTCCCGTTACGGCAGAGGTATACGCATCTCCGTCTTTGCAGATTGGTTTTGCCGCCATGTCCCTTCCTTCGGCCCCCTACGGTTCCCTGGAACAGGCCGCGGAATTGGTGTTTTCCCATGAACTTTCCACCGGGCCCCTGTGGGAGTCCATTAGAATGAAGGGGGGGGCATACGGCGCCTTTTCCCATCCGGATAATCTTGAGGGAGTTTTTTCCCTGTCCACCTATCGCGATCCGGATCCTCTCCGTTCCCTGGGGGCCTTTTCCCAAATTTTAAAAGACCGGAGCATCAGGGGCATTGATCAAGACCGCCTGGAAAAGGCTATTATCGGCGCCTATGCCCGGGAAACCGCCCCCCGGACCCCGGCGGAAAAAGGCTTTGCCGAGTTCCTGCGGCGCCTTTACGGAATCGGCAACGCCCACCGTATGTTCCGGCTTAAGTCAATGATTGCCCTGGGCCCCGGGGACGCCAACGCCGCGGCCCGCCGATTGGCGGAAGCGGCGGAACAACAGCCGTATACGGGCCTTGGCGCCGGCCAACCCGGCTCTTTCCCCGGTCTGGCAGTGGTGGTGGCGGGCATGAAGACCGCCGAACGCGCGGCGAAAAAACTTGGGGTGGAGCTAAGGGTCCTGCCGGTCTAGGGTCCTGTTCCATCGAACCGGAGCTTCGCGCCGTCAATTAGTTTCGGAACAGGCTCAGAGCTTAAAATACTTTACAAACTCCAGGGCAAACTGGTCTATAAGCGGATCGGTTTTTCCCCGGATGGGAATTGCGCCGAATATATCCCGCCGTTCCCGTTCGATCCACCGGAACAGCGCTTCGTTTCTGTCGTATTTGCTTACAGGGGCCGAGACAATTTTTGCAAGCCGGGCCATTTCGTCCTTGGTAAACATTATCCACTTGCCCCGGTACACGATATAGTAGCTGCTCTTTTCGGCAACGATTTGAAGATCGGAAGCGGGGGTTTTTGAACCCTGCCGGGCCTTCGTGGAACCTTTAGCCCCGGCAGAAGATCGCTGATCCTGATTTTGCAGGATGGCCCGGTTATGCTCATCAACCTGCATATTGTACAGATGGATCTGGGCCTGTTCGAGAAGAAAGGCAAGTCCTTCTTCATTAAGCTGGGGGATAAGAGTCAAAAGCTCCTTGGTCAAGACCGTGTGCCGGAAGTTTTCCGCCGGGGTCTTTGTTCCGGCTTTCTTTGGGCCGGTCTTTTTTGACGCGGGGTTCTTTGCCGTTTCCGGCCCGGGACCCCGCGCCGCCGGTTTTTTCCCCGGAGGTTTTACTGTTTTAGCCGCTATCTTTCCCATATACTATCAAGTATAGCATACACCAAAAATTTGCGTTTGTCAGGCGTCGAACCGGTGAATTTATCCGCGGCGGGCGGTTCCTTGCCTGACAAACTAAAATCTGTGGGGTATAATGGCGGAATGGAACAGACCGTATATATCATAGGCCACCGGAATCCCGATACCGATTCGGTGGTGTCCGCCGCGGCCTACGCAGCTTTTAAGCAGGCCTTGGGGATAAACTGCCGCGCCGCCCGGGCGGGAAACATGAACCCCCAGACCGAATATGTATTTGAGCGGTTTAAGGCGCCGGAGCCGGAATACATCCCCGATCTTATCCCCAAGGCGGTCCATTATATGACGGACACCCCCGTGGTCCACGATACGACCCCCCTTTGGAACGCCCTGGAGCAGATGGAAAGGGAGAATCTGCGGGTCCTGCCCATTGTCGATTCCCTGGGATATTACAAAAGCATGCTCCACTACCGGGGTTTTTCCAGGTACATTATTTCCCATATAAATCCCCATAGAAAAGCAGTTTTTCCTATTTCCATTGATTTGGTAACCGAAGTCCTAAGGGCCCAGCCCATAACCCTGTACAATTCTACAGAGGTCGGCCGCTCGTCTATCGTGATTGCCGCTTCGTATAACAGCTATTTTGTTGAACACCTTTCGCAGGATTTTGAAAACGCCCTGGTAATTATGGGCGACCGCCTTGATCTTCAAAGGTACTGTATCGAAAAGAAGGTCCGGGCCTTAATACTTTCCAATGGCCATACCCTGGATCCGGAACTTTCCGCGCTGGCAAAGCAAAACCATGTTTCGGTTATGTCCAGCCCCTACGATACCTCTTCGACCGCCATGCTGATTATATATTCCGTGCCGGTGGGATCCATGGGGGATGATACGGTTCCCTTGGCCCGTCTTTCCGATCCGGTCCGCGGCCTTCGTCATAATCTTTCCCAGGCCCCCTCCCGGTGTCTGCCCATCGGCGACAGCGAAGGCCGGGTTGCGGGAGTTCTATTTGAGGGGGATCTTATCAACGAGCCGAATATTGGGATAATTATGGTGGATCATAACGAGATGAGCCAGGCTATTGAGGGGATAGAGAATTATCACATCCTGGAGGTGATCGATCATCACCGGCTTGGAAACCTTTCCACCCGGTACCCCATTACGTTTATCAATAAGCCCGTGGGGGCCACGTGTACCATCATTGCGGGGCTTTACCGCGAGCAGCGGCTTCCCATGAAAAAGGAAATAGCTTCCATACTGCTCTGCGGAATTTTGGCCGACACCCTTTCCCTTAAATCCGCCACCACCACCGGTACGGACAAAGAAATGGCGGAATATTTGTCGGAGGCCACGGGGCTTGATATAGCAAGCCTGGGTTTGGAACTGCAGGACGCGGCAAACCGCATACACAACCGGCCCGCGACGGAATTTGTGGCCCTGGATATGAAAGAATATTCGGAAAAAGACATTTCTTTTTCCGTAAGCCAAATAGAAACCAACGATCCCGAAGCATTGGTGGCCCGAAAGGACGAAGTGCTTGCGGCCCTGGAAACCCTGCGGGCGGGGAAACTTTATTTTTCTTCCCTTTTAGTTACCGACGTTACAACCCTGGATTCCCTGTTTTTTATTAGCGGAGACAAGGCCCTGATCGAACATCTTAATTTTCCCCGCCGGGACACGGATATCTTTATTCTTAAAGGCGTGGTTTCCCGGAAAAAACAGCTTATTCCACTGCTGACGGAGCTGCTTGAAAAAACAGGAAAATAAAGCTCCCGGCGCAAAGCGTGCAAACCGGAACGGTATGAGACATAATCCCCACGTTAATAAAAAATATCAAAAACACTTGCATGCTCATGTAGCGTGTATTACCACTCACCTTACGCAAATTGAGGGAAAAAGCTAAAATGGGAGTATGGGAAGGGATCTATTAGACATATACAGGGATTACTTATTGTATAGCAGAGGCCGGACAACAGCGACAGGATTATCAAATTTGCCGGAAGGAGAAGTGAGCCATGACAAAATCACTCGCTTTTTGTCATGGGAGCAATTTGATGAAAAGACGCTGTGGAAAAAAGTAAAGAAGGCGGTGAGAGCATTTGAGCGGGAAGAAGCGGCGGAAAAGCCCGCAGACGAAGAACGAGATGATGCGGGAGATGATACGCCGCCATATGCAAAACCGGGTACAATTCCAGTATATATTGGCAGATTCGTGGTATTCATCGGC
>JAITKV010000041.1 GCA_031278215.1 Spirochaetaceae bacterium
CCTAATTCTATATCACCGTAAAAACTTTGACTTATATATATTCGTTTGGAAAATTCCCGTTGGGAAAGTCCCAATGTGATTCTGATTTTCTTTATCCGGTCGTTTATCCGCTCCATGTACGTCCTGCAAAAATCCGGCTTTCAGAGTAACAGATAATTGAAATATACTCAATGTCATAAAGCTGTATGATTTTCTATACACTATTTTAATAAATACAAGCAGTTGACAGACCGTCTATCGGTGTATATAATGACCGGCAAACGATTGTATAAGATTTACAGAGATATTGACAAGATGAATTTTGGAGATCTTCGGGAATTTTCTTGTATATTGTTTGTTTACAGACAGACCAGGGGGGCCGGTTATTATGACGGGAAAAATAGATAATCTTGATAAATTGAGTAATAATTATCTGGAACTGGACACGGACGGGAAAAACAGCTTGTTACGAATTGGAGAAAAAGTTCTGTATGTAAAGAACTTTGTTACTAAAGAAATTTTATCTTTAACGGAGAATAGAGATATAAATGAAAAGTTTAAGAACGACTAAGACTTTAAGTTTAAATTTATTCCATATCAAAGTTTAGATGTGACCTTGATGAACTGGCAATTAAAGTTTCGTATGAGACTTTAAAAATAGCCGGCGGGGCCTTAACCGTAAAGGGGTTTTTTATGAATAAGAAACTTTTCTCTTTGGCAATGCCGCTTAGCCTACTGGCAGTAAGTTTGCTTGTTGTTTCATGTGATAACGGAACAAGTCCGGGTGGAGATGGTGCTAATACTTTCACATTAACTAATATTTCTACCGCACAGTTAAATGAAGCATCACAGTTTTGTTATGTTGGTTTATTTCCTTATGATAAAACAAAGGAAAATGTTGAAAGTGATGTTTCGGCTTTACTATACGGTTCTCCAACTTCTCACATTATAGCAGGTAGACAAGTTATCGAACCTTATTTAATTGCTCCTGCAACCATTAATGGAACTTTATTTTCTGCAAGTTCTGGTTTTACACTGGAATGGAGAGGAAGCGGAACTTATCATATTTGGTTTGGGCTTTATGATGGTTCAACTATCACCGTTTATCGTACTAATAATCCCATAACGCTTACAGCGGGTGGAAGTATCAGTTTAAACGCACAAACTGATTTTACAAAGAATGGAGGCGGAACTTTCAGAATTAGAATTACTAATATTCCATCACAGATAATGACCGATGGGCAAGATGGTTATAACTTGATTGGATTGTATCCAGCCAACACTACCACTTATGATATTCCCAATGCCCTTGCCGGACGGGATACGGCACAGCCTGCTGATGATACTGTTGGTCCCGATTGGTATGAATTCTCTATGTATACTGTAATTGGCGGAGCAAAGTATACCGGTCCCGCGGGGAATTATGACATCGTATTCATTAATAAAAACACTTTCACAGTAAAAGTCTTAAAAAACGTCCGGCTTGAAATAGACCAGCTAAATACTTTTTCTTACGCTGGTTTTGTAAGTCCGTAAGTAAGTGAGACGATTTCCCATTAAGCCGCCTTGTGATAATTCAAGGCGGTTTTTATTCGCAGTGTAACTTTTCCAATCTTATATTCAAATATTAAGATACAGGAGTTTAAGTATGTGGTCAAAAGAGTTAACTGAATTATCAAGAGAATACTTTAATTACGATAATACACATATTAAGAGTCAAAATGGAGACTTTGGAATACTAAACATAGACTATAAAAATAAAATCTGGGCCATAACACTTTTACAAGCAGTTGACAGACCGTTTACCGGTGTATATAATGACCGGCAAACGATTGTACTTGCTTGCAAGGCAAAGAAGTAGCTAATTCCTTGCTTGACAAACCAAAATCTATTGTGTATAATAAAGAACTAGTAATTAAAGTTTCGTATGAGACTTTAAAAATAGCCGGCGGGACCTTAACCGTAAAGGGGTTTTTTATGAATAAGAAACTTTTCTCTTTGGCAATGCCGCTTAGCCTACTGGCATTAAGTTTAGTTGTTGTTTCATGTGATAACGGAACAAGTCCTGGAGGTGCTAATGTATTTACAATCACTGGAATTACAAACCAAATGGAAACTGACTCTAAAAAAGTGTGCATAGTTGGCATGTATCCTACAGGTACAACAGCGGAACAGGCTTTAAGTGATACAAAAAGAATTTATAAAGAGGAACTTGGTCCATTAAAACACATTGTTGCCGGAAGAGAAGTTGACCATGACGCTGCTACCGGACCAGAAGGTGATTGGACTGAAACTGGAACTTTAAAATCCGCAAGTTCAAATTTTACAGCTGATTGGCGTGGAAGTGGAACCTTTACCGCTTATTGGTTATTACAAGATCTCCAAGGTAACTATAAAGCCTATAAATTAAAAGATGCCAGAACAATCAGCGAAGGCGAACATACTATCGTTCATGCTGTAAATGATTTTGAATCAGTATCGATAACACCGTGAAATCCTGCTGATTGAGTCGTTCTTGCCACGATAAGCTGCCGTTCATATTCAGATACGGCGTCCAAAACCCGCCTTGTGAACTTTAATTGCGGGTCGTTTATTCCCTGGCAAACTTTATTCCGGCGGTTCTCTAGAATATTTCATGGTTTTGCTTTACCCATGGTAAGTGATCCTTGACAATCCTACATCGTGAGGAGGCCGTTTAATGCCCGGACCACCGCCGCGCCCATTTCCCCGGTCCCCACAAGCTGTTCGTTTTGGCCGCCGCTTGTTTTGTCGCGCCGGGCAATGTCGGAGGTACGAAGCCCCAGATCCAGCGCGGCGCTTACCGCCGCCTCCACCGCCAGGGCTTCCCGTTCCAGGGCAAAGGAATAGCGGAGCATCATGGCCGCGGAAAGTATGGCGCCCAGAGGATTGGCCGTGTCCTTGCCCGCAATGTCCGGGGCGGAACCGTGGATCGGCTCGTAGACGCCGAAGCTTCCCCGGGTCCCGGGGTTTCCGCCGGGATCGGCGGCCGGGCCCGCCGCGGCGGCCAGGCTCGCCGAGGGGAGCATGCCGATCGATCCGGTCAGCGCCGAAGCTTCGTCGGACAGTATGTCGCCAAAAAGATTCGAGGTGATAATAACATCGAACCGTCCGGGGGAAGATATAAGCTGCATCGCGGCGTTATCAACATACAGAAAGTCCGTCCGAACGCCGGGATATTCTTTCATCACATCTGCGGCCGCCTCCCGCCAGAGCCGGGATGTTTCAAGTACATTGGCCTTATCCACCACGGTTACCTTGCTGCGCCGCCGCCGGGCCGCCTCAAAGCCCACCCGGAGCACCCGGTCTATTTCTTCCCGGGAATAGGTTTCGGTATCGAACGCGGAATTACCGCCGGCGGAGCGCCCCCGCTCGCCGAAGTACAGCCCGCCGGTAAGTTCCCGCACAATAAGAAGATCAAAGCCCGCCGCGGCCCCCGTTCCGCCCTTTGCCGAACTGTCCGCAGAGGGGCCGCCGGCGGTTCCGGCAAGAACCGACTCTTTAAGCGGGCAGGCGTTCCGCAGCTGGGGAAGGAGGATCGCGGGCCTAAGGTTGGCAAAGACTCCCAGGCCCTTCCGCAGGGTAAGCAGGGCCTGTTCGGGACGCCGGTTGCCGGGAAGCGCATCCCACTTTGGTCCGCCCACCGCCCCCAAAAGCAGGGCGTCGCATTCCTTCGCCGCTTCCAGCACCCCGTCCGGCAGGGGCTTGCCATAGCGGTCCACGGCGCAGCCCCCCGCTTCCAGGGGGGTATAGGCAAAATCGTGGCCGAATTTTTTCCCCAGAGCCCTAAGAACATCAAGGGTCGGAGAAATCACTTCCGGACCTATGCCGTCTCCGGGGATCAGGGCGATTTTATAATTACCCATAGACTGCCTTCCTTTTATTTATCTAACCGGAACGTATCCTGTCTTTTCAAGTATCCCCTGATAATTTAAAATTGTCAGGGCGCTCCGATTGTAATTGTTTGCACGGCAAAGTCCCTGCCTTGCAAACCAAAATCTATTGTGTATAAATAAACGCCGTCCCCGCCCGGACGCCGCGGCTCCCGGGCCGCGGGGCAAAATTTACGGCCCCGGCCTTTCCTGCACCAGGCGGCAAAGTTCCGCGGCCAGTTCTTCCGGCGACTTTCCTTCGGCCCGGATCCGGTACCGGGCAAAGCTCCGGTACGCGCCGGTCCGGCCCTCGTGCAGGATCCGGTGCGTTTCCCTGGAAGCTTCCATGCCGCCGCTCCGGAGGAAGGGGGGAAGTTCCTTTCCTCCTCCGGCTATGCGCCCCCAGGCTGTTGCCGCCGAAACTTCCAGGGCCACGGTAACATGATCCTGTAAGCGGCGCAGGGCGGGGGGGTTGTCGATAAGGCCCCCTCCGCCGGCTAAAACACCGCGACCGGTTTTTTTTAAAAGGGCCGCCAAGGCCCCGTCTTCTTCGCGGCGGAATATTTCCGGTCCGGCGCGGTAAAGGTCCCGGGGGCTTTGGCCGGTTCTTTCCTCGATAAGCATATCCAGATCATAAAACCGCAGGGCCATCCGCCGGGCCAGCGCGGCGCCGGTACTGGTTTTTCCTGAATGCTTAGGCCCCAGTAGTACGATAAATGCCACGGGAATTCCTACAGGAACAACAGCGCCGCAGAGATAAACGTTAGGGCGTATGTAACGACGCGGTACTGGTTATTATTCACCCCCTTGACAAAAAGAATACCCAGCCCCACTCCTAAAAGTATAAAGGGAACCAGGTACAGATCGAGCCACAGGGTCCGCCCGGAAATATTCCGCCACACCAGGGCCTGCAGGGGAATTTTAAGGTAATTGACGATAAGGAAAAACCAGGCCGCGGTTCCCACAAAGCTTTCTTTGGGAAGCCGGACCGAAAGAAGAAACACCGACATGATGGGGCCCGCGGCGTTGCCTATCATGGTAGAAAAGCCCCCCAGAACGCCGAAGAACGCCGGCGCCCACAGTCCGCCGGGGGGCCCTGCGTCTTTCCGGCCCCGCAGTTCGTTCCAAACCATTACGACAAGACCGGCGATTACACAGGCGCCGATAAGAAATTTAAAGCCCCGGCTTGTACGGATAAAATAATCCACCCCCAGGGCCAGGGCAAAACCTGCCAAGACCCAGGGAATAAGGGGCCATATATATTTCCATTCCGCATGGCGGCGGTAGTAAACCACCGCAAAGAGATCGGCAAAACAAATTAAAGGCAGCGCCAGGCCGGTGGATTCTTTGGCGCCGAATACCAGGGCAAACAGGGGAACCGCGATAACAGAGACTCCGTTAAACCCCGTCTTTGAAATACCAAAACAAATACAGCCCACTATAACCGCCGCCCACTGCCGGACATCCAGGCTGTAGGGAATAAGGCCGATTATATTCGTCATAGTTTATTCTACCCTAAAAACTTTGTATACTTCCATAGGCAGCCGGAGGTTTTTTAGATGATACTCAGCGATCCGTCCCTTACTATCCGCTTTCGGGATTACGGGATCATGCTTCCCATCGCGCCAAACCGGGCGGAGCGGGTTCTGGAATTTTTAGAAACGAATTTTTTCCCCGGTACCCGGGGAAACACCCTGCCCTACCCCGGACCGGTTTTTACCATCGCCGGCGCCATAGGGTATTTGGAAGCCGCGGGCCTGCGGGTCCGCATCCCAAAACCGGAGGGGGAAGGGACGGCGGTGATTTCCCGGCAGGATCTGGAACGGGTTCACCACAGGGATTTTATCGCCGGCCTCTACGGAAGCCCCCCGGAATACCAGCGGAAAAACCTCCCGGCGGATCCGGCGGACGCGGCAGCCCGGGGGCCCTTAGAACGGGAACTGCTTTGGGCATACGAACTTCTTGATTCCCGGGGAAGGCCCCACCGTTACGAGCCTGCGAAGGCCCTAAAACCTCTGGCGGAACTGTTTAAGCTTATCCTGGCCCAGACCGCGGGAACCTACCTTGCCTGCCGGCTGGCCCTGGCGCCGGGGCCGGGTTTTTGCTACTACCTGGGAGGGGGTATGCACCATGCCCGGTACGAATCGGGATCGGGCTTTTGCCTGATCAACGACGTGGCCGTCGCCGCGGTAAAAATCCTGGAGGATCCGCCGGAACTGCTTGGAAAAAAGGAACCGGTCCGGCTTATATGGATCATAGACCTGGACGCCCACAAGGGGGACGGAACCGCCGAGCTGATCCGCATGGCCCGGGAACAAGAGGCCGGCGCGGGGAACACGGAAAGCCCCAGGGCCCGGATCCTGACCCTGTCAATTCACATGGCCCGGGGTTGGCCCCTGGACGAAGAGACCCTCGCGGGGGCAGTTCCGGGCCGGGCGCCCCTGGCGCCTTCGGACCTGGACATCGGCATAGCCGCGGGGGAAGAGGCGGAATATATCCCCCGGCTTAGGGAAGGAATCGGCCGCCTGGAACACATCTCCGCGGCGCCGGGGGGGCGGAATCCGGATCTTATACTGGTGGTGGACGGAGCGGATCCGTATAAACACGACGGCCTTCCTTCAAGCGGGCTTCTTAAACTTACCCTGGATCAGTGCCTGCGGCGGGACCTGCTGGTGTACCGGTATGCCGCGGACCGGGGCATTCCCTCCGCGTGGATCCAGGCCGGGGGCTACGGGGAACGGGCCTGGGAACCCACCGGACATTTTCTTAGGAGCCTTAGATAAGCGGGATCCGGTGAAGGTCCGCGGGTTTTAGGCCCCGCAGATCTGGGAAAGCGGAACCACAGAAATTCCCTCCCGGGCAAAAACGCCGTTAAGCTTCTGCGCAAAAACCAGGGCCCCTTCACCGTCGCCATGAATACAGACCGAATCTGCGGTAACAGAAATTTCTTTGCCGGTAATGGCGCGGACCTTTCCGGTTTTTATCATCCCCACCACCCGGTTAAGAACTTCGTCTTCGCCGGTGATCACGGAACCGGGCTTGGAACGCGGGGAAAGGGCGCCGTCTTCTTCGTACGCGCGGTCCGCAAAAACTTCCCGGGCCGCGGCAAGCCCGGTTTCGGCGGCCGCCGCGGCCATGCGGCTTCCCGCCGGCACAAGCAGGATAAGCCGGGGATTTATTTCTTTTACCGCCTCCGCGATTGCCCGGGCCAGATCCATGTCTTGGGCCGCCATATTGTAAAGCGCCCCGTGGGGTTTCACATGCATCAGGGGAATGCCCGCCGCCCGGCAAAATCCGTCCAGGGCGCCGATCTGGTACTGCACCGCGGCTTTTACTTCCTCGGGGGAAAGGCCCATGGGACGCCGCCCAAACCCCGCCAGGTCGGGAAAGCCGGGATGGGCCCCCGCCGCCACGCCGTGTTTTTTAACCAGGGCGACGGTTCGCCGCATTACCAGAGGATCCCCCCCGTGGAAGCCGCAGGCAATATTGGCGGAAGAAACCAGGGGAATGATCTTTTCATCCCGGCCCATCTTCCAGGGGCCAAAGCTTTCTCCAAGATCGCAGTTTACATCAACCTTTATCATAAAATTCCAAACCCCCAAGCTGTATTCGAAAGTCCGCCCTAATGTCCACGAACCTGCCTCCGGCAAAGTTCATTAGAGTTGTTCAGAAGCCGAGGTTCCCTCTATTTTAAAAGCAAATTTTTTATATCCGTAATAAGCATGTGCCCCGGCGCATGGGTTATCGCCACCGAAGGTTTCGCGCTCATGATCACCGGCTGGGGGGTAACGCCGCAGGCCCAAAACACGGGGACCTCCCCTTGTTTTATCGTTACCGGATCGCCAAAGTCCGGCTTGTCAATATCGCCGATTCCAATGAGCTTTGGATCGCCTATATGAACGGGGGCGCCGTGAACCCTGGGCATCGCGGCGGTAATGGCTGCCGCCCTAATCGCCAATTCCGGCAAAAGGGGCCGCATGCTTACCACCATTTTCCCGTGGAAGATCCCGGCGCTTTCGCAGTCAATGTTTGTTACGTACATGGAAACGTTTTTGCCCTCTTCAATATGACGCACGGGAATATCGGCGGCAATAAGTTCCGATTCAAAGGAAAAACTGCATCCGATAAGAAAACTTACAAAGTCGTCGCGCCAGAATTTTGACACATCCGTATATTCCCCCTCCAGGGCGCCGTTCTTATAGATCCGGTACCTGGGAATATCCCGGGCAATATCCGCGCCGGGGGCGATTTTTTTTAGGCTGCGGCTTCCCCTGTCGCTTACTTCCAGTACCGGGCAGCTTTTAGGATTCCGCTGGGTAAAAAGAAGAAAATCGTAGGCGTATTCCGCGGGAAGAACCGCCAGGTTTGCCTGGGCGTATCCGTCACATATTCCCGATGTGGGGCCGGTGATTTTCCCGGCCCTGATAAGGGCCCGGACTTCATGGGGAAGTAATTTTGCATAATCCACAGCGCATCCTTATAAGCGGATCGACGACCGATCCAATCAGGTCATAAGAAGTTTAATCGCTTTTTCGGTTTTGATATAGATATTCTCGGCCCGCCGGGGATCTATCCGCTTAAAACGGACCGCCGATCCTCCCGGCGCCTGGGCCAGAAGCCACAGATCCCGGGTAATAACGGCGCCTATCTTTGCATAGCCTCCGGTGGTTTGCCGGTCATGTAAAAGTACAATCGGCTTCCCCGATCCGGGAACTTGCACCGCCCCCAGGGCTATGCCGTCGGACACAATGTCGGCCTCTCCCGCGAAGGCCACCGTGGGCCCCTCCAGGCGTATTCCCATACGGTCGCTGTCGTTTCCCACCGTATAAAGGGATCCGTAAAAAGTGCGAAGCCCCAAGGGGGTAAAAAGCCGCGCCTGCCTGCCCGCCACCACGCGGAGGATCAGGGGCGCCTCGGGGGTATAGGGCCGGATTAGCCCCAGCCCCTTCAAAATCCCCTTCCGGGGAGGGGCAAACGATCCACCCTCGCGGCCGGGGACGCCGGGTTTAGCCGGGGGAATCCGGGGAAATCCGATATGGTCCTGGGATTCAAGCTTTCTTCCCATAAAGCCCCCCAGACGGGCCTTAAGGTTGGTGGAACGGCTCCCCAGGACCGCGGCAATATCCAGACCCCCCGCGACGGCGAAATAGCTTCGCAGGCCGCGGAGCGCAAAGGAGGTATAGAGGATGTCCCCCGCCGTAACCGCCGCGGAACGGTTCATGGCCAGGGGTTTTCCGTTAAGCAGGGGCTGAATTTCCGCTCCGGTAAGGGCGATACGTCCTGCGCCGTCAAAGACCATGGAGGGGCCCCGAAGGCTTATCTCCAGCGCCGCTTCTTCCGGGGGGTTCCCCACAAGAAAGTTTGCAAGCCGAAAGGAAAAGCCGTCCAGGGCGCCGGCGGGGGAAAAGCCCCTGTCCATACAGCCCCTCCGTCCCTGGTCCTGAACGGTGGTAAGAAAACCCGGATCGATCACGGTCATGCCCACGGGCGGCTCCTTCGGGACAGCCCCGGCGCCGCAGGGCCGCTTTTTTCGGCGCCCCCGGGTTCCGCCGCCGCCGCCGCGCCCGGAGCGCCCGCCGCCGCGCCCGCCGCCGCCGCCGCGATTTCACGGGGGCAGAAAAAATTCCCGTTTTCCACGGCCCCGGCAATACCGTCGTATTCTTCGGGGCTTACCGGATAAAATACGATATAATCTCCGGGCCGGTATAAAAACGGATTTTCCCGCCGGGGATCGTAGAGTTTAACCGGGCTTTGACCGATTAGATTCCAGCCTCCGGGAGATTCCAGGGGATAGATCCCCGTCTGGGCGCCGCCGACGCCCACCGCGCCGGCGGGAATCTTTATCCGGGGCCTTGCAAGCCGGGGCGTTTCCAGGGCGGGATCCAGACCCCCCAGGTAGGGAAAGCCCGGCAAAAACCCCAGCATATAGATCCGGTACGCCGGCCTTGTATGCCGGGCGATTATCTCTTTGGGGGAAAGGCCCGTATGGACCGAAACGGTTCCCATATCCGGGGAAAAGGGTTCTTCATAACAGACCGGGATGTACACCGTTTCGCGGGCCCCGGGGCCGGTATTTTCCGCTTCCCTTAGCCGCCGCCAAAGAGCCGTCCGAAGGGACCGGGAGGAGATAGAAAGAGGGTCAAAGCATACCAAGAGGGACGCATACGCGGGAACAATATCCGTTACCCCCGGGAGGGGTCTGTCCCGCAAAATCCCCGCCAGCCCGTGAACCCGGTCGTTCAGGGCCGGGGAAATTATCCGCCCGAATTCCACACAGAGGGCGCAGTCCCCCTCGGGGTATATGTCCACGGATCAGACCCCCAAGCCGGCGGCCGCGGGCATTCCGGCGGAAGGGGAAACGGAGGCTTCACGGTCCGTCCCTTCCTCCCGGCCGGATTTAAGCCCGGGCAGAAAATTAAAAAAACCCCCGGCGATAGTTTTTTCAAACCAGACCTTACAGGTTTCTTCAAGTTCCAGCGCAGAACGGACAGATCCGTTCATCAGGGCTATGAGGGCCTTGTTTTTTTCAATATCCATGCCGTCCACCGCGGGAATCGCCTTGCCGTACATATCGATAAGGCCGCATTCGTTGGCCGCCCCCAGGGCCCGCTCTTCCAGTTCCGGGGAATACAGCGCCAGGGGGTTCCGGGTAAGCCATGCAACGGCCGAGGCAATTCCCCAGGCCCCCCAATTCGAGACCGTGGCGCTAAGCACCGTATCGGCCCGGGAATGGGCCGCGGCCCCGCCGCCGCAGCCGCAGGAACATTCCGCCGCATAGGGAACGTACCGGGCCGTGTGGGCGCCCAGGGCCCCCATGCCGCATTCGTTTCCCAGATCCCCTATGGCCAGGGTGGGGACTTTTTTTTCCTGAAGCCGGTTAAAGAGCACGTCGCTTTTGGCCTCCAGGGAACTTACGTCGATTCCCAGGGCATTGTGGTATATCCCCTTGCTGTTTGCCCCCGCAGCCTCAATGGCGATGCAGAAGGCCGGGGCCTTCCCCGGGCCTATGATCCGGTCCGCCTCTTCGCAAGCCCTGGCGGCGTCTTTGGTAAATACCAGGGTTTCCGCGGAAAATTCCATCAAGGCCGAAAGCCGTTCCATGGCGGGCCCCGCTTCTTCCGGCACCACGAACAGGGGCCTTACGCCGCAGGCGCGCGCCAGGGTCCGGGCCAGGGCCGCGGCGCCGACGGGGCCGTCGGTTTCCTGTTTGTTAAAGGGAGGCAGGATAAAGCCCGTGATAATGCACACCCGATCCCCTTCTTTCAGGACCGAAAGCAGCCTGTCCGCGGCGTACATCGTCAGGGGTTCCCCGCGGCTAAGCTCCAGGGCCCCGCGGTAAAGAATCGAGCATACGCCGTAGCCCCGGGGATCAATGTTCATAAGATTGTCCAGAGTTTTTCCCAGATTGTACCGGGTTAAGTCCGCCTGGGTCACGTCAGCCCCCAGGGTAGCCGGTGGCTTCGGAAAAATCCCGCATCAGCTGATCCTGAATTTTTTTAAGCAGTTCCGGCGCTTTACCGCCCACGGGTTTACCGTCAATACAATCCGCCCCCTGGCCAAAGGTACTGGTACTGGAGATAAGCACTTCGTCGGCGTTAAAAAGTTCATCCACCGTAAATTCCCGTTCCTCCACCGGAATTCCAAGCCCCTCGCAGACCCGGACAAGGCGGCTTCGGGCAATTCCCGGCAGTATGTAATTATCCGCGGGGTGGGTAATGAATTTCCCGTCTTGGATAATATGCACATTGCTGTGGGCGCATTCGGTTACAATAGGACCCCGGTGAAATACCGTCTCCTGGGCCCCCGCTTCCAGGGCTCGTTGGGCGGCAATAACATTGGGGATAAGGTTAAGGGTTTTAATATTGCAGTGCAGAAACCGGGTGTCTTCCACGGTAATAAGTTTAATCTTTTTGCTTAAATCGCTTACAGAAGCCGCCTTAATCATTACCCACAGATTGGGCCGGCCTTCGGGAAAAGCATGACTGCGCCTGCCGGCGCCCCGGGTTGCCTGCCAGTAAACCAGCGTCTCCTCCGGAGTAACCCTGGCCGCCAGATCCCTTAGGATCGATTTAAGTTCTTCCTGGGTAAAATCCAGAATAATTTCCAAAAGCCTGGCGCTGTTAAAAAACCGCCGCACGTGATTGTCCAGCAGGTAAATATTTTTTTTATAGCAGATCGCGGCGTCGTACACGCCGTCTCCAAAGTAACATCCGCGATCATTCATGGGCACCGTCATTTCGTCCAGGGGGCCCCAGGTTCCGTTATAATACCCCAATGCATCCATGGGTTTCACCTCCGTTATCCCTGCCAGTATAGTGCCGGAACAAACTTATGGGAATCTCTGAAAACTCAGACTGGGTTTCCAAAAGTTAAGGTCCGGGCTAAATTTAAAATTAAAGCCTACATTCTAAATTCATCGCCCAGGTAGATTTCCCGCACGGTGATATTGGCCAGAATATCATCCTTGCCGCCCCGGGCGACGATAATTCCCTCGTTGATAATAAATGCTTCGGTGGTTATTTCCAAGGTATCCCGCACATTATGATCGGTAATCAGAATGCCTATTCCGTGGTTTACCAGGCGCCGTATTATTTCTTTAAGTTCAAACACGGTCTTAGGATCTATCCCCGCAAAGGGTTCGTCCAACAGCAAAAACTTCGGTTCCGTGGCCAGGGCCCGGGCAATTTCGGTGCGGCGCCGTTCGCCCCCGGAAAGGGTGTCTCCGTATTGACGGCGAATCTTGGCGATGCCGAATTCTTCCAGCAGTTTTTCCAGTTGTTCTTTCTTGCCGGCCCTGTCCAGATCCCTGCGGGTTTCCAGAATTGCCCAGATGTTTTTTTCTACCGTCAGCCGGCGGAACACCGATGCTTCCTGGGGCAGGTAGCTTATCCCCAGCCTGGCCCGCCGGTACATGGGCTCCCGGGTAATGTCCCGGCCGTTAAGCAGCACCCGCCCCAGGGTGGGCCGGTGAAACCCCACGATAATGTAAAATATGGTTGTTTTTCCCGCCCCGTTGGGGCCCAAAAGGCCCACCACCTCGCCGTTGTGTATGGAAAAATCAACGCCCCGGACTACCTCCCGGCGATTAAAGGTTTTGTGTAGTTCCGCTACTGCCAGGTTATACATTATTCTTCGCTTCTAAAGGAACCGGAAACGGATCCTTCCATGGTTACATCTTCCGTATTCAGATCCACCCGGATCCGGTTAGCCCGGAATTCATCGTTTTGCTTAAACACCACCGGAAAACCGGAAAGATCCAGCAGTTGTTCTTTCCGGCGGTACAGCGCGTATTCGGAACGGCATACGATATTTTCTTTAAAAAGCCGGACCGCGGCCTGCAAAACCGCAACCTCCGTTTTATCGTTATATTCGATAAAGCGGCCCTTGGCCACCACTTCGTTTTGCCGGTCTTCCAGCGTTGAATTCCCCTCAAGCCGGGCAATTTTAAGGGTCCGGTCATAGCGCAGCCGGTCGCTTTGAAACAGAATGTTTTTTTCTTCCTCAAAGCCCCAAACGTTGCCGGAACAGTCGATAAACTCGTTATCCTGGCCCTGGATCTCGATACGATCCGCCCGCAGCCGTATGGTGTCCGAATGGACCTCCGCATTGCCGGTAAGGACCAGCATTTCTTTTCCCGCGGCCCGGCTGCCGCTCATGTGATCCGCCTTAAAGGTAAAGGTGTCGGCGTAGACGCCCGGGGCAAGACAAGCCAAAAAAAACAGGACCCTGGCGTTCATGGGCCGCTTCCTTTTCCCCCTTCCGGGGGGGGCTTTTCTGCGGCGGTCTCTTCTTCATCCACCACCGTTCCTTCTACAGAAGAATCGAATTCCCAGGTTCGCCTTCGTATGTCCGCGGAAAATCCCGTTCCCGTCAGGGTGGTCCCGTCGGAACGGGCTATGTGGAGTTTTCCCGGCACGGTCAGGATCCGTTCCGCGTCTTTCCAGGACAACTCGGCGGCTTCCATAGTTATATCCTCGGAATTTACTTCGATAACAACATCCCCCTTCATAAAAAAATTATGGGTGTCCGTTTCCAGCCGGGCAAAGGCCGCGGCGCCCCGGGCGTTTACGCCGGGTATTTCTTCGTATCCTTCGGGGGCCGCGTTGAACTGTTCAAAAGAAAGACCCTCCACTTCCATGGTATGTTTTTTTTCGTAGCGCCGTATTTCTTCCGCCCTTAGCTGCACCTCCGGGTTGCCCTGGTTTATCCGGACATACTCAACTTCCCGAAGAAGCAGGGTAAGATCCCCGCCCTCTTCGGCAGGGGCCCCGTAGTCAAAGGAGCAGGCGCTTAATACAAACCAGGCCGTCAGGCCCAGAAAAAACACAATAGCCTTGTTCGGCAGCCCGCCTGGCTGTCGAACAAGGCTAATACAGGATCCGGTGTGTTTCATTCGCAGCGGGGTTTGACGCCCAGAAACTTGCCTTTCGGCGAGGGAGGCTTGCGGCGGTTCGAAAATGTTGCGTCTAGAGTGCATGGCAGCAAACCCCACAGTTAAATATTCCCTGACAATTTGAAATTGTCAGGGCAAGGCCTACAAGATACCTCGCCGTTTACGGCGGCGCCGCAAACGGCGACGCAAGCCGACACCTGCGGCGGGGAGGTTCATTCGCCGGTACCGCGTATCCTTTTTTTTGCCGCGGCAATAAAGTCCCTAAACAAAGGATGGACGGCGGTGGGCTTGGATTTAAATTCCGGATGGAATTGAACTCCCAGCCCCCAGGGATGATCCGGCCATTCCACACATTCCACCAGGGCCCCGTCGGGGGTAAAGGCCGCCAATTTAAGTCCCGCGCCGCTAATCTCGTTCCGGTAGACGTTGGAAAATTCGTAGCGGTGCCGGTGACGTTCAAAGATATGCCGGTCTCCGTAGGCCGCGAGGATCCGGGTCTGGGGTTCCGCCAAAGATTCGCTTTTTCCCAGCCGCATGGTGGCCCCATAGTTTACCACCGTTTCCTGTTCTTCCATAAGGCTTATCACGGGGTGCTTGGTGTCCTGGTTAAATTCGGTGGAATCCGCATCTTCCCAACCCAGCAAATTCCGGGCCCATTCTATAACCATTACCTGCATCCCCAGGCATATTCCAAAGTAGGGAACCCCGTGTTCCCTGGCCCACGCGGCGGCGTTGACCATGCCGTTTATGCCCCTTTGGCCGAATCCGCCGGGAACCAGGATCCCGTCTATCCTGCAGCCTTCGGGACCCAGAATACCGTCCACCTTGGAGGTTTCTTCCAGGGGAGTGGAATCTACCTTAACCAGTTCCACCTTAACCGCATTGGCAAGCCCCGCGTGAAACAGGGCCTCGTACACCGATTTGTACGCGTCGTGGAGCTCCATGTATTTTCCCACTATGCCTATCCGGACCGTGCCCCTCTGGGCCTTAAATCTTTCCATCATGGAATGCCAGGCTTCCAGGTCCGCATGGCGGCTTTCTACCCCCATTTTTCTTAGCACCACCTGATCAAGCTTTTGGCGGTAAAAAATAAGGGGGATTTCGTATATGGTGGTGGTAATATTGTAGGATGTAAATACCGCATCGGTTTCTACGTTGCAAAACAGGGCGATTTTACGGCGGGTTGCCTCGTCCAGCATGGCCGGGGCCCGGCAGATAAGCAGATCCGGCTGTATTCCCGTTTCCTGCATGGCCTTTACCGAATGCTGGGTGGGTTTGGTCTTTAGTTCCGCCCCCGCCACTTCAGGGATCAGGGTTAAATGAACGGAAATGGCGTTGCTTTTTCCGCATTCGTGGATCATCTGCCGGGCCGCTTCCAGGAAGGGGATGGACTCAATATCCCCCACGGTTCCCCCGATTTCCACAATCACCACGTCCGTATCGGGGTCTTCCTTGGCCACCGCGGTAATGCGGCTCTTTATCTCGTCGGTAATATGGGGAATTACCTGTACCGTCCTGCCCAGGTAACGGCCTTCCCGTTCCTTGCGGATCACCGCATCGTATACCTGGCCGGTGGTAATCGAATTGGCCCTGGAAAGGGGGCCCTTGGTAAACCGGGCATAGTTGCCCAGATCCAGGTCGGTTTCGGCCCCGTCATCGGTTACATAAACTTCCCCATGCTGGTAGGGGCTCATGGTTCCCGCATCAACATTGATATAGGGATCGCACTTAACCAAACGGACGTTAAGCCCCCGGCCCTCCAAGAGGGCCCCCAGGGAAGAAGCCGCCACGCCCTTCCCCAGGCTGGAACAAACACCGCCGGAGACAAAGATATACTTATTCACGTAAAGTGATTATACGCCAATTGACAGAAAACAATCCAGTCCTTTACACTTAAACTATGGACGATGTGTTCCTTTCTGACAACGATTTTAACGCGTATAAGAGCCTTATTTATAACGAAAGCGGCATTCACTTTACCGCCACAAACCGGGCGATTCTTGAAAGCCGGCTTAGGGAACAGCTGCGAAACAAGTCGATCCCCACGGTAAGGGATTATTTTAACCTTATTTCCAAGGACAAGGAAGAGTTAAAATCCTTTCTGGATTCAATTACCACCAATCTAACCCGGTTTTTCCGCAACCAGGCCCATTTTGACGCGCTGGAAAACCATGTTATTCCCGAGCTAATGAAGATAAAAAAAGCCCTGGGAAGCACCCTTATTAGAGTTTGGAGCGCCGGCTGTTCCACCGGGGAAGAACCCTTTACCATCGCCATGCTGCTAAGCGAGATCCTGCCCCCGCCGTGGAAATTTGAAATTATCGCCAGCGACATCAGCCTTAAATGCCTTATGACGGGCAAAGAGGGCTTTTACGCCGATTCCCGGATCGTGGGCATCCCCGACGCATACCTGGCCAAGTATTTTGACAGGGTCGAGGGGGGGTATAAAGTCCACGAAGGCCTAATGTCCAAAATACGCTTTGACTACCACAATTTAAAAAACGATTCGGGCCAAAGAAACTTGGACATAGTCTTTTGCCGGAATGTCATTATCTATTTTGACGAAACAGCCCAGCATGCGGTGATCGACCGGTTTTGGGAAGCCATGGCCAATAAATCCTTTTTATTCATAGGACATTCCGAATCCCTTTTTGGCATGAACACCAAATTTGAATTCGTAAAAACCCAATGGGCTACCTTGTACCGAAAATATATTTAGGGGCACTACCGTGGCAGATGAAATATCCGTTCTTATTGTAGACGATTCCGCCTTAATGCGAAACCTTATCGGTAAAATGATCGAAGCAACTCCGGGCCTGCAGGTCGCGGAAAAAGCCATGAACGGCGTTTTTGCCCTGCAAAAAATTCCCCGGGTGGACCCCGACGTGATCTGCCTTGATCTGGAAATGCCCGAGATGAACGGTATTGAATTCCTTAAGGAGCGAAAAAACAGGGGTATAGATATTCCGGTAATTATCCTTTCTTCCATCGCGGAAAAGGGAGCGGCCATTACCATAGAAGCTCTTTCCCTGGGGGCCAGCGATTTTATCCAAAAACCTTCCGGGTCCATATCCGAAGACATCCACACCGTAGCGGATCACCTTACCAGCCTTCTTATCGCCTACGGCGGCCAGTACCGCAAAGCCAAGGGAAAGAAGGTTCTGCCCCCGGCGGAGTACACAAAAAAAACGGAGCCGGAGCATGGAAAAAAGACCGCCGTTTCCACTACCTTTGGCCTCTTTGGGGGCCCCGCGGTCAAGGCGGAACCGGCGTCGCCGCCGGCCCAGATCCGCAAACCCGGCAAAATCGAAATTATCGCCATAGGCATATCCACCGGCGGCCCCGACGCCCTGCGGGTGGTCTTTGCGGATCTGGCCCCGGACCTTACCCAGCCCATCTTGGTGGTTCAGCACATGCCCGCAGGCTTTACCCTGGAATTTGCCAAAAGCCTAAACCGGATCTGCCCCCTGGAGGTTAAGGAGGGGGAAGAGGGGGACATTTTAAGCCCCGGCCGGGCCTACATAGCCCCGGGAAACAAACACATTGAGGTAGAACGGAAAGGGGGAAGCGCGCTGCTTCACCTGTCCGGCGATCCTCCGGTCAACGGCCACCGCCCTTCGGCGGACGTATTGTTTGCATCGGTGGCCATGGCCTATACCAACCATGTTCTGGGGGTAATCATGACCGGCATGGGCCGGGACGGCGCCCAGCAGCTCGGCACCATCTATAAGGAAGGGGGCATTACCCTGGGACAGGATGAAAGGACCGCCATAGTTTACGGCATGCCCCGGGTAGCCTGGGAACTGGGTCATGTGATGGAACAGCTGCCCTTGCAGCAAATAGGCCGGCGGATCTGCGACATCGCCAAGGCCGATCGGTAGGGCCGCATTTTTTCCCGGCGAATTCGGCTGTTTTTACCGGATGCCGGAAAAAGCCGGCAGGCCCCCGCCTGGCAGCTTGCCGCGCTTCGCGTATAAAATTCTAAAAAATCGCCGGGCGGGCGGTTTTTTACCCTGCAAAGTGTTAGAGCTCCTCTTTACAAATACACCAGGTTCCGCCTTCCCTGCTAAACCGGCAAAAGGGAAGCAGGAGCACCCGGCCGTCTTCCGCGCTAAGGGTAAGCTTGCCGGAAGCCACATTAAGCTCCGTAACCTTCCAGTTTGTCCCCTCGTAGCTAAGCCTGGCCCCCTCCTGGGGAACCAGCTTGCGCTGCTCACTGTAAAAAGCATGTTCGTAGGCCAGGCAGCATAACAGACGGCCGCAGGGACCGGAGATCTTCATGGAATTAAGGGAAAGGTTTTGATCCTTGGCCATTTTAATGGAAACCGGCTTAAGTTTATCCGATACGGAGTTGCAGCAGTAACAGCGGCCGCAGACCCCCAGGCCGCCCACAACCCGGGATTCGTCCCGAACCCCAATCTGCCGCAGTTCGATCCGGGTCCTAAACACCGAAACCAGATCCTTAACCAGGTCCCGAAAATCAACCCGGCTTTCGGCGGTAAAGAAGAATAAAATTTTCGGTTCCTCTAAAAGATAATGGACCGACACAAGCTTCATCTCCAAGCGATGGGCTTCTATCTTTTGCCGGCAAATTGTTATGGCCTCCGCCTCTTCTTTTTTATGCCCCTCCGCCCGGGCCAAATCGTCCGCGGTGGCGGGCCGTTCTATATGGGCAATTTCCGAAGAAAGACAGCGGGCGGGCCCTATGATCTGGGCAAGGTCCCTGCCGTAGCGGGTGGGAACCAGGACCTTGCTCCCCGGCGCCAGGGCCTCTCCCTTATAGGCCGCAAGAAAGGTGTCGTTGGAATAGGAAAGCCGAAGCCGGTACACAGGGGTCCCCGGCTCCAGCCCCACCCCGGTACTTTCAACAATAAGGCCCGCATCCAGGGCTTCTTCCCCGGGTTTGTCCTCCAAGGCGGAAATATCATCTTCTTCCATCGAGCCGTCGTAATCAGCCATAATCTTTCCTATGGGGCCGGTTCCATTAAACTTGTTCGACAACCCGGTTGACTGCCGAACAAGTCCAGGGTACAGGTTTCCTCACTGCAACAGATCCACCAGCAGGCCGTTGATTTCTTCCACCCGGGCCAGAATGCCCAGCCTATCGGCCTGATTCTGCAGTATGGCCACGGCCATTTCTTCTAGTTTCGTGTCAATCACCTGAACCATGGTAAATTTTTTACGCCTGCGGATATTAATTCCGCTTGTCTGCTCTTCCGTATCAAAACAGTTTTCCACCACATAATGAACAAAGTCCCGAACCGCCTCTTTATAGGCTTTGATTTCCGGGGGAAAGGGCCGTTTGGAAAGGGCGTCCCCCGCGGCATGGATCTGATCCAAAAGTTCACGGAGGGATTCTTCCGAGCGGGGAAGTTCCTTAATGTCCAGCGCGGCCTTTTCAAAAAAAGCGGCAAAGCCTTTTCTTCGCACCCTGCCGGTTTTATTGCTTTTTTCGGCCCCGGCGGATTTAAGTTTTCGCCCCTCCGCGGCGGCCTCGCCATAGGCCGCCGGGTTAAAAAAGGGGGCCCCGGGGTCGGGAAAAACAACATTAGCCATGGTCGGTCCGGAGAATATTGTGCCGTTTGTCCCGGTATTGGGAGCGGGCCCGTTCCCAGCTTTCCTGGCTTTGGCAGATCCGCACCTTGCCATGGATAAAGCACCCTTCACCGGCTTCGATGCGCCGGGTTGTAATATCACCGAAGATCATCGCCGAAGGCAGAACAATCAACCGTTCACTGGCCAGTATATTTCCGTCCACCACGCCGCCGATGGTAATATTGGTGCCGGTGATGCTGCTGCGCATCCGGGCTTTTTCACCTACCACGACCATGCCCCGGGCATGGAGGTTGCCTTTTAGGCTGCCGTCCACCCGGGTAAAGCCTCCGGTTTCCACATCCCCCTGGACAAAACTGCCGGGGCCTATGATTGTATTAACGGCAAATTCGGTCTGTTTCCGTTCCCGGGAAACTTTTCCCCCGTTTACATACGCCATCGCCGGATCCTAACGGGTCCCGACCCGGTAGATATTAAGGTACTTTATCGGATCCACCACATCCGAACCGATATGAACTTCATAGTGCAGATGGGGTCCTGTTGAACGGCCCGTATTGCCCACATAGCCGATGGTTTCCCCCTGTTTTACTTCCTGCCCTTTTTCAACCGCAGATTTAAGCAGGTGGGCATAACGGGTATAGAACCCATGCTGGTGCCGGATAATAATATAATTGCCGAATCCGCTGGGCTCATAGCCCGTATAGGCCACCTCGCCGTCGGCGGTGGCCACTATGGGATCCCCCTGCCGGTATGTGGAAATATCAATCCCCGTATGCATCCGGGGGGCGCCGGTAAAAGGATCGGGATGAATGCCGAAGAAATCGGTAAAGTGCCCTATGCCGGGGCCGCCCTTAAGGGGCCAAATACTGGGGATCTCGGACAGAATAGCCCCCTGGGAATCCAGGATCGCCCCGATTTCCTTTACCGGCTCCACCGCGGAAGAAAGGTACATCGCCAAATGCCTAATATCGTCCACTTCCTTTAGAACATCATCATTACCCTGGAGGTTAAACAGCGAAGACCGGGTCCCGGCGGAGGGAACAATTCCCATGGCGCCGGGATCGGCCCCCAGGCTGAGCAGGGTGCTGGAAAGAACCGCCTCAAAGCTCCGGGCGTTACGGGAAAGCTGGTTTACTTCGTTTTTAAGCTGTTCCAGGTTAACCTGGGTATCCCGCAGCCGGGAATCCCTTTCGGTAATACCCCCCCGGGAACTGCCGGTAATTGCACTGTACCAGAAAAAGATCCCCGCAACTCCGAAAAAAACCAGAAAAAACAGACACATCACGGCGACGGAGATATGAAAATTATAAACCCGTTTTTCTGAATGGGGGACCAGCATTACGGTGTAACGGCGGGCCAAAAATCTAAAAATAGCCCGAAAAAAACTCCCCGTCTTGGCCACAAGCCAGAGGGCGCCGTTTTTTACCCGCTGAACCAGATTGTTTTCAAACCGTTTGTAATAGTGTACCTGAGCCATACTTTTTCTCCGCTGTAACTTTAGCGGAGAAAGAACAGGCTGTCAATCCCCGGGGGGAAGGCGGCCCCTATTCCACCTTAAACCGGGACACCTCCTTTACCAGCACGTCAATATTTTCTTTATTTTGCCCGCTAATTTCGTTTACCCGGTGAACCGCCACGTTGATCTGATCCGCCCCGGCGGCCATTTCGTTTATTCCGCTGGTAATTTCCAGGGTTACCCGATCCAGGTTTTTACTTTCTTGGATAACTTCTTTACTGCCCTCCAGCATCTCGTCGGATCCGTTTTTAACTTCCCGGGTTATGTCGTTAAGCTGCCCAATTACCTCCAGAATCTGCTGGCTCCCCACGTTTTGTTCTTCCATGGCGTTCCGGATATTTTCGGCCTGTTCGGACACGGTCCTAACTCCGTTGTCTATGGCTTCAAACCTGTTCAACACCTCGTTGGCGGAACGGGTGATCTTATCGATGGAGTCTTTAATCTTCTTAAGCACCATGCTGATTGTTTTGGATTGTTCCCCGGAAGATTCCGCCAATTTCCTGATTTCGTCGGCCACCACCGCAAAGCCCTTTCCGGCTTCTCCGGCGTGGGCCGCCTCTATGGCCGCATTCATCGAAAGAAGGTTTGTCTGGCTGGCAATGTTTTCCATTACCGCGTTAATCTCCAGCAGGCCTTCGGACTCCCGGGCAATTTCCTGTATGTCCGTGGAAACTTCCTGCAGGCCGTTCCGTCCCACGTCGCTGGCTTCCATCAAATCCTTAACGTTTTCCGTATTCCTAGCCAGGGTCGCGGTAACCGACTGGATATTGGCGATCATCTGTTCTATGGCGCTGGAACTTTTTGAAACGCTGGAACTTTGCTTTTCCACCTGGTTGTTAAGCCTGTCGATATTGGAGGTGATCTGTTCCATGGTGGCGTTAGTCTGGGTAACGCTGGCGCTTTGGTTAATCATCCGGCCCTTAATGTTCTGAATATTGGAAGTGATTTCGTTGATGGCCGCGGCGGTTTCGGTCATGTTGGACGACAGCTCGTTGCCGACGTCAAAAAGGGCTATGGCCTGTCTCTTGATAATCACCACCAGGTCTTTGATTTTTTCCAGGGTGCAGTTAAAATACCGGGCAAGATCGCCGGTTTCGTCTTTGGCTTTAAGGTTTATCGATTTGGTCAGGTCCCCTTCCCCTTCGGAAATATCCTTGAGGGTAAGGGCGATTTTTACTATAGGCTTGGTGATGGAAGTTGAGACCAAAAAAATTATCACCGCCACGGCGACGGTTATGATCACCGCGATAATGATCACCTTGGAGGTCAAGTTGTAAATTTCCTTAAGCATCTCTTTTTCGAGGGCGCCTATCACAACCGACCACGAAGTCCCGCTTTCGCCGATAAGAAAAGGCTGTATTATAAGTTCCGCGTTGGCTTCCAGATCCGGCGAGTACACCCGTAACTGGTCCGGTTTTCCCATTATGACGCTTTCCAGCGCTCGATCCGTATAGGGGCCGTAAAGAGAGCCGTCCGCTTCTTTTAGGGTTTTGCCTATCTGGTCCGCCCGATAATTTCCCAGGACGGTGCCGTTACCGGAATAGATCGCCATGGCGGTGATGTCGGGATTTTCTTCCATAATCTGCTTTACCAGGGATTGTACCGCGTCGATTTGAATGACAATTCCCACAAGACCCACCACCTGGTCCGTTCCGTGTCTGATAATAGGCACGCTCATGCGAAAGGAATAGGTTTGCTTTCCGTTTATAAAATCCGGCGCCGGATCCATTACGACCTGGTTGCGGCGGGCGGGTCCGTTAATAATCTCCAGAGCCGCGGGAACATTTTCGTATGTACGGTGTTCAATCTTGCCCGATCTTCTGGTGTACCACGGCGCATAGGTTCCTTCATCAGTGGAGCCGGTCGTTCCCCGGTACTGGTAATCCATACCGTCAAGTACGCCGGGATTAAAAACCGCAAAGATCCCCGTCAAAGTCTCTTCGGATATCAGCGTCGCTTCAAGAAATTGATCGAACCGAACCCGCCGGCGTTCCGGCTCGGTTTCTTCATAGGAGCCTAAAAAGGCCGCCGTTACATGGGCAACTCCAAGGTGGCCTTCCTCACGGCCCTTCCAATAAATCGCCTGGGAATTAGCCAGCCGCTGAATGCTTTCTATGGATAAAAACGAAATTGTAGAAGCCGCCTGGACAAGCATCAAGGTCGAAAGCCCCCCCACCACCGCTACAAGGATTACTGCGATTATAACACAGAGTTTTATACGAAGTTTCATAATGGACCCCTGGACTTTTATATTTTTTACATTAAACTTGTTTGGAAACTTTAGCTTTCGAACAAGTTTATTTATACAATAAAGATAAGACTCCACAGGCAATAATGCAAGGAACAATGGACGGGTTAATCTTTTTTTCTTAAGGCAACGCTGATTATTCCCTGACAATTTAAAATTGTCAGGGCGCTCCGATTGTAATTGTTTGCAAGGCAAAGAATTAGCTACTTCCTTGCCTTGCAAACCAAAATCTATTGTGTATAAATAGAGTCTGTCCGCAAAGCCGCAAACGTAGTTTGCGCACCGACTTTGTGGACAGACGCTAAATAACGCCAATCAGCGCATCCTTAACAAAAAACACTCAAGGCGGGTTTAAAAGTTCGGCTTTTAAAGAGGCAGGCCCTGCCCGGCCGGCGGTCGTGGATACAGGGTCTTCCACGCGGTTTTTGCGTCCTGGTATCCCAGTTCATAAAGATCTTCGAGCTTTTTCTTGTTTTTTTCTATCCTGCTTACCTTAAGGTCTTTGCTGGGACGGATAATAATCACCCTTCCCGCCCGTTCTTCGGCTTCCGCCTGTTGAAGGCTCCGGTTATAGCGCTCGACCCGGGTTTTAAGGGCTTCTATCAGATGTTTTTGTCTAAAGTAAAGAAGCCCGTCGGGCGGATGGGGCTCCTTTTTTTTCCGGTACCCCGCCGGATTGGTAAGCACCACCACGTTGCGGCTAAAGCCTTCGGACACGGCTTTTTCAAGCGGGATGGCGTCGGCTATGGCGCCGTCAAGGTACTTCTTTCCGCGATAGGCGGCCATCGGCGCCGCGTAGGGCATCGAGGATGACGCTTCGAGGATCGTGTAAAAGTCTTCCGCGGCAAGTCCCGGCTTTTTTTCAAAATACGCCGCATGGCCGGTTTCGCAGTCCGTGCAGACCGTGGTAAAACGCACCGGGGAATCGGCAAAACTTTTCCAGTCAAACGGGATTAGCGTATTGGGGATTTCGTGAAACACAAAGTCCATGCCGAAAAGGGATCCTGTGGTAATGAAGCTGCGGAACGAAAGGTAACGCGGATCTCCGTGAAAACGCCGCAGTATCTCAAGGTTGCGGCCCCTCTGGCCGGACACATAGGAACAGCCCATGCCCGCCCCCGCAGAAACTCCGATCACGTAGGGAAACATAAGATGCCCGTCAAGAAACGCGTCCAGGACTCCGGCGGTGTAGTTTCCCCTCAGGCCTCCGCCTTCGAGGACAAGCCCCATGTTAAGTGTTTTTACCGTTTCCAA
>JAITKV010000003.1 GCA_031278215.1 Spirochaetaceae bacterium
CCAGAAAAAACATCCGCCATGTGTCAAACAGGCAAAGTGCTGGGCGTCGTTATCGGCGGCGGCTGTCCCCAAATAGACGGCGCCTTTACCAAGGTGCGGAACGAGACGGGAAAAAAGGGGAATACCCCTCTTCCATGCCTTTATATGGAAAATTTCAGAAAAGCAGGACGCTATGGATATAGAGATCCTAACCACCCCAGTGCGAACCTCGCAATAGACTGGTACATTGAAGTTAGGCGTGAAGGCTCTAAAAAGAATTTTGAAAACAGCCTTCTCCCTATAGTTGAAGAGTTTGATAAGCAGAATGGCAGACAATATACCTTGTATTCATGGGATTTTACATATGCCGGCAGCGGCCATTACAAAACTGTTTTCTATTACTACAAAACAAACGGCAGGATTAGAATTAAGTTTCTAATTGATAAGATTGAGTCTCTTATTGCGTGGGGAGGAGAAATCATTGTTAGAACAAACGAGAGTGATTATTACAGCTATTATGCTATACTAGGCCGAGCCCTTAATTCTGATAACGGGGACCTAGACTTAAGCTGGTTGCGCGGTTATTACATGATCGCTTTTGATGCCTTTCGGAACAATAACATACCAAATGTTATACTTGATTCATACGCTATAGGCATAAAAGAAGGAGCTTTTGCTAACAGTAATATAACGAGTGTTACGGCGCCAAGTTTACTAAACAGTCAATGCCGGAAAGCGTTCACGGGCAATCCTATAAAAAATATTACCATTATACCGCAAGAATTGATATGGCCCAGCGGATTTGAGCCACGCGGGGGCGGTGAACCAGAGGCCTATTTCGAGGATTATCTGGATGAATTTTTTTACCGGACTCGGGATGGTGGCACGTATACATGGGACGGTTCAAAGTGGAGTTTTAAGAAAACAGAAATTCCTGGTGATTTCTTCGGAAAAAATAGTAACCGCAGTCCCGGTTTATACACCTGGGAAAACGGTGGCTGGAGTTACAAACCAAGACCTCCACATTTTGGTAGCACTGTTTTAAGTTATTTTTATGATGATTTACCTGCGCCAGGTATTTATAAATGGGAAAATAATACCTGGGTGTTTTACCAATGGCAGTGACAGGCGCCGGATTGGACATCGATTACAAAAGCATAATCCCCACACCCCCTGTCCTCCATGGCAGAGGGCGGTCTGTACATGGGGTAAAATATTCCCTGACAAACCAAAATCTATTGTGTATAATTTTAAAATTATTGCATAAATAAAATAATAATTAAGGATGGAGTAAGGAGGGATACTGCGCCTAACAGGCCTATATATGCTTGGCAACTGCTTTCGCAGCGTCAACGTAGTTGACGGCGTCAACGTAGTTGGCGGCGCCAACTGCGTTGGCGAGTTCTCGATTGAATAAATCAGTGCTTTCCTAGATATAGTACATATATGTTTCATGGCTCACGCCGGCAATAGAGGCCAATGTTTTATTGTCGATGATCCGGGCGATTTTTGTGTTCAGCTTATCCAGGACCGAAAGGCGTATGCAGCGTTGAAGCTTGTTTTCGTTTTTGCCGGGTCCTTCCGGATCAACCACCAGCATATCTCCTTCCAGAACTCGCAGCACGTCCCCCAGGAGTATTTCTTCCGGGGGCTTGGTCAGCACATAGCCCCCGGAGGCGCCCTTGACGGAACGGATATACCCGGCCCGCTTAAGGATCACCGCCAGCTGTTCCAGGTAGCGCAGGGAGATGCCCTGCCGTTCCGCCGTCGAAGCCAGGGAAACATGGGGCTCGTCCAGGTGTTCGGTTAAATCAATAAGAAGCCGGATGCCATAGCGTCCCCGGGTGGAAATTTTCATATTTGATATTCCGGGCTGTCCATGATTTCATAGGCCCGGACAAGGTCCGCCATATTTATGGAATCCACACAGTGGGTAATTTCCCGGTACAGTTCCTTCCAAACCGCCCGGGACTGGCACTTTGCTTCCCGGGTGCAGAAGTTGTTTTTTACCGCGCAGTCCACCGGTTCCAGGGGGCCCTCCACTATCCGCAGAATTTCTCCCACGGTGATTTTTTTTAAAGGCTTTGCCGGAAGGTATCCCCCCTGGGGCCCCCGGATACCCTTGATAATCCCCGCCCGCCGCAGGGGGATAAAAAGCTGTTCCAGGTACCCTTCGGAAATTCCCGTGTCGTCTGCTATGGCCCTGGTGCTGCTGTAAACACCCTTTGGAAGCAGGCTCATGTACAAAACGGCTTCTAACGAATAACGGCCCTTGGTGGATATTCTCATTTTTATTATTCCTAGTTAAATAATAGGATATCTTGAAAGAAAAGGCAAGGGATTTTTCCGCCCCCGCGTTTGCCCGTGCCCCTAAGGCGGGACCCGTCCGCCCGGGGCGCCGGAGATTGCGGGTCCCCCCTTAGGGGTATACTTCCACCGGCAGGGCAATTCCCGCCCTCCGCAGCGCCGCCCTAAGCAGTTTTGATCGGTTTTCCAGCGCCGCCGCCGGAACCGCCCGGGCCAGGGGGTCCTCCGGGGCAGGCCGGGCCTTTCCGTATATCTGCACCCCCCGCAGTCCGGGGCCGAAAACGTTTTCCCGCCGGGGTTCCGGCCCGGCTTTCGCCGCGATCCGGGCGATATCCGTCACCAGTTCCAGCCAGGCGGCCTCTTCTTCCGCCGGGGGAGGAATGTTCCGGATCCGGCAGACCATGGTTTGTATGGTAAAGGGGGCGCCGGATCCGGCAAAATCCCGGATCCGGGAAATCAAAGCAGAAAAGGAAAAGTCCGAACGGTTCATGGCATGGTACCAGGCTTCGGTTCCGGCGTCCAGTTTTAACCAGATGTGGAGCCCCCGGGCCCCCGGGGAGGACCCGTTTTTAGCCGCCGCGTTTCGAAGCAATTCAAAGATCCCCGGATCCTCCAGGGCCGTTCCGTTGCTTATCAGCACCAGCTTTGCCGCCGGAACCAGCTTGTCCCGAAGGGCCCCCGCGGCCGCCAGGGCCTTTTCAAAATGAGGGGACATGGCGGGTTCCCCGTTGCCGGAAAAACAAATATCCCGGATGTTCCCGTCCTTTTCCGCCCCCGGGTTTCGCAGTTCCATGATGGCGGAATAAAGGGCGGCCTCCATGGTTTCAAGGTGAAATTGTACGTCCGTTTCAAAGGGAAAAACTTCGCAGTAGGGGCAGTCAAACGAGCAAACCTTGCGATCGGGGAAAAGGTTTATCCCTATGGAAATCCCCCCGGAACGGCGGGAATAAACGGGGTACACCATAAGGCCCCCTTCCCTGCTCCGGTGATTTTCCACCGTGCCGGCGTCAATCATGCCGGGCGCCGCCGCGCGCCTGCCTGCAGAGAAATCATTGCCGCCCTTCCCGGCGGATCGCCGCGGACCGGGCATGGGCCGCCAGTCCTTCGGCCCGGCCCATGATCTCCGCCGCCCCCAGGGCTTCCTTATACCCCGGTCCCGGAACACAGCGCAGGGTTGTGGGGGTCTTAAGGAAGTGCCGTACCGAAAGGCCCCCGGTAAAGCGGGCGCCCCCCGAGGTGGGCAGGGTATGGTTGATCCCCGCGCTGTAGTCCCCCAGGACTTCTGCGGCCAGCTCTCCGATAAAAAGGGAGCCGAAATTTTTTAAGCCCCCCGTCCATGCTTCGACCCTTTCTACCTGGAGTTCCAAATGTTCCGGGGCTATGGTGTTGGCTATGCGGATCGCCCCTTCCCTTGATCCGTATACGATGATAAGCCCCCCCCCGTCCAGGGAGGCCCGGGCGGAATCCCGGGATCCTTCGGGCAGCGCGGCAAGCTGCCGTTCCAGCGCCCCGGCAAGTTCTTCCGCCATTTCCCGGCGGGGAACCAGGGCCCTGGCCCTGGCGTCGGGATCGTGTTCCGCCTGGGCCAGCATGTCTGCGGCGATCCGTTCCAGGACCTTCCCCGGAGGGGCCGGGGCTTCATCGGCAATTATCAGCACGTCGGTGGGACCGGCCACAAAATCGATCCCCACTTCCCCCGAAAGCATTCGTTTGGCCGCGGCCACATACTTGTTTCCCGGTCCGGCGATTACGCTGACCCGGGGCACGGTTTCGGTTCCCAGGGCCAGGGCGGCGATTGCCTGGGCCCCCCCCATGGCGAAAATCCGCAGCGGCCCGGCGGAATCACCGGGGGCCCTGCCGGCGCGGGCCGCGGTTTGCAGGCTCAGCCAGGCCGCGGCCAGGATCAGCCTGTCGGGAAGACCGTCTTCCATGGGGGGCGAAGTAAGGATCACCTCGTCCACGCCGGCGGTAAACGCGGGTATCATTCCCATCAACACCGAGGAAAAGAGGGGAAAGCGGCCTGCGGGCACATAAACCGCGGCCCGTTCTACGGGGATTACCCGTTGGCCCGTAAAAAGGCCCGGGGCGATTTCGGTTTCAAAATCCGCCAGTTGTTTTTTTTGCAGTTCCGCAAAGCGGCCAATGTGGGCCGCCGCCAGTTCCAGGGCCGCCGCCAGTTCCGTCTTTTCCCGGCGAAGGTTTTCCCAGGCCGCCCTTGACCGTTCCGCGGGGACCTCGAGCCGATCCGGGGAACTTCTGTCAAATTGGGCCGCATAATCTTTCAGCGCCTCGTCTCCCCTGTCCCGCACCGCGGTAATAATTGCCCGCACCCTTTCTTCTACCGGCGCTTCCCGCGACGCTTCCCGCGGCGCTTCCCGCGACGCTTCCCGCGACGCTTCCCGCGGCGCTTCCTGCGGCGCTTCCCGCGACGCTTCCCGCCGGAAAACGGCGTAATCTTTCCACCACGCGGTAAACTGGGATTCGTCAATAATTTGCATGCCCTAGCCCCCTGTTGATCCGGCGGCTTCGTTACCGGGCTTTGTACCCGTTATTTCCCCGCAGGCTTCAAGAAAGGCGTCCATCTGGGGGTCGGTTCCAATGCTTACCCGCAGGTAGTCGGCAATGCGGGGCTTGTTAAAGTGCCGTACCAGTATGCCCCGGTCCCTGAGGGCCCGAAACAGGACTTCCCCGGAGAGGGGGCTGTTTTTCCGCGAAGAAGGTCCGGGACCCTTCCACCGGATAAAAAGAAAATTTGCCCTGGAGGGGATCACCTCGAAGCCCATGGAGGCAAGGGCCCCGGCGATCCGCTCCCGGGTGGCAATTACTTTTTTATTTATCCCCTGGTAGTAGGAACTGTCGGCCACCGCCGCCGCGGCTCCCGCCAGGGCAAGCCGATCCAGGGTATAGGAGTTAAAGGAATCCCGAATGCGGAACAGGCCTTCTATTAATCCGGCGCTGCCGATGGCAAAGGCCGCCCGCAGGCCCGCTAAGGATGCGGATTTGGACAGGGTGTGGACCGTTAAAAGATTAGGATACCGGCCGATGAAGGGTACGGCAGATTCGGCCCCAAAGGCGGCATAGGCTTCGTCAATAATCACCACCCGCTTGTTCGCAAGCTGGTACTCGACGATATCCGCCAGGGCGCCGGAACCTTCCCCGGACCGGTTCGTAAAGGGCAGGGCCCTGCCGGTGGGGGCGTTTGGATTGGGGATCACCGTCCCCGCGGAAGGGACGCAGTAATCTTGCGGGTTAATGGAAAAATCTTTTTCCACCGGAATGCCGCGGAAGGGCAGGTTCCACAGCCCCGCATAGACCGGATAAAAGCTGTAGGTAATGTCGGGAAAAAGCAGCGCCCGCGGGGCTTCTCCTGCGCCGGGGCCCGGAGCCTCCTGTTCAAAAAAGGCTCCAAAGGCAAAGGCCAGCACTTCGTCGGATCCGTTGCCGGGAAAAACCTGTTCCGCCCTGACGCCGTACCGGAGGGCCACCGCTTCCCGGAACGCGGTACATGCCGGATCCGGGTACAAACGCAGAGGGGCCCCGGCGTCCGCGCCGCTTACCAGGGAACGGATCGCCTCCACAACTTTCGGCGAGGGGGGATAGGGATTTTCGTTGGTGTTCAGCTTAATCAGATTCCCCGATCCGGGCTGTTCCCCCGGTACATAGGGGGAAAGCCGGGAAACCCTGGTGTTCCAAAAAATGTTCACCGGGCCATTGTACCGGAAACCGCTAAAATGAACTAGATAAAGTGGCGCATGTCCTTGTCTTCCTGGAATCCGCTCCATTTACCCACCGCATAGGAAGCCAGGGAGCAGAACAGCACGTCCAGAAAGGTTCCCACCGCCACCAGGTAAAAGGCCAGGGGTTTAAGGATAAGGTAGCCCGCTTCAAAACCCCTGCCGTAACTCATACCCAGCACCGCCAGGGCGGTATAGGCCCCGCTGCCGGGGTGGCCGGCCAGGAGAAAGGAAATAAGAAAAGCCCAGGCCCCTATGGCAACCACCCCCGACAGGGCAATTCCCAGGTTTGAATAGGATTTGATGATCACGATAAACGACACCGCCGCCACCATGGCGCTTCCGGCCCGGCCAAAGATGGAAAAGAGGCTTACGGTTACCGCGTTGGAACGCCGCCGGACCCCAAGGTTTTCTTTTACCTGCCGGTAAATTACCGGCAGGGTAAAATTAATATCCCCGGAAAAAAAGCCCGCAAAGGCCGAGCCCAGGGCGCCGTAAAGGATCGCCCAGGGATTCGTGGAGGGCTTAAGGATGTACAAAAAGAGGGGGAAGATCCCCAGGCCCAGGACCAGGCTAAAGATCCCCAGAAGGAGGATAAGATCCCGAAAAATATCCGCCCGCAGCGCCGCGTGGTAGCGAACCGCCCAATAGCTTGCCAGAACGATGATCACCAGGGCCAGAACTTCCGAAAAGAACGCCGCGATATGGTAAAAAATTCTGGAAAGGGAATCCCCCAGGGAAAGAACCGGCTTGGAATAATTGCGATCCAACCCAAGGCCCATGGCCAGGAAAAATGCCAAAAGCCAAGCCGGCAGCAGGTACAGGTCGTTTAAAAGGGCGTTAAACAGATTGGACGGAAAAAGGTTTAGAAGCATGTCCGGTATGTGGAGAGAGACGGTTTCAAACTGTTCCTCCAGCAGGATGGGGATCCGGGCGGGGCGAAAGATAAGGGTTACAATAAGCCCCATGGAAATAATAAAAATCCCCCCCCCCAGCATTACCAGAAAACTCCGGCCCAGGAGGGGCCAGAATTCCCGGTCCTGCCGCAGTTCATACACCGCAATAAGGAGGGAAAAAAACAGCATGGGAATGGCCGTATACCGGCCAATGTGGAGGGCGATTTGTTCAAACCATGCCGTAATCGAAAGGACGCTTTGGTTTTCATAGGGAAGCAAGAAGCCCAGCACCGTTCCCAGTACCGAGCCGATGAGCAACTTTATCCAAATTTTCATAGAGCCATGATACTTTATTGCAGGATTCCTGACAATACTGTATTATGTATGGAGGCATGAATATAAATATTAACAGCGCCAAAAGCTATTTTTTGGAGATGATGGATGAAGTAGCCAAGGGGAATGAATATTTTATCCTCCGGCAGGGCAAACCAATTGCGCAGATTGTCCCCGTTAAAGAAGATTCCCTTTCGCGGGCAGAAATTGTGGAGCGGCTCTTTAGTTACCAGACCCTTAAATGATTAGTATTCTTGATTGTAGTTTTTGCGCGGCCCTCTTTTTGCCGCATGAAAAATCTGTCCAGGTTAAAGATCTTTTTATGAAGTTCGCCAACGACGACGAGCTGGCGGTGCCGGTCCAGTTCTGGGATGAGATGACCGGACTTCTTCTTACCGCCATGGCCCGAAACAGGCTAAAACACGCGGACGCCCTTGAAATAAACCGGCTTCTTAGTATGTACCATTTTACCACGGAAGTCTCCTTTGCGGGGGATTATACCGGCCATCTTTTAGATCTGGCGGGACTTTACGGACTTAATACCATGGAGGCGGCGTACCTGGAACTGGCGATCCGCAAGCAGGGAAAACTGGGCACCCTAAGCGGCAAGCTTAAGGCGGCCTGTGTAAAGGCGGGGATAGAGACCCTGCTGTAGCGGAGGTTCCGGTTTTGTGCTATGCTTTTATCCATGAAGGATATACATGGAGGGGTGGTCCTTATCACCGGCGGCGCGTCCGGCATAGGCCGGATCATGGCCCTGGATTTTGCCCGCCGGGGCGCCCGGGTGACGGTTTGGGACCTTGACGCCGCGGCCCTGTCGGAACTGGAAACAGAAGCCGCCGCTTCGGGTCTGGCCCTTACCGGCGTGGTCTGCGATGTTTCCGACAGGGCCGCGGTGTACCGCCGGGCCAGGGCGCTGGAAAAAAATCCGGGGCCGCCGGATATTCTAATTAACAATGCCGGGGTGGTGTCGGGAAAGACCCTGCTGGAAACACCGGACGAAAAAATAGAACAAACCATGGCCGTTAACGTTTTCCCCCTTTTTTGGACCGTCAAGGCCTTTCTTCCTTCCATGCTTGAACGGGGAAGGGGCCATATTGTTACCATCGCGTCCGCCGCCGGTCTTATCGGCGTCCGGGGCCTGGCGGATTATTCCGTTTCCAAGTTCGCCGCCATAGGCTTTGACGAATCTTTGCGGATGGAACTGCGGCGTGTAAAAAGCGCCGTTAAAACCACCGTGGTATGTCCCTTTTTTATCGACACCGGAATGTTTAGGGGGGTAAAAACCCGGTTTCCCCTGCTGCTTCCTATTTTAAAAAGCGGCGACGCCGCGGCCCGCATTGTCCGGGCGGTGCTTAAAAATAAAAAGCGGCTTATTATGCCCCGGTTTGTACACGCCGTTTTGTGGCTGCGGATCCTTCCATTGGGAATACTGGACGCCGTGGCGGATTTTTTTGGCATAAACCATTCCATGGATGCATTTACGGGAAGAACGGCGAACTAAGCGCCGGGCCGTACAATAAGGAGAAGAAGGGATGACCAAGAGCGAATTTGGAGCTTGCATTAAAAAGGCCCGGAACGCCCAGAAAATTTGGGCGGCCCTGCCCTATGGCCAACGGGAGAGGCGTCTTAAAAAAGCGGGGACATACCTGGCCGCCCATGTGGAGGAACTGCGGGAAACCGTATGCCGGGACACCGGGAAGCTTCCCCTGGACGCCCTGGCCGCGGAGATCCTGCCGGCCATAATGGCCCTGGATTATTACCGCCAAAAGGGCAGGGCCTTCCTTGCCCCCCGGCGGATCCGCGGGGGAAACCCCCTGATGTTCAACAAACGCAGCCGCATGGTATACGAACCCTATGGGGTGGTGGGAATTATTTCTCCCTGGAACTATCCCTTTGCCATTCCCTTTTCCGAAATAGTCATGGCCCTTTTGGCGGGAAACGCCGTGGTCTTTAAAATTTCTTCCCGCAGCCTCCGCGTGGGCCGGGCCCTGGAGGCCATGTTCGCCGCGGCGGATCTGCCCCAGGGGCTTTTTACATACGTGGAAATGGCCGGCCGGGACGCGGGGCCCGCCTTTATTGGCAGCCCCGGCGCGCCGGGGCCCGGCACGCCGGGAGTGGACAAGCTTTTTTTTACCGGCTCCACCGCCACCGGCAGGGAACTGATGACCCTGGCCGCGCCGCGGCTCCTTCCCCTGGTACTGGAACTGGGGGGCGCCGATGCGGCTATCGTTAGGGCGGACGCCGATGTAGACCGGGCCGCTGCGGGAATAGCCTGGGCGGCCTTTTCCAACGCCGGCCAATCCTGCGGCGGGGTCCAGCGGATCATCGTTCACCAGGACCTGTACGAGGTTTTTCTGGAAAAATTCTGCGCCCTGGTCCGGGGCCTTCGCCGGGGGATCGATCTGGGGCCCATGTCTACCCTGGCCCAGAAACAGGAAGTACGCCGGCAGGTGGAACGCTGCCTCCGTATGGGCGCCCGGATTGCCGCCAAGAGCGGCGAAGCTTTCTTTCAGGAAGAAAAAACCACCGAAGCCCCCGCGGTGGTTCTTCGGGACGTAAAATTCGGCATGCCCATTATGGAAGAGGAAGTTTTCGGCCCCGTGGCGGGGGTAATTCCCGCGGCGGACGACGAAGAGGCCCTGGGCATTGCCAATAACTCCTGCTACGGCCTTACCGCTTCGATCTGGTCCCGAAACCGCCGCAGGGCCCGTTCCCTGGCGGGGCGGATCAATGCCGGGGTGGTAATGATAAACGACCACCTTATGTCTCACGGCCTGGCGGAAACCCCCTGGGGGGGCTTTGGCAATTCGGGGCTGGGCAGAAGCCACGGAGAACCGGGGTTTAAAGAAATGGTCAAGGCCCGGGTAATCGTGGACGATATCCTTCCCGGGGTAAAACGGGATATTTTTTGGTACCCCTATTCAGAGGAGGTTTTTACGGGCATAAGGGCGATTGTGGACATGGTTTCCGGCAAAGCCGGCCAAAGGATCGCCGCGATCCCCCGGGTCCTAAGGGTGTTTTTCCGGTATTGGAAGAAATAGCTAATACCCTTTATTATAAGGGGGCTCTGGAAACCCCGGTTAGGTTTGCGAAGCTTCGGCCTTTGGCCGCGGTCAAAGACCGCCTGAGTATATCGATCTTGGGGCTTAGGACGCTCCAAACAAAATAGAGGTTTGCCGTTGGAACAGCAGAGTTTGAAGCAGGTTATGGATCCCACGCCGATTAAAACAACGGAACTGTTTACCTCCCTGCTGAGCAGAGAAACCGATTATGTTATTAAACGTTCCTGCATCATCAATTTGAGAAAAAAGGCCAGACTTTTTAGCATAGGCCAAAAAGCGGAACACTTTTATATGCTTTTGGAAGGAACCATCCGGATCTTTAAACCCCTGGAAGACGGGGGCAACCTCGAACTGGCCCGGTACGCCCCGGGGGACACGATAGGGGATTTTGATTTCGCCCGCAAAGCGGAATACGACGCCAATGCGGAGGCGGAAGAAGACGCCATCCTGATCATGTTTCCCGCCCTGGGTTTTACCATGGACGACTTTGTTACCGAAGAACCCTACATTGTTTCCCGAATTCTTCTTAATTCCATTATCATGATGACCGGCCGCATTAAGTCCACCCAAAAAATACTGCTGGAAAACCTGTCCTGGGTTAACGAACTTCAACGCCGGGCCTACGAAGATCCCGGCACGGGGCTTTGGAAGCAAAGCTACCTAAAAGACGAAAGCAACCGGATCCTGCAGGTTCCCACCGCCCTGATCATGCTTAAGCCGGACCGGTTCAAGATCCTGGTAGATTCCCGGGGCCACGAGGCGGGGGACGAAGCGATGATCCAGTTTGCCATGATCCTTAAAAGCTTTGTCCGCAGAATCGGACGAGGATGGGCCATGCGCTTTAAAAGCAACGAAACCGGCTTGATAATTAACAAGTGTCCCGGCCCCCTGGCGGAAAAGGTGGTTCGGGAACTGTCCCGGGCCATCTCCTGCATTGCCCCGGTCCCCGCCCAGGGGGACATCCCTTCTTTTCCCTTTAGCGGCACCATTGCATATTCCCTGTGGCCCGGCGACGGCCATAATTGGGACAAACTGTTTAAGGAAACCTACGAAACCCTCTTGGAAACCTGGAAGAACGGCGGGGGCGGAAAAACAGTGCGCTATGGCAGCCAGGAGCAAAGATGACCCAGTCTCCTATTTCCGATCCGGTATTGATTAATTCCCCCCTCTTTGCATCCATGAGCGAATTGGAATTTAACGCCGTAACGGCTTTTATGGAGCGCCGCCGGGTTGCCGCAGGGGATACGGTCTTTAACGAGGGGGACCATGGGGAGGATATGTTTATCCTCCTTTCCGGCTCTTTAAGCGCCTACAAAAAACAGTCCGACGGAACCCAGCGGTGGATGTTCGACATAAACCCCGGATCGTTCCTGGGAGAAATGTCGATCATCGCCAGCGAACCCCGGTCCGCCACAATTAAAGCGAAGGACGATTCGCACCTGATGGTTCTTCAGGGTATAGATTTTTACCGCATCGTTTTTGAACATCCCATGGTAGGGATAAAGATGCTCAATTCCATTGGAAAAGTCCAGAACGGCTGGCTTAACCAGTCATCCCGGCACCTTAAAGACCTGGTCCAGTGGGGCGAAACCGCCCGCCGCCGGGCCATCACCGATGAACTAACGGGCCTTTACAACCGGAATTTCCTTGAGGAATCCATCAAGGACCGTTTTAAAATAGGGGCCGTGGGGGCCCGGAAAATGTCTCTTATTATGATGGATCTGGACAAGGTTCACGAAATTAACGACCGGTACGGACCTGCGGGGGGAGACCAGGTGATTATCGCCGTGGCCAATGTGCTTAAAACCATGGGCCGCCCCGGTGATATAGTCGCCCGGCTTTCGGGGGATGAATTCGCGGTTCTGCTGCCGGATACCGACGGCCACGACGCGGTAACGGTGGCGGAAAAAATCCGGGAAAAGGTGTCGAACCAGCAGGTGCCGGTTCCAAAAAGTCCCGGCGCCCCGGATACGGAGATATTGCATATCCGGACCAGCATGGGCGTCGCGGTGGCGCCCACGCAGGCGGATAATGTGCGGGATCTGGTCTTTGTCGCCGATACCGCCCTGCGCAGGGCCAAGGAACTGGGACGGAACAGGGTAGAATTAGCCCAATAGACGCCGCCCCTTGATAATAAGGGACGCCGTTAAAAATCCAAGGGGGGGAGGAAATAAAAAGATGATAGTCCTGGCCAATGATCACGCGGGGGTGGAATTAAAAAAGGAAATTGCGGGGCTTTTGGAAAAATTAAACTTTCCCTACAAAGACCTGGGGGTTAACAGCCCGGAAAGTACCGATTACCCTCTTTGGGGCTACCGGGCCGCGAAACTGGTGGCCTCCGGTGAATGCGACCGGGGAATAATTATCTGCGGAACCGGGGTGGGCATTTCCCTGGCGGCCAACAAGGTCCGGGGAATACGCTGCGTGGTCTGTACCGACTGCTACAGCGCAAAACTTTCCCGGGAACACAACGATGCCAATATGCTTGCCCTGGGGGGCCGTGTGGTGGGTCCCGATTTGGCAAAGATGATCGTCCAAATTTGGCTTGAAACTTCTTTTGCGGGAGGGGAACGGCACAGCCGGCGGGTAAACATGATCGGCAAGATAGAACAGGGGCAGGAACCATAGGGGAAGCCCCGCCGGGGTCCCGGTTAGTGCCGATCCCAGAAAAGCACATCCAGGGGCAGGACGCTGCTCCAATAGGGATTAAGGTTATGGTTGGCGTTTTTGTATACCTCGTAGCGCAGATCGATCTTTCCTAATCCTGCCTTTTCCCGCCGCTGGTTTTCCATCGTTACCGCCCCCGCAAAGGCGTCGTTCCAGGCCTTGGGCACCGCCGTGTCCTTATCCCCCTGTTCAAGCAAAATGGGGGTTCCCGGGGCTATGCGGTGGAGCTGGGAAAAAAGGGAAAAATCCGCCGCGGAATGTTCCTTTTTGAATTGTTCGGCCCATGCGGTTCTGCGGCGGTAATGGGCAAGGCTGTCGGGAAAGGCTATGCTCACCGGCGCCCAGAGCACCGTGGGAACCGGCTTTTGGATAATCTCCAAAAAATGAATCGCCACCTGCCCCCCGTTACTGTGGCCCCATAAAACCAGTTTTTTAAAGGATCCCGGCAGGCTTATCCTGTCCTCCCGGGGAATGGAAGGGGCAAACCTAAAATCGGGATCTTCCAGGCTTTTATACAGTTCCAGCGCGTTTATGGTCGAGTAAAACTGGTGCAGTTCCGCCGGCTCCGGGGTGGGAGAAGAGCCGCCGTAACCGGGAAAATCCGGGGCTATGACCGCATAACCCCGCTGCAGGTAGCCCCGGGCGGGATTTTCCGTGCCCTTGCCGGTATAATAGCCCTCGGGATTTTGATGCCCCCGGAGCATGATCACCATGCCCTTGATGTTTTCGGAACTTATGGCGGGAATGCTCATCCGGGCGCTGATCGTTAGATCCATGGACCGGAACGATACATTGTACGCGTATTGCAGGCTGTTTTTAAAAACCATACTTTGTACCGTAATAGGACTTGCCTTGTAGGAATACGCCTGAAGGCTCCGTAAGGAAAAGTCCCCCATCCGCTTCTGGGCGCCTGCAAAAACGGGAAGCCCCGCGCAAAGTAAAATCAGGCCTATTTTTTTCATTACCTTAAGTATATATGTTTTTTGGGGACAATACAACGGCACTTGAATTTTTCGGCCTTAACCGGTAGGCTCAAACCCATGAAGGCCGCCCTTATCTTCGGATCCCGATCCGACCAGGGGATCATGCAAAAGGCCGCCGCGGTCCTTAGGGATTACGGTATCGGTTTTTCTGCCCATGTAGTTTCGGCTCACCGGACCCCGGAACTGCTGGATAAAACGATCCGGGAACTTGAAGAAGACGGAACAGAGGTGATCATTGCCGGGGCGGGCCTGGCGGCCCATTTGCCGGGGCTTATCGCCGCGAAAACCCTGATTCCGGTGATCGGGGTCCCCATTGCGTCGGGGTCCCTGGGGGGCCTGGACGCCCTTTTTTCTGTTGTCCAAATGCCAAAACCCGTACCGGTGGCAACCGTGGGGGTGGATAATGCATCTAACGCCGCGTATCTGGCGGCCCAAATACTGGGCATAAAATATCCGGAATTGAAAAAAAAGCTTGCAGACCACAGAGCCGGAATGAAGAACGAACTAGCCGGGCAGAGCAGGATTGAGTTATAAGGGGGACGCCATGGCGGACAAACAGATTGAACGGGGAGCCATGCTTTACGAAGGCAAGGCAAAGCAGATCTATGCGGCGCCCAGCAAGGATCTGGTGATTATCCATTATAAAGATGATGCCACGGCCTTTAACGGTGAAAAAAAGGGACAGATTGAAAATAAGGGAATTATCAACAACAAGCTTTCGGCAAGCTTTTTTCGCCTGCTGGAATCTTTCGGGATCCCCACCCATTTTGTTACCAGGCTTAGCGACCGGGACCAGCTTTGCAGAAATGTTAAAATTATTCCCCTGGAAGTGATTGTCCGGAACGTCGTGGCCGGGTCCCTGGCTAAGCGGAGCGGACAGCCGGAGGGAACGGAACTTCCCGAACCCATGGTGGAACTTACCTATAAGGACGACGCCCAGGGGGATCCCCTGATTACAAAAGAAGAGGCCGTTTCCAAGGGCGCCGCGGGGCCGGAAGAGATCGATCGCATCTGCGGCATGGCCCTTCAGGTTAACGGCATACTGCGTCCCTTTTTACTCAAAAAAAAGCTTAAACTTATCGATTTTAAACTTGAATTTGGCCGGAGCGGCGAAGACCACATAGTCCTGGCGGACGAGATCTCCCCCGATACCTGCCGCTTTTGGGACGCGGAGACCGGCAAAAAACTCGACAAGGACCGTTTTCGCCAGGATCTGGACGGCGTTCCGGAAGCTTACATAGAAGTTTGGGAAAGGGTCGGCGACTACAGTGTTGCTTCCGTCGCCGAATAACATGGCCCCCCCCCTTCCGGAAACCCTTCGCGACAAGCTGCACGAAGAATGCGGCGTCCTGGGGATATACTGTACGGATCCTAAAAAAGACGCCGCTTCCCTGGTGTATTACGGCCTTTTTTCGCTCCAGCACCGGGGCCAGGAAAGCGCGGGGATTGCGGCGGTGCAGTCCTGTCCCGGTTCCGGCGGAAAAACCGAACATACCATAGAATGCCGGAAGGGCATGGGGCTGGTGGGGGATGTTTTTACCGGCGAAATTCTATCCCAGCTAAAAAGTTCTGCCGCCCTGGGACATGTGCGGTACTCCACCGCCGGATCCAGCAGTCTGGAAAACGCCCAGCCCTTTGTAAGCCGCTTTAAGCTTGGTTCCATCGCCGTGGCCCACAACGGCACCCTCACCAACGCCGACGTGGTGCGGGAACTGCTGGAAGACGCGGGGGTGGGGTTTACCTCTTCCAGCGACAGCGAAGTAATTATCAACCTCATAGCGAAAAATTATAAGAAGGGCCTTGAAAAGGCGCTGACCGATACGATCAAATTTATTAAGGGTTCCTATGCCCTGGTGGTCTTGGCCGGGGACGCCCTGGTGGGGGCCCGGGACCCTAACGGCATCCGGCCCCTGTGCCTGGGAAAACTAGATTCCGGCAAAAGCGAAGAATCCGGGGGCTGGGTATTAACCAGCGAATCCTGCGCCATCGACGCGGTGGGGGGCAGCTTTGTCCGGGACATAGAGCCGGGGGAACTGGTAATCATACGGCAAAACGAGGTTTTTTCTTTTACCTTCAGCGAAAAAACCCGGCGGGCGGTCTGCGCCTTTGAGTATGTATATTTTGCCAGGCCCGACAGCGTTATCGATTCGGTGGATGTATACGGTTCCCGGGTCCGGGCGGGAGAGATCCTGGGCCGGGAGTCGGCGGCTAAGGCGGATCTGGTTATTGGGGTTCCCGATTCAGGCGTCCCCGCGGCCATAGGCTACGGCAGGGCCACGGCAACCCCCTTTGGCCTGGGAATTGTAAAAAGCAAATACGTGGGCCGGACCTTTATTGCTCCCAGCCAGATCATGCGGGAACGGGCGGTTTCGGTTAAATACAATGTGATTGAAAGCGAAGTCCGGGGAAAGCGGGTGGTGATTATCGACGATTCCATAGTCCGGGGAACCACATCCCGGCGGCTTGTGCTTATCCTAAAAACCGCAGGGGCCAGGGAGGTGCATATCCGGGTCTGGTCCCCCCCGGTACGCTTCCCCTGTTATTTTGGCATTGATACCCCCCACCGGAAAGATCTGATAAGCAATATGAACAACGTCAGTGAATTATGCGCATCCCTGGGGGCGGACAGCCTGGCCTTTATCAGCGTCGAGGGGCTGCTTGAATCCCTGGACGGCGACGGGGGTTACTGCCTGGGCTGTTTTACCGGCGAATACCCCATCCCTGTTCCCGGTGAAAAAATCTATACGCCGTAGGCTTCGCAGAACGCCGGAAAATTATTCCCCCGCAATGTTCCCGTAAGGGATCCCCGCTTGTAATTGCCCTGGGAGAAGGAATTAGCCGGCTTCCTGCGGGGCGCTCAAATCGCGGGGTATTCGACCCGGCTTCGAATAAAAAACCTAAAATTCCTTGCAAGTTCTCCGGCCAATACACTATCGTTAACAGTGTGGAAGAAAAAAATGCAAGCCAAATAAACAGCCGCATTAAAGAACTCCGAAAGACCTTGGATATAACCCAGGTTAATTTTTCCCAGGCGATTTCTCTTTCCAGCGGATACCTGGCGGGGATTGAAACGAAAAAACGCCGGGTCAATAACAGGCTTATTAAACTTATCTGTTCCACCTTTAATGTCAACGAACGGTGGCTGCGCACCGGGGAAGGTGAAATGTTCGCCAAAAACAATGAAGAACAGGTTATTAAACTAGTGGGCCTGTTTAAGGAATTGAAGCCTAAATACCAGGATTATATCTTTAAAGAGATTAGCTATTTTTTAAAAATACAGACAGATGCGCCGTAGGCCCCTGGAAGAGCGGGCGCTTAAAGCACCCGCGGCATAAGCGCCGGGATACGCCGTAAAGGAAAAAGCGCCGTATCCGAAAGGCGGCTAAGATCTCCGCCCTTCCCCGATTGGCAATTTGCGGTCTGGTAATTTTGACATTTCCGTGGTACCCTAAAAACGGAGGAAATCCCCATGAACTATATAAATCCGGATAAGACTAACGCGTGGGTAAAACTTGCATCCCTGGTTCCTCCGGGGAAGAAATTTGATTTTGCCGGGCGCCTTACTGCGGAGCGGGTAGGCCGCTCCGGAATTCCCATGGCCGGGGGGCTTTTATATAACTGGGCCGCCAAGGCCGCGGATGAAGGGACTATCCGGGCCCTGCAGGCCCTGGCGGATGAACAGGAACTTATTTCCAAGTACCGGGCCCTGCTTGACGGGGAGATTATGAATACCGGGGAAAAACGGCGGGTGCTGCATCATCTTTTACGGGGGCAGCTTGGAAAGCCCGTGGTTGAAGGGACCAGGGATCTGGGAGAATTTTACAAGGCCGAACTGGAACGCTTTTCTGCCTTTGCCGGCCGGGTCCGGTCCGGAGCGGTTAAGGGGGCTTCGGGAAAGCCCTTTAAAAATGCCGTCCAAATAGGCATAGGGGGTTCCGACTTGGGCCCCAGGGCCATGTACCTGGCTCTGGATAATTGGGGACAGCGGAACGGGAAGAAAAAAATTTCCGCCTTTTTTATATCCAACGTGGATCCCGACGATGCTTCCGGGGCGCTTTCGCCCCTGGATCTGGCCGAGACCCTGTTTGTTCTGGTGTCCAAAAGCGGGACCACCCAGGAAACCCTGGCCAATGAACTTTTTGTAAAAGACAAACTTGTCCGGGCGGGGCTTTTACCGGCCCGGCACATCGTGGCGGTAACCAGCGAAACCAGCCCCTTGGCCCACAACCCCTCGTATCTAGATTCGTTTTACATTGATGATTTTATCGGAGGCCGCTATTCCTCCACCTCCGCGGTGGGGGGGGTGATCCTGTCCCTGGCCTTTGGACCCGATGTATTTAAGGAATTTCTTTCCGGGGCCCACGAAGCGGACGCCCTGGCCCTGGCGGGGGATATCCGGGAAAACGCTTCCCTGCTGGACGCCCTGCTGGGGGTCTGGGAGCGGAATTTTCTGGGGTACCCCGTTACCGCGGTGCTTCCCTACAGCCAGGCCCTTTCCCGGTTTCCCGCTCATCTACAGCAGCTGGATATGGAATCCAACGGCAAGGGGACTAACAGATACGGCGAAGAAGTTTCCTACGCCACCGGTCCGGTGGTATTTGGCGAAAGCGGCACCAACGGCCAGCATTCTTTTTATCAGTTCCTTCATCAGGGAACCGATATTGTTCCCCTGCAGTTTGTGGGTTTTGCCGAAAGCCAGCGTCAGGATGATGTGGAGGTGGACGGCTCTTTAAGCCAAATTAAATTAAACGCCAACCTGGCCGCCCAAATTGTCGCGTTTGCCAAGGGAAAGGACGACCCCGATAGAAATAAGTTTTTCCCCGGACACAGGCCCTCCAGCCTGATCCGGGGAGGGCGGCTGAGCCCCGCGGCCCTGGGAAGCCTTTTGGCCCACTTTGAAAATAAGGTGATGTTCCAGGGCTTTGTGTGGAACCTGAACAGCTTTGATCAGGAAGGGGTGCAGCTGGGAAAGATCCTTACCAAAAAAGTCCTGTCAGGAAATTCCGGCGCCGGAACGGGCGACGAAGTTCTGGACGCATATAGTTCACTGCTTGGAGTTATACCATGAAACAGAAAGACGTAGTTCCCGCATCCGGCGGGTGGATTAAGGTTAATATCCGGGAATTTGAAGGGTCCCCGGTCCGGCGCATCAGCGACGACTGGATGCTGATCAGCGCCGGGGATGTTTCGCCGGACAAGGGCAACTGGAATACCATGACCGCCTCCTGGGGAACCCTGGGGGTCCTGTGGAATTCCGAAGTAATTTTTTGCTTTATCCGGCCCGGCAGGCATACCTTCGGGTTTGTAAACACCCTGCCGTCTTTTTCTTGTTCGTTTTTCCATGAAAAATACCACAATGCCCTGGAGATCTGCGGTTCTACTTCTGGCCGGGATACGGACAAGGCCGCCAAGGCGGCGCTGACCCCGGTGGTGTTTGAAGATGGAAGCATCGGCTTTACCGAGGCCCAGGCGGTGATTACCTGTACCAAGCTGTACTTTCACGATCTAGACCCCGCCAATTTTCTACTGGCCGATGAAATCGAAAAGAACTATCCGCAGAAGGATTACCACCGGATGTTTATCGGTAAGATAACGGCGGTGCGGCTTCGGGACTGGGGCTAGGATTTTTCGCCGGGGTGTTAGGGAAGGATTTTTTTTAGTTCTTCTTTAGCCAGTACGAGCACCACCCGGCCTTCCCTAAGAAGCCGGCGGTTTGCTTCGCTGGAAAGAATTAACAGGGCGTCGTCCTTGTCGATAATGGGGTCCGTGGGAACCTCTCCAAAGACCCCCCGGGCTATGATCCGCAGGGGATTTTCCCCCACCAGGGAGGCAAGGTCCCGGTCAATTCCCGAAGGATCCCGGCCCATGATCCTGTCCCGGCTGGTGTAGCGGACCATGCTTTCGCCGGCATAATCCGCGGCGCGGGCGCCTGCAGAAGACCGCGGGGCCGGGGTTTGCCCGAAGTCCGGGGAGTTCCGGTTTTGGCGGCGGTCAAAATTCGGGTCCACCATGTTCCGTTCATAGACAAGGGTCATCTCGCTGTCCCAGATTTTTGGGAAAATGCAGGGGACCATGGACGCCGAAGAGGAACGGCCGTGGACCCGCAGGGTCTCGTCGGCAATAATAATAATTCCCGTATAGCTGTCCGTGGGCAAAGGAACCAGGGGGCTCTGTACTTCCCGGGGCCTGGTATGGCGGATAAGCTGCCGGGATATGTCCCGCAGGCTTACGGTATAACGGGCAAAGATCGTAGAAAGATCCGGGGAAAGGGAAGGGGGGATCCGGTGGGCATTTGCCGCAAAACTGTCCCCGGTATGAAGGGATATTTCCCCCCGGTCTATCAGATCCCCCAGGGTAGAGTCCGAATCTACTTGTATGGCAAGAACAAAGGGCTGGATCAGGGCGGGGTATTCATCTTCCAGTAAGGCTTCTGCCCGGGCCCTTCCCGCGGGAAGCCGGATTCCCGCCCCCGCAAGGTCCAGGGTAACGGTGGCGCTTAGCTCCATCCGTTCCCATTCCAGGGCGCCGTTTACGAGGGCTCCCTGGGCGGCGGCGTTTGTAAGGGCCAGGGCCAGAACCGGAACCAGGCAGTACCGCGGCTTCATCAGCGGCTAACCGGCGTTTTAAGGGTGCTTCCTTCCCGCAGCGTATCGTTAAGCCCCATATTGTTGATCCGGGCCAGGGTTTCGGGATCGGTGTTGTAGGCCAGGGCTATGGACCACAGGCTTTCCCCCCGTTTAACAAGGTGGGTTCCGGAAAAGGAAACGTTTTCTATCCGGGGCCCGGCCGCGGCGGCGGTGTTGATTTCTTTCAACGCGGGAATAATAAGGCGGACCCCTATCTTAAGGTACCGGTCCCGAAGTCCCGGATTGTGGCTGCGGATTTGGCTTTCCGAAACCCCGTAGCGGCTGGCTATGCCCGAAAGGGTATCGCCGGACCGAATCGTGTGGAAATAGTATTTTATTAAGGTTAGCTCCGGGTTTTCCAGGACCGATGCGACGGCCGAAGCCTGGGCCGCGGGAACCTTGATATGATAGTTAGGATCCGGGGGCGTAATGCCGTAAAACAGTTCCCGGTTTGCTTTTTTTAATTCCGTTCCGGGGAGCCCCGCGTATTCCGCCACCATGTTTAAGTCCACCGACCGTCCCACGGCTATACGGATCCACTGGGGATCCTCGGCCCATACCGGCTCAATTCCGTGACGGCGGGGATTCGATAAAATATACGATACCGCCAAAAGTTTGGGAATATAATGGATGGTTTCTTTTTTAAAGACCCGCCGCTTACAGAGCTCCCAATAGTCCTCGCCGGGGTATTTTTTCATGGCGTTAAGGACCGTTCCCAGGCCGGCGTTATAGGCCGACAGGGTCAGCTCCCAGTTGCCTACCCGTTTATATTCGGCCTCCAGTTTGTCCAGGGCCCCCAGGGTAGACTTCCAAAAATCCCGGCGCTCGTCCATCCAGTCGGTGATTTTCATGTCGTAGGGCTTAATGCTGTTCCGCATGAACTGCCATAGGCCCGTGGCGCCGGAACGGCTTACCGCGGTAACCGAATAGGCCGATTCAATCACCGGCAGGTAGATAAGCTCCTGGGGAAGCCCCCGCCTTTCAATTTCCTTCTGGATAAAGGCCAGGTAGGGTTCGCTCCGTTCCATAATCGCGGTAAGCCACCGGCGCCCCCCCCCGGTGGAATACTGTTCGATGTACTGCCGGGTTAAAGGCTCGTCAAGCCCCGTAAGGGTAAACAGGACCGGGGCCTCGTCGTGGGGCTTTGATGCATAGGGCTGAACATATTTAACCTGGCGAAGGGGCCGGGTAATAGGTTCACCGGGGATTATTTCCAAATGTTCCGTTTCGTCCAACTGATAGTTTACCAGCTCTTCGGCCCCGGTTAACAAAACGGGGACGGTTAATGCAGCCAAAAGCAGCAGGGCGTTTTTCATCCGATCATCCTATCATTGAAGGGTTCCCATTGGCAAGAGAAGGAAAGAATTGGTATAGTAAAGGTATGCGTCAAACTCGTCGAATTACCGCCCATATTATTTTTATTGCCGGCCTTTTTCTGATGCTTCTGGGCATCGGGTTCCTTTTGGGGACCATGACGGGAATTTCCCGGCTTTCCGTATTGTGGCCCTCTCTTTTTGTCATTATCGGCGCATTCTGCGCGGTTTTAGCTATAAAATTAAATAAACGCACCCTGTACCTGTTTTTTGCCACTTTTTTTATCCTTATCGGCCTGTTTCTTTTTCTTTCCGCCCTAAAAATTATTCCCATTACCCTGATCCAAGGCTGGCCGCTGCTTTCGGTTTTTTCCGGCCTGGCCCTGCTGCCCGCGGGGCTGCGGTACTACCGGGCATTCAGGTACAAATACCTTATTCCTTCCCTGGCCTTTGTGGTGCTGGGGTGTACGCTTTTGGTCTTTTCCTTTAAGGTAGTTTCTTTTTCGTTTAAGCGTTTTGTTGTCAACTGGTGGCCCTTGCTAATCGTATTGGGGGGGATTATACTTATCCTCCTTTCGTTTAGTTCCGGGTCCGGGGACAGGGATGAGGTTTCGTGAAACTTCCGGTTACCAATCCGGCGCCACTCCTGCTATGTTTGTTTTTTGCCTGTGCTTCCCCCTCCCGGACAGGGACGCCCCCTCCGGCTAGGGACAATTCCGCTTCCCCTTCCGGCCCCCTGGAAGAATTGCAGTACCAGGTAGAACTGGGCGCCCCCGGTTCCCTTAGGGAGGCCGCAGGGCTGCTCCAAAGCCGGGACCTGGCCTCGTCCGAAAGGGCCGGGGCCCTGGGGGCCGCCGGCCGGGCCATTTACGAAGCCCTTTATCCCGGCGTGGATATTTCTTTTTCCGGCGTTAATCCTCCGTTAAACCATCCCTATGCCCGAATTTTACGGGAAGCCGGAAGGGGAAATTATGTTTCGCCTCCTTTGGGTTCCCGGGATTTTCTGGAATATGTTCTTCCCTTTCTGGCCTATTACGACGGCGAAATTCCCCGGACGGCGCTGCGGAACGTCCTGGGCCACCTGGACCAGGCCGCCCAGCTTAATCCCCGTTCCGTCTTGGTTCCCCTGTTCCGGGGCCTTGCCCTGGAAAAAACCGGGGACGCCCCCCAGGCGGAGGCGGCCTACCGGCAGGCCCTGGATATATCCGCGGCCTGCTACCCCGCCGAGCTGGGGTTGATACGGCTTCTTATTCTTCAGGGGGCCGACGAAAGTTTGTCCCGGCTGCAGGACCTTTCCCGGCGCTACCCCGGCAGCCGGGAAATGAAGCGGCTCCTGATTCGGCTCTATGCGGACCGGCAGGACTGGCCGGGGGCCGAGGGGGTAATTGCCGAAATGCTCCGGCAGAACAGCCGGGACGGAGAGATCCTGCTTTTGCGGGCCCGGATTCTGCTGGACCGGGGGCTGTTTCAGCAGGCCCAGGTAGCCCTGGACACATACGCTTCCATTGATACGGGGAGCCGGGAGTATATTTTTTTGCGGGCCCGGATACAGGCCGAAGCCCACCGGAACCGGGAGGCGGCCCTGAACTACCTGCGGTCCCTAATCCGTTCGTACCCGGAGGATGCGGAAATAGCCCTTTACATGGCCCGGCTGCTGCTGGAATCCCCCCGGCCGGAGGAAAATGCCGAAGGAAGGACGATCCTGAACCGGCTTTTGGGGGATCCTTCCCCGGAAGCCCTGGCCCTGGCGGTGGAAAATTCCATTGGACAGGAAAACTGGAAAGACGCCAAGGCCTATTCGGACAAGCTGCTGGTCCAGCGAAAAAATAACAGGGACCTGTTTAATGCCTGCCGGATCGAAAGAGCCCTGGGGAACTATGCCGCGGCCCTGTCCCATGCCCGGGAACTGTACAACCGGGATCCTTCCAGCGAAGAGGCGGTGTCTTCGTATATCACCGCGTTGACCGAAACGGGCCGGCAATCCGAAGCATCCCGAATTATCGATCAACGGCTGGCGGCGGTTCCCGGGGGGGTCCAGAAGAGCAGGTACTATTACCTCCGTTCAAAGCTGCGGACCAACGAAGACGCCCTGATGAACGATCTTCGGTCAAGCCTTTTCGAAGATCCCCTTAACCTTGATGCGCTGATTGCGATGTTTGAAATTTACCACCGTAGAAAGGATGAACGGCGGGCGGCGTATTATCTGCGGCAGGCCCTGGCTATTGCCCCCAATAACCCCCAGCTTAAGCGTTACGAGGCGGAATACCGTTCGGCTTTGGGCCCGTAGGCCGTAGGCCGTAGGCGGGGTTTTTTGCCCGCAGGCCGGGCTACAACAGAATAAGGCGCTTAACGGTTACGGGAAATATCCCAAAAAGCCGGTCCAGGGAGTCTTCGGCCCCGTAGGAGGCCCCGGCGGCTTTATTGTACGCTTCGATAACCAGGGCCTTTTCTTCGGCGCTGCCGGAAAAAACCGCCGAAGCCCAGGCGGCCCGGAACAGGCCCCTTTTTGCCAGATCCACGGTGGAGAGGGTTCCATAGCGGCGGGCCCCCTGGCTGTCCACCACCGCCACGGGGCCGTCGTAGCCTATGGTAAAGATAAAATGTTCCCGGGACAGCATTAGGAAACGGGAGAAAAATCGGTTTTAGCTACCCCGCACAGGGGACAGACCCAGTCGTCCGGAATATCGCTAAACGCGGTGCCGGGCTGTATGCCGCCGCCGGGATCCCCCGCGGCGGGATCGTATACATAGCCGCAGAGATTGCAGACGTATTTTCCCATGGTTTACTCCTTACTATAAGGGTAGTAAAAAAGTCCGTCCTTGTCCACAGCGCTTATGCCAAAACCGCACCGCATGCGCGGGTGTTCTTCCCGCTTGAACATCTTCCGGTTCTATGTTAAGGTGGTGCCTTAATCACTTCTAAGGATGTTAATATGAATCAATTAGTTTTTTCACTGCTTATGGCCGGGCCGGGGGGAGGCTCCGGGACAACCCAGCAAAACCTGCTGAGCATGCTTCCCATTGTTTTAATAATCGCTATTTTTTACCTCTTTATTATCCGGCCCCAGAATAAAAAACAAAAAGAAACCCAGCGCATGCTGGCGGACCTTAAAAAGGGAGACCGGATTGTAACCATCGGAGGGATCCATGGGGTTATCCAGACCGTCAGGGACGGATCGATTATTCTTAAAGTGGACGAAAACTGCAAAATAGAATTTTCCCGGAACGCCGTAGCTTCGGTAGAAAGCCAGGGCAAGGGTGAAAATTCACCGGAAGCTTCCACAGAAGAAAAATGAAGAAACGGTACCGGTTTTTTATTGTCCTTGTAATAATGGGACTATGTCTGGTATTCCTCTATCCCACGGTCCGGTGGTATTTCTTTGTACCCAAGGATGAGCAGAATCTGGCCCTGGGTTCCCGGGAACAGATTAGAGATTATGCCCGCCGGACCGCCGGAGGGGATATGGAAAAATTAATCGCCGCCGCCAGGGGCGGGGAGGGGGTTCCGGAAGAAATGGAATTCCTGGTGGACGAGGCAAGAAAGAACTATAAAAGTTTAGGCCGGGAGATCCCTAAAACCTGGGACGCCGCCGCGGTGCTGCGGGTTTTTTCCCGTTCCGACGTCCAGAATGCCATCGAAGCCCATTACCGGGACAGAATTTTTAAAGTAAAGAACCTTCAGCAAAATTCCGTCCAGTTGGGGCTGGATCTTTCCGGGGGCCTTTCTATTGTGCTTCAGGGGAATATGGAGGGTCTGGAGAGCCGGTTCCGTGAACAGTACGGCCGTGATATTACCGACGAAGAACGGGAAGCTCTGTTTAATCAGGCCCTGGAGGTCCTTAGCCGCCGCATCGACCGCTTTGGTCTTACCGAACCGGTTATACGCAAGCAGGGGACCGATCAGATCTATGTGGAAATTCCCGGCACCGCAGACCCGGAGCGGATTCGGGGCATTATCATGGGCAAGGGGGGGCTGGCGTTTCACATTGTGGACGAAGAGGCCACGGATACCTTTTACCGCTACCTGAGGGAACATCCCGGCACGGTTCCCAACGACGACGGAACCCTGCCCGTGGAAGGCGTAGTGCCGGATGATGTACTGATCCTGGGGATCTATGAACGGGGGGATTACGGTCTTGACGAATGGAAGGGCTATGCGGCGGTTAAAAAGCAGGTGGGGCTGGATGGGAACCACATTCGGGACGCCCGGGCCGAACGAACCGGACAATTTAGCAAGCCGGTGGCGGTTTTTCTTTTGGACGCCGAAGGGGGGGATATCTTTTACGAGTTTACCTCCGCCAACGTTAAAAAACCCCTGGCCATTGTACTGGACAACCGCATTAGATCCATCGCCACAATTAACGGGGGGATCCATGAATCGGTGGAGTTAAGCGGCCTTGATATGGACGAAGCCAATGACATTGCCATTATCCTTCGGACCGCCGCCCTGCCGGTGGAACTGGAGGTGGTAAACCAGCAGACCATCGGTCCCTCTTTAGGGGCCGAGACCATTACCCAGGGCCTCTACGCGCTTTTGGGGGGCCTGGCGGTGGTGATGATCTTTATGCTGCTGTATTACCGCAACGCGGGGATCAACGCCCTTATTGCCCAGGCCCTTAATATCTACCTTATGTTCAGCATCCTTTCGGTCCTTAATTTTACGTTAACCCTGCCTAGTATTGCGGGTTTTATCTTAACCATAGGAATGGCCGTGGACGCCAATGTAATTATCTTTGAACGGATGAAGGAAGAGCTGCGGCTTGGCAAGGGACGCCGGGCGGCGGTGGAGGCGGGGTTTGAAAAGGCCTTTTGGGCGATCATGGACTCCAATATCACCACCTTCATAGCCGCCCTGTTCCTGTCGCAACTGGGAACCGGGCCCATTAAGGGCTTTGCGGTAAGCCTGGCCATCGGGGTGTTTTCGTCGGTGTTTACCGCCCTCTTTGTTTCCCGGCTTATCTTTGATTTTAGCACCGATGTGATGGGCAGTAAAAAGCTTTCAGTGGGCTGGTTTATAAAGCCTATCCGGGCGGATCATTCCGAAGGTAGGGCATAATGCGCAGAATCATAAAGTTTTCCCGGTGTTTTGTCTTTACCTCCGTACTTTCCCTGGTCCTTATCGCCGCAGGAATTGCCGGTTATTTTGTAAAGGGCGGTTTTAATGTGGGGATTGATTTTCAGGCGGGGCTGATTCAGGAAGTCCAGCTTGCCCCCAGGGCTTTTAGTTTAAGTTACGAGGGCTTAGGAAATGCCCTTCTTTCCCTAAACGGGGTCAGCCTAAGCGTGGCGGTTTCGGGGGTTGGGATTCAGGGCTTTACCAACCAGTACCTGCTGGCCGATTATGGCACCATCGGAGCTTTTGCCCAGGCCTTAGACCAGATTGAGGGGGTTTCTGTTTCCACAGAAGTTTCCGGCTCCACCCCCTTTGCGCTTCTGGCGCTGGATACCCAATCTACCCCGGCCCTGGGTTCCGAACCATATTGGGTCCACTACCTTCCCCTGGGGGCCGCGCCGGTTCCCACGGAGGAACTGTCCCGGGCCCTTTCCGGCTTTGGGAATCCGGCGGTTCAAGCCCTGGGGGATCCCGGGGAGCGGCGTTTTATGATCCGCATACAGGAAGACGCCATAAGCGGAGACTTTCAAACCACCGATATCGGCCGGGCCCTGGATGAGTATTTTGGCGAAGGGGAAACGGTGGTTGTCAGCTCCAATTATGTGGGCTCCCGTTTTTCCAAGACCCTGGCGGATCAGGCGGTGTGGCTTTTAAGCGCGACCCTGCTGCTTATTTTGCTGTACGCCTCCATACGGTTTAAGCCTCAATACGCCGTTGGAGCGGTGCTGGCAATAATACACGACGGCCTTATTATGGTGGCTTTTATCGCCTGGTCCCGGATGGAATTTAATACTACCACCATCGCGGCAATCCTTACTATTCTGGGATATTCGATCAACGACACCATCGTTATCTTCGACCGGATTCGGGAAACCAGACACAACTTTCCCGGCGATGATTTTGAACTGATCCTTAACCGTTCCATCACCGAAACCCTGGGCCGGACCTTTATTACCACCGTTACCACCATGCTGGCGGTCTTATCTCTGTATATCTTTACCACCGGCTCAATGAAGGATTTTGCCCTGGCCCTGCTGGTGGGTTTAATTTCCGGGGTTTATTCAACGATCTTTATTGCTTCCGGTTTTGTGCTTTTCTGGGACCGCCATGTTCCCCGGGGCAGGGCAAAAAAGGAAACGGAAGTTATTTCTGCCCTTGAAACCTAGCCTATGACGGTAATTCGGGCCCGGGTCCTTGGGTTTTGCATGGGGGTCCGCCGGGCCGTTGATTTGGCGGAGGGGGAACTGGCTGCGGGGGGATCGGCTGTTTCCGGGGTCTGTTCCTACGGCCCCCTGATCCACAATCCCCAGGTTTTACGGTCCCTTGAAAAGCGGGGACTTGGCATTATCGACGAGAAGGACCCGGCGAATCCGGCCCGTCCATCGGTGGTAATCGTGCGGGCCCACGGAATAAGCCCCGCCCTGGAAGAAAATATCCGCCGCCGGGGGGCCCGGATCGTGGACGCAACGTGCCCCAAGGTTAAGGCCAGTCAAAGGGCCGCCCTGGACCTGGCAAAGCGGGGCTTAACCGTTTTTATTGCCGGTGAAAAAACCCATGCGGAGGTACAGGGCATTGCCGGCTATGTGGAAGCCGGGGCGGCGGCGCATAATGGGGCGCCCTGGATTATTGTAGGAAACGCCGCCGAAGCCAGGGACGCCGCATGCGCCCTGGGCCGGAAACAACCCGGAGCGAAGGCGGCCCTTATCGCCCAGACCACTCTTTCCCAAGACGAGTACGCCCTTATAGCGTCGGCGATTACAGAAACCTTTCCCGATCTGGAGATCCGCAGCACCATATGCGGGGCCACCAGGGAACGGCAGGATGCGTTACGGGAGCTTTGCGCCCGCTGCGACGCCCTTGTCATTGCCGGGGGGAAAGGGTCGGCCAATACCCGGCGGCTTCTTGCCATAGCCCGGCAGTGCGGCAAACCCGCGTGGCTTATCGAAACCGCCGCAGACCTGCCGCCGGAACTAAAGGGGTATCAAACCCTGGGGCTTAGCGCCGGAGCTTCTACCCCGGATAATGTTATTGAAGAAATCTTTGCCCTGCTTACGGGGGACGAAAAAAGTTTGCCCTGAATGCGATATTCCGGCCTGCGCGGAATATCCCCGCCGGTTTGCTTTGTAACTTGAATAATTAACGGACAATGGGTATATTTTTCACAATGCTTAAAGCTATTGAACTGGAAAAAGCTTACAATCCCCGGCTTTTTGAAGATGCGATTTATCAACGGTGGAAAGATTCGGGGGCCTTTGCGCCCCGGGGAACAGGCAAAAGTTTTACGATTGTCATTCCCCCTCCCAATGTAACCGGGATGCTTCATCTGGGCCACGGGCTTAACAATTCCCTCCAGGATATTATTATCCGGTTTCATCGCATGCGGGGAGAAAAAACCCTGTGGATACCGGGCGCCGATCACGCCGGAATTGCCACCCAGAATGTGGTGGAAAAAAAGCTTCGGGCGCAGGGCGTACGCCGCCAGGATCTGGGGCGGGAAAAATTTGTCGAAGAAACCTGGAAGCTTACCGCCGAACACCATAAGATCATTTCCCGCCAGCTGGCCAGAATCGGCGCTTCGGTGGACTGGAACCGGGAACGCTTTACCCTGGACGCGGGCCTTTCTAAGGCCGTGCGGGAAGTGTTTGTAACCCTCTATGAACGGGATCTGCTGTACAAGGGAAATTACCTTGTAAACTGGTGCTGTTCCTGCGGAACCGCCCTTTCGGACGACGAAGTGGAACACAATGAGTCCCCCGGAAAAATGTACCACCTTCGCTACCCGGTAAGGGGGGAGAAAGACCGGTTTATCGAGATTGCCACTACCAGGCCCGAAACCATGCTTGGCGACACCGCCGTCGCGGTGCATCCCGAAGATCAGAGGTATGCGGACTTTGTGGGAAAAACGCTTATTCTTCCTCTAACGGGCAGGGAAATTCCCGTGGTGGCCGATGCCTATGTGGACAAAAAGTTCGGCACCGGGGCGGTAAAGATCACCCCCGCCCATGATCCCAACGACTGGGAGCTGGCCAAACGGCATGATCTTCCGGCCGTGAACATCCTTACCCCCGCCGGCAGACTGAACGATGAAGTTCCCGAAGCGTACCGGGGTTTGACGGTGCAAAAAGCCCGGGACCTGGTGGTGGAGGATCTAAAAAACGGCGGCTTTTTTGTCAAGGAAAAGGACATAAGCCACGCCGTGGGCCACTGTTACCGCTGCCGGACGGTGATAGAGCCGTTTCTTTCGGAACAGTGGTTTGTGCGGATGAAGCCGTTGGCAGAAAAAGCCCTGGCAAGCTGGAGGCGGGGGGAACTGGTGTTTTATCCCCGGCGGTGGGAACATACCTACGAACATTGGCTTTCCGGCATCCGGGACTGGTGCATCAGCCGCCAGCTCTGGTGGGGCCACCGTATTCCCGCCTGGACCTGCGGGGACTGCGGAAAAACCTTCGTATCCCGGGTTGATCCTTCCGCCTGTCCCCACTGCGGTTCCGCCGCCATTACGCAGGATCCCGGCGTCCTTGACACGTGGTTTTCAAGCTGGCTCTGGCCCTTTACAACCCTGGGCTGGGAAGACCCGTCCTGCAAAACCAGCGACTATGCGGCCTTTTATCCAACCTCGGCGCTGATTACCGCGTACGATATTATTTTTTTCTGGGTAGCCAGGATGATCATGGCGGGCCTTGAGTTTACCGGCAAAGCGCCCTTTCGGGATATTTACATCCACGGCCTTATCCGGGACAAAAAGGGCCGCAAGATGAGCAAAAGCCTGGGGAACGGCCTGGACCCGCTGGAACTGGTGGACGAATTCGGCGCCGACGCGCTTAAATGTACCCTGGCCTTTATGTGCGCCCAGGGTCAGGATATTCTTATCGACAAGGACTCCTTTAAGCTGGGTTCAAAATTTGCCAATAAAATCTGGAATGCCAGCCGGTATATTTTGATGAACCTTGAAGGCTGTTCCCTTGCAGCCAATCCGGAACTGGCGCCGGTGGACAGATGGATCTATTCCCGGCTTAACGGCGCCGCCGGATATATTACCGAAGCCTTTCTTTCGTACCGCCTTAACGAAGCCGCCCAAAAAGCCTATGAATATTTCTGGAACGATTTTTGCGACTGGTATGTGGAAGCCACAAAACTTTCCATGAAGAGCGGGGATGATGCGGAAAGGGACAGGGCTGTAACGGTACTGCTTACGGTGCTGGCCGAATCCCTGCGGCTCCTTCATCCCCTGCTTCCCTTTGTAACCGAAGAAATTTACGGCAAGCTGCCCGGGGACTGTAAACAAAACGGAGACGGTCGGCAGGAAGAGCTTCTTATCAACGCGGAGTACCCCTCTTACCGCGACGGACGGCGGGATGATGAAGGGGAGGAGCGGTTTTCGTTTTTACAGGATCTGGTCAGGCAGATCCGGACCCTTCGCGCCGAGTGCGCCATAACTTCGGATAAGCGCCTGCGCTGCGAGGCAAGAACCGGAGGGGGAAAAAGCCGGGAAAAAGCGGCCTTTCTTCAGGAAAACGCCGGCTTGGTCAAACTCCTGGCCGGCCTGGGAGATCTGCGGGTTGTCCCGGGGGGAACCGGCGGCGCCGGCGATGAAGCCGGCGGCGCCATAGTCTTGGCGGGCCAGGACTACGAGGCCCATGTTTATATAGCCGAGGCGCTTAACATGACCGCCCTGGCGGAAAAATTCCGGCGCAACCTGGAACGGGATAAAAAGTACGTTTCTTCCCTGGAAGCAAAGATCTCCAATCCCGATTTTATAAAAAACGCCCCCCCCGAATTAGTTGACGGTGAAAAACGAAAACTTGCCGAGACTAAAGAAAGAACCGGAACCATCGAAGCGTATCTAAAGGATATGGCCGGAACCAAGGAGCGTGAATGACCAGTTACGAGATGATGATCCTTAAGGGAACATATCTTGCTCCGTATATCCAGCTTGCCACCCTGCTTATCGGTAAGACCCGGGAGGGGGGAGGGAATATGTTCCGCCACCAAATCGACACCATGGCCACCCTTATCGACTACGGACACATCGATTCGGTGCTTCTTAAGGCGTCTTTGGTTCATGATGTGGTGGAAGACATTCCTGAATTTAACCACAACCTGCTGCTTTCGATAGATTTTGAAAGCCCCGCGGTTTACGATCTGGTGCTGCAGGTTACCCGCAATCCCGGCGAGGCCAAGGGAGACTTTCTTGCCCGGATTAGAGAAGCGGGTTCACGAAACGCCAAAATACTTAAAACCGCCGACCGGATATCCAATATGATTTCTTTGGGGTATGTAAACAATACCGAGTTTATTGCCCGGTACACCGGGGAAACGGAAGAATATATTTACCCCATAGCCGAAGAAGTTGACAAAAATATGCTTGCGGAACTTGAGTCTTTGGTAAATTCCCGGCGCCGGTATCTTTCGGCCATTCAACAAACATAGGAAGCTAGTTATACACAATAGATTTTGGTTTGTAGGCAAGGAATTACTAATTCTTTGCCTACAAACAATTACAAATAGATTTTTTAAAAACCGTAAAGCCAAATTAGGATCGGTTTACCGGTGCGGTAAAACCGGCAAAATTAAAGAACGTTTTATTTTTAAAACAATACCTTACGCAGAGCCCCGCAGTAACGCCGCAGATAAAACAACTGACAAACCGGATAAGCAATACCGCCGGTCCCAGCGCGGCGCTGTAGAAAAGCAGCTGCGGATTAAGCAGAATTGAACTCATCATGAACGCGGCAGGCCAGTCGTCTTCCATGCCCTTTTCCGAAAAAGAAGCGGCAATCGGGATCGTACCGTACATACACAGGGGGGAAGCAATGCCGGTAAGGGAGGCGGGGATTAGCCCCAAAACGCCCAGCTTCTTTTTCTGCAACCCGGCAATCTGCCGGAACTGGACGTCAAAGTAATACCAGAAATAAATTCGCGGGTTAGAGGCCGGTAATTACCCCCTCGCCGTTTACATAAGCCCGGGGAACAAGGGGCCCGCCCTGTTTATAGCGGAATCTTCCAGCGTCCGCCGGGCTTAACGCATAACCGGCAGAAGATAGCCAGGGCCGGGGAGGTTCATTGGACTTGTTCGATAACCCGGTTGGGTATCTCACAAGTCTTGCAAAATGCTCCGCATTTTGCTGTTTTTAAGCGGAATTTGTTCGGAAACTGAGGTTTCCGAACAACTCTATTTATGATTTTTTGTACACCGTTAACAAGATTTACCAACCGATTGCACCTAAGGTTCCGGCTGTATATAACACAAAAATTTCCTAAAAATATTGACAAATAAGAATATCTATAATATAGTGTATACACGAAAACATAAGGAGTTCTATATGAAAAAATTTACTTTTTTAACGCTCTTGATTTTTCTGGCAGTTTTTCTTTTTGCTCAAACCGCGAGCGATTATGATAAAATTTTAACGGGAGATTTTTCTGCTTTTGTTGGATATTATGTAAATGAAAGTAATAATAGAAGATTTCTTCCATCAGATGGAAAAATATCAGCGCCCAGTAATTATCAAACAGGTAACTTTAAAAAAACAGGGGGTGTTTATACCTGGGATATATGGGGTAGTCAGGAAGGCTCTTCTGTAATGCTATTCCCTATTGGGGTAGATATTAGAGGAATTAAGACAGATACAACAAGAGTTCGTATATGTTTTACTACGCTTCGTTTGGATACTCCTTCTAATTCTAATGCCGTGTATTACAAAGAATCCAAGTTTCCGGCCACACATGTCGTATCTGAGAATCTCGAATTAAAAAACTTAGAGGACTTAAATTCAGAAACAATAAAGATTCTGGAAAAAGGTACCGAGGTGCTGGTTCTACTGTGGAGAAACAATGTAATTATAGATGGTAACTCTGGAAGATGGGTATATATATGTACCATTGATGGTGCATCAGGGTATTGTTACTCAGGTTATTTAGAAGAAATTAAAGAATGAGTCTCCGCGGAGCAGAGCTCCGCGGTATTAAACCGGCCCTTCGAATAAAAACAGACGCCACTTTACATAGGTCTGTTTGTGTTTGGCAGTTGCTTTCGCAGCAATTGCAAGAGCCGGTAGGCCCCTCGGCCTCCGCAACGGCAAGTTCGGCTTGGGCAATACACGATTGTAATTGCTTGTCAGGCAAAGAATTAGCTAATTCCCTGCCTGACAAACCAAAATCTATTGTGTATAATGTATTATGGTGAATTTAATAGAATTTATTTCACAATTATGTAAAACGTGTACAATAGTGCATTATTTTCAGAATGTAATATGCTTATTAGTGAAGAACGCCAAGATCCTTTTGAAACTTCAAAGAGAAAATGCTAT
>JAITKV010000007.1 GCA_031278215.1 Spirochaetaceae bacterium
TTCAGTTGTTAAACAACTTCCGCTAAAAAGTACAATTTCGCAGCCCCAAAACGTAGTGCCGGGGCGAGAAATTGCAGGACTTGTGAAATAACCAACCGGGTTATTGAACAAGTCCAATCTCTTGCTTTTGCGTAAGGTGAGCTACCATATATTTTACCATATATTGAAATATTTTGGCAATACATATTTTGCCAACAATTGCAAAAATTGCGTCTAAGGTTCCGGCTGCAGCGAACCTGCGGTTCGACGGCGTTGCAAGCCGCCCATAAAGCAAGGCGCAGCATTGCGGCGGCTAAGCTGCCGGGGGCTGCCTCTCGCGGCCCCGCCGGTAATCATAAATGTGCCGCCCGGGGATTTACCGGGTGGTTTGCCGCCCAGGTGGGAATATCCCCCCGAAGTACCTCATCAATTCCCATGGCGGCATGGAGGGACATTCTGTCGGCGGCTTCTTGGGAAAGGCCTGCGCTGTGCTGGCTTACAATAACCTGCTTCATGCCGAAAAGGGGGCTTTCCGGTTTTGGCTCGGGGTTAAAAACATCGATGGCCGCCCCGGCGATACGCCCCTCGTTCAGGGCCCTGACCAAATCGGCTTCTACATAGGTGTCTCCCCGGGCGCAGTTGATGTAATAGGCGTCCTTCTTCATGTGGGAAAATGCGGCATAATCAAACATATTCCGGGTTTCCGCGGTGGAAGGGACGAGGACGATTACATGGTCCGATTTTTCTAAAAGTTCCTTTGCGCTTCCGGTAATCTGTATGTCCCCGTCCATGCCGGGAGGCCGCCGGGGATGATACGCCAGAACCTTCATGCCCAAACCGCGGATCAATTTTTCCGCCGTCAGGCGGCCTATGCGTCCAAAGCCCAGGATCCCCGCGGTTTTGCCCGCCAGTTCCCGGCGGCGAAGGCCCATGCGGTAAGTCCAATCGCCGGCGCGGGTATGTTTGTCCAGGCCCAGGATGTCGCATTCCAGGGCCATGACCATGGCGGTTACAAATTCCGCCACCGTATTTCCGTTGGCCTGGGGAGTGTTTACCACCCAGATCCCCTGGGATTCGGCGTAATCCACCGCCACATTGTCTACCCCCGCTCCGTGGCGGGCCACTACCTTAAGGTTCTTTCCCGCTTCCAATACTTCCTGCGGATACCGGGCTATCCGTACCAGCAGGGCGTCAGCGCCGGCGATTTCTTTGCGGAGGGTAGCTATATCCGTGGGCGCCCCTACCCGCAGCCGATAGCCCCGGTCCTGCAGATAGTCTTTGCCCGAAGGGGCTATGTCTTCGGGGATTAATACCTGGTACATTCTACACCGCCTGTTTTTGTGTTCCCTAGGTTCCAGTATACCACATATTCATTACAATTTTACATTACAATTTTAGTTGCGAATTTTATAATTCCATTGTAAAATATACCTATGTTGGATATGTTATTATTTATCACTTTGGGCGGCAGCCTCGCGGCGCTTCTATACGCCCTGCTGCGGTCGCGTTGGATCCTCAAGCAGCCGGTTGAAAACGGGGATCTGCGGAAAATTGCCGGTTTTGTCGCCGATGGGGCCATGGCCTTCCTAAAAAAAGAATATTCGGTCCTCCTGCCCTTTATTATCGCCGTGGCGGCCTTTCTTTTTGCCGGACAGCAGGGGGCGGTCCGTTTTCAGGGACTTTCGTTCCTGCTGGGGGCCCTTTGTTCGGGCCTCGCCGGGTTCGCGGGGATGATGATCGCCACCGCGGCGAACTCCCGCACCACCCAGGCCGCGGAACGGGGGATCAACCCCGCCCTGCGGCTGGCCTTTTCCGGCGGCTCGGTTATGGGCATGAGCGTGGTGGGCCTGGCCCTTTTGGGCGTATTTCTGGTACTCCTCGCGGCCATCCGGGCTTTCGGGGGTACGGCAGAGGCGCTGGCGGGCCGGGTGTTTCCCGTGCTGTCGGGCTTTTCCCTGGGGGCTTCGTGCATTGCCCTCTTTGCCCGGGTGGGCGGGGGGATCTTTACCAAGGCCGCCGACGTAGGGGCAGACCTGGTGGGCAAGGTGGAAGCGGGAATCCCCGAAGACGACGCCCGGAACCCCGCGGTTATTGCCGACAGCGTGGGCGATAATGTAGGCGATGTGGCGGGCATGGGGGCGGACCTTTTCGAGTCCTATGTGGGCTCCCTCATCGGCTGCATGATACTGGGGCTCTCGGTGGTCCCCGCGGCGGCGGGGGATGCGGCCGAAGTGTTCCGGCTGAAACTGGCGGGGCTGCCCCTGCTCCTCTGCGTGGTGGGGGTCCTGGCGTCAATCACCGGCATATTTTTTGTGAAGGTCCGGGAAGGCCGTTCCCCCCAAAGGGCCCTGAACACCGGCTCCATCGGCGCCGCCCTTATCGCCGCGGCCCTGGCCTACCCCCTGATCCGGTATTTTCTGGGAACCGAAACCACCGCGGCGGGCGTCGGCGCGGGGCGGATCTACCTGGCGGTGATCGTGGGGCTTTTGGCCGGTTCCCTCATCGGCCTGTTGACGGAATTTTTTACCGGCACCAATTCCCGGCCGGTCCGGGCCATTGTCCACTCCTCCGAAACCGGGGCGGCCACCAATATTATCACCGGGCTGGGCATGGGCATGATGTCCTGCTTCCCCGCGGTGCTGCTGATTGTGGCCGCTATTTTGGGAAGCTACGGCCTGGCGGGATTTTACGGCGTGGGAATCGGCGCCCTGGGGATGCTCATTACCCTGGGTATTCAGCTTGCGGTGGACGCCTACGGGCCCATTGCGGATAACGCGGGGGGCTTGGCGGTAATGGCGGAATTCCCCCACGAGGTTCGGGAAATTACCGACAAGCTTGACGCGGTGGGCAATACCACCGCCGCCATCGGCAAGGGTTTTGCCATCGGCTCCGCGGCTCTGACGGCGATTATCCTTTTTACCGCCTTTCGGGAACAGGCGGGGCTTCAGGGCATCGATCTAACCTCGGTGCCCGTTCTGGCGGGGCTCCTTTTGGGGGCGGTGATTCCCTTCCTTTTTTCCTCCCTCTCCATGACCGCCATAGGCCGGGCGGCCTTCGCCATGATCGAAGAAGTGCGGCGGCAGTTCCGGGAAAAGCCCGGAATCCTGGAGGACACAGAAGAGCCGGATTACAAGCGCTGTATCGGCATATCCACTTCCGCGGCCCTCAAGGAAATGCTGCTCCCCGGTTTTATCGCCGTCGTAACCCCGCCGCTGGTGGGCTTTATCGGCGGGATACACATGCTCGCCGGGGTACTGGTGGGGGTTACGGTTTCCGGTGTTATTATGGCCACCTTCATGTCCAATTCCGGCGGGGCCTGGGACAACGCGAAAAAGACGATCGAAGGCGGCGCCGCCGGGGGCCGGGGTTCCGACGCCCACAAGGCTTCTGTGGTGGGGGACACCGTGGGCGATCCCTTTAAGGACACCGCGGGTCCTGCCTTGAACATCCTTATCAAACTTATGGCGGTTATTTCTCTGGTAATAGCGCCGATGTTAAAAAATTTCTGGGGGTAAAAATGCCGTATACCAATTATCTTTACATGATCTGCTATCCCAACCCGGCGCTGATAGGTTCCCAACTGGATGCGGAACAGTTTGCCAGGCATTATACCGTGGGGTCTTCCCGGGATTATCAGGGGCGGCTGGTCTTTGCCGAACTTGATCCTGATTTTAGAAATAATTTTTTCGATATTGAGTCGGGGATGAAGGCCCTAAAGCCCCACGAAGACGGCCGGCCTAAATCCACCAAATTTATCGCCTCTTACCGGATTTTAGAAAATGTTGACTTTCAGGCGATCCGCACTTTGTACCTGTCCAGCTCCGCGGGCTACATTATGCGGATCGATCCGGCGCCCTACGAGGCCGCCCCTTCCCACAACATTTTGCGGATCTACGCGGAGATAAACCCCGTGCGGATGCTGGTCCTTTCCAAGAGCAACTTTGTGGACTTTGGCAGGTACTTTACCGATCCGGGGAACGGCAAGGGGGCCCCAAAGCTTCTCTACACCCAGCTTGAATTTGACATCGACGAATTTTTGGAAGAATTTTCGTCCAATCCCCTGATGCAGTCCCCTATCCCGGGGATCCATCCGTCGAAAATTCGGGACGGCATCCACGAAGTGCAGCGGATACCCGGCAAGGCCCAGAAAGGACTTTCGCTGGACTGCCCCTTTGATCGCCTTCCCGCCCGGATGATCCGCCACGGTTTTATGTTTGCCTCCCAGGCGGAACATATTTTCTTTCCTATGCCGGCCATGCAGGTTATTGAAAGGGACTTCTATAAATATTACAAAACCATGATCTAGGCGGACGGCAGGGGGCCATAAGACAGTTACGGAAGACTCATTCAAAACTGCTTCAACAGACAGGCAAATAAATTTCTTGTGCGTGTATTGTAACGGGTCCGGGAAATTGCTAGACTGTACCCCGAAAGGAGAAATTTATGGCCTTTACGTTAAACTGTTATCCAGTGGTCTACCGGGCAAAATATACAAAAAAGGAAGGATGGAAAGAAGAATTTCTGGAAAAACCCCACAGGACCCCCGAAGAAGAGGGGAACCTTTCCCCCGTGGACGCCGCGGCGCTGTCGGATTCCCGGAATTTTTACCATGATATGCCCCTGGTAAACTATACAACCCAATACGGCCTGGGCTGCTTCGAGGGACTAAAGGCCCTGCCGCAAAAGAACGGGGGACTTGCTATTTTTCGGCCCCGGGAAAATGCAAGGCGTTTTTACAATTCCATGGAAGGCCTTTGTATGCCCCCCTTTCCCCAGGATCTGTTTTTAAAGGCCATTACCGAAACGGTGCGGCGTAATAAGGAACTGGGCTTTTGGCCCCGGTACAAGGCCGAATGGGAGGCAGATTCCTTTGTCAGCGCCGATTCAATCTATATAAGGCCCTTTACCTATTCCGAAGGGGGCATTGGGGTGAACCTTTCGTACGAGCCCTGGGTGTTAATGGTCTGCACCCCCGTAAGCGCGTACTTTGCCGAAGGCCGCTCCGATGCGGTAGTTACAGAACGGATCCGGGCCACCCCCAAGGGAACGGGCTGGATTAAGGCGGATTCAAATTATGTTATTGCCGCCCTGGCCAAGCACGAGGCGGCGGAGCAGGGCTATATGGAATGCGTGTTTTTGGATTCACAGAACCGTAAGTACATAGAAGAAGGATCTTCCTGCAATATTTTCTTTTATCTAAAATCCGGGGAACTGGTTACGCCGGAATTGGGGGATACCATACTTCCCGGTATTACCCGCTTAAGCCTTATAGAACTTGCCGGCGATAAGGGGATAAAAGTTTCGGAGCGTAAAATTTCCATTGACGAAGCCCTTTCCGAAGCCGCGGAATGTTTTGTCAGCGGTACCGCCGCCGGGGCTACTCCCATTTCTTCGCTGAGTTATCAGGACAAGAAAGTTTCTTTTGCATACCCCGGAGAGCTTGCTTCGGCGCTGCAAAAAAACCTTAAGGGCGTTCAGTACGGAACCCTGCCGGACGGTAAGGGGTGGATGGTACCGGTTACCGGATAATCCGCCGTCCATGCCTTTAGGCAACATTCGGAAACTCCCGGATGCTTTCTTGTTCCGGGGTGCAACATTATAGGGTTTCCCGGAGATAAAAATGCGAATCCGCAGTACAATGATCCTGCTTCTTTTGTGTAGTGGAAGGATCTTTTCCCAGGAAGCCCCCCTGGCCGGCGGCGGACGGATTAGTTCTGTCGAAATAAGCGGTCTTAAAAAAACAAAACCTTACATAGCCCGGTATCCGCTTGAAAAGTTTATCGGCCAGGACGGGGAAACCCTGGACCTGAACGAAGTGGAAGCCGCGGTCCGAAATACGGGGGTCCTGGAACCGGTGGCGGTGGAATTGGCCGGTGACGGTAATGGGGGCCTGATCCTGCAGATACGGGTCCGGGAAAAATGGTCTATTTTTCCCTTTCCCCTGATAAGTTTTAATTCCGGCGAAAGAAATTTCGGGCTGTTTTTGGGGGATACCAACGCCTTTGGCCTTCGGGATCAAGCCTTTGCCGGGGGCGCCTACGGTTCCGGCGGCTGGATGGCCATGGCGTTTTATAACTATACCCCGGATCGCGCCGGAGGCTTAGGCTGGAGCGCGGGATTCATGTACAGCCGCCAGGAACGGAAAGACACGGACCGGCGGCAGCGGTCTTACCGGCGCTATACCGCAGACACCCTGCGGGTTTTTCCGGCTTTAAATTATTCCTTGGCGGATCATTTTTCGGGGAGGATGGGAATTTCCTTTACCGGCATAACGGTGCAAAAAGCGCCCCTTAGGGCCCCCGACGACGCCATGGTCCTTGGGTTTTCTCCCGGTCTTTCCGTCCGCGACAGCCACTGGGACGGGCGCCTTCTTTCCGAACAAAGTGCATCCCTGGAGTATACCTTTAACCTGGGCCTACAGGGTTCTTCTTTTCATACCGTAAAATTCCGGGGAGTTTACGAAAAATCACTCGTCCCCGGTTTTCGGCTTAGCCTGCGGAGCGGAGTGGTGTGGACCAGTTCTTCGAATTCCCTGTTTGAATTTAACCCCAAAGAATGCCAGGTTGATATTTTACCCCCGGAATTTTCCGCCCGGCAGGGCTGGGGTTTTTCCGGGGGATTCGAAAAATATCTGGTTGAATTCCGTTTTGGAACCATTTCTGCTTTAGGGTCCTGGCAGGTGATATATTCCCAGGGGCCCGTTTCCGGCGATGAACTTGATCAGGGCCCTTCCGCCGGAGTCCGGTTTTATTTAAGCCGCCTTGCCCTGCCCGCCTTTGGAGCGGGAATAGCCTATAATATGAATTCGGGCTTTTTTCAGTTTGCGTTTAGCCTGGGTATAGGGTTTTAAGGCAATCCGGTAAAATCTGCGCCGGACCCCCGCCGGACCCCCGCCGGACCCCCGCCGGACCCCTGGCCGAAACAGGGCAAAAATTCCCCCGCCGCGGGGCTGCTCCGTCGAATTATGCGCTTGGCCTGCAATAATTTTTTTCGTGTTAAATCACAATAGTTTTGAAGAAATTTGTCAAGGCGTTTCGCGGGACGGTACGAATGGGTGCAGGGTTATTTTACGATGGCACGCGACAAATTGCCGGCATAGGGTAAAACCGTATCGTGGAGTATCTTAAGGAGGGGGGGCCGGGTTTTTGAGCAATTTTTGAATCTGTTCGCCGGCGATTTTGGGATCCGCCCGGCCCCCCGTGGCGGCCAGGACTTTTCCCACCAGATAGGCAAAAAGGGTCTTGCGGCGCTTTTCGTTTTCGGCGCCCGGGCCCTGTAGTTCTCCTGCGGTGGTCTTTTCCTGGGCCAGGACCTCCCGGGCGGTTTCGGCAATCAGGGCCGGATCGGTAATTTGTTCCCAGTGATGCTCCCGTACGATTAGTTCCGGGTCTTTGTCTTCCGCGGCCGCCAGTTCCAGGGTTTGTTTGGCAAGTTTCCCGGTAAGCCGGCCCTGGGCCTGCATTAGCACCAAAGAGGCAAGGCGGGAAGGGCTTAGGGCAAAGGAGTCAAGGCCTGAAAGGCCCTCTTTGTGGAGGAGGTGTTTTATATCCGAAAGAATCCATTTAGCGATCCGGTCCGCGGCATCCTTCTTGGCCAGGGCCTTTTCTGCGGGCGCCGCCGCGGCCTTTACCGCCGCCTCAAAGTAATCCGCCGCGGTTTTTTCATCGCAGATAAGACCGGCCTGTTCTTCGGTAATGGCGTATTCTGCCGTCAGGCGCTTAAGCCGCGCCGGGGGAAGTTCCACCAGGCCCCTGTCCACGGAGGCAAGGAACGCCGGATCGGGGCAGAATACCGGCAGATCCGGTTCGGGAAAGTAGCGGTAATCCTGGGCGTTTTCTTTTTGCCGCATGGGAACTGTCTCGTCCCGGTTTTCGTTCCAAAGCCGGGTTTCCTGGACCACGGTTCTGCCCGCGTTAAGGAGCTCTGTCTGGCGGCGGATCTCGTAGTTAAGGCCAAGCCTGACAAAGCGGGAAGAGTTAAGATTTTTTATTTCCACCTTTTTTCCAAGGCCCTGGCCGGGAAGGTTAATGGACACGTTTGCATCGGCCCGGAGGGACCCCTCTTCCATGTTGCCGTCGCAGACCTCCAGGTACCGGACCATACGGCGGAGCTGCTGAATAAAAAATTCCGCCTCTTCCCCGGTTTCCATGTCTGGTTCGGTAACAATTTCCAGCAGCGACACCCCCGCCCGGTTGTAGTCCAGAAGAGATACGGTCCCGGTGTGGATCATCTTTCCCGCGTCTTCTTCCAGGTGGCACTCCTTGATCCGGACCTTCTTTTTGATCGGGGTTCCGTCCGTGCCGGATCCTTCAAGTTCCAGGCAGCCCCTCTGCCCCAGGGGGGAGGCAAACTGGGATATCTGATAGTTCTTGGTCATGTCGGGATAAAAGTACTGCTTGCGCTCGAACCAGGTCCGTTCCGGAATAGTACAGTTTAGCGCCCGGGCGACTATGCAGCCCATCCGCATGGCCTCCAGGTTAAGGGTGGGCAGGACCCCGGGGTAGCCCATACATACGGGGCACACATTGGTATTGGGCTCGTCGCCAAAGGCGGAACGGCAGCGGCAAAACACCTTGGTTTTGGTTAACAGATGGATGTGAACCTCAAGTCCTATGAATGATTGATACACCGCGTACTCCTTTGTTTCCCCTAGGGGCCCATTAAAGCGGCGCTAAACCGTTCGCCGGCTTTTTTAGCGCCTCTTAGTTCCAAAACGCCCTATACCCCTGCGGATGGGGGAACGGATAGGCCCCCTCGTAGGCCTCCACCAGATCCAAAAGCTTAGCTTCGGAAAAGGCCCGGCCCAAGAGCTGGACCCCCACGGGAAGCCCCCCCTCGAGGGACGCGGGAAATGATATCGCCGGAAGGCCCGCAAGGTTCGCGCAGCAGGTGTAGAGATCCGCCGCCTTTTGCGCAAAAGCCGAAAGGGAACTGGGCCCCCGTCCAAAGGCCCGGCTTGGAAATACCGGAAGCAGTATGGCGTCGACCCTGGGGGCGCGGCTGTCTTTCTCTGGGGCGGCGGCATTCTTTGCGCCGCCGGCATCCCCCTCCCCGGTATAGCCGCCTCCCAAAAGGGCTTCAAAATTCGCCTTAATTCCTGCCCGGATCCTCTGGGCCCTTAGATAATACCGGTCCTGGAAGCCGGAACGGAGCACAAAGGTTCCCAGCAGGATGCGGAGTTTTACTTCGTCTCCAAAACCCGCTTCCCGTGTTTTATCGACAAGTTCGCCGGGGTTTTCCGCCATAGGGGGCCGCCGGCCGTAACGGACCCCGTCAAACCGGGCAAGGTTTGCGCTGGCTTCGGCGGCGGCTATGGTATAGTACGCGGGAACCCCGTATTTAAGACTGGGAATTTCCACATCCACAAGGCTGCAGCCCATGGACGCAAAGCGTTCCTTGGCAAGTTCAAAGCCCCGGCGAACCTCGCTTTCAAGTTCTGCGGCCTGGGCGGCGATTTCCAGGGCGCCGGTTTTCCCCCCGGCGTTCATGCCGGAAGCGGCGGTTTGGGCCACCGCCCTGGCCACCGCTTCCGGGGACAGCACCCCGATGCTAAACCCCGAAAGGGCCGGCGGATCCCCGCCGGTGGAAGCCGGGGTGGTTTTATCCGCCGGGGCATACAGGGGAGGGGCCCCGGCGGGGGGATCCCGGGATGTATCGTCCAGGGGATCCCGGCCGCGGATCGCGGCAAAGACGGCCCGGGCCCGGGCGGCGCTGTCGGCCAGGACCCCTATGCCTTCGAGGCTTGAAGCATACGCCACAAGGCCGTAACGGGAAACGGCGCCGTAGGTGGGTTTAAGCCCTACCACCCCGCAAAATGCGGCGGGTTGGCGCACCGAGCCCCCGGTATCGCTTCCCAGGGCAAAGGGAACTATTCCCGCGGCCACCGCGGCGGCGGAACCGCCGGAGGAACCGCCGGGGACCCGGCTTAGGTCCCAGGGATTGTTGGTTTTTTTTATGCCCGAGTTGTCTGTGGAAGAGCCCATGCCGAATTCGTCCAGATTTGTTTTGCCGATAAGTTCAGCCCCGGCGGCCCAAAGGGCCCGGACCGCCGTGGCGGTATAGGGGGAGCGGAAACCGGCGAGGAGCTTTGAGCCGCAGCTTAAGGAAAAGCCCGCAACGGCGATATTGTCTTTTACCGCAAAGGGAAGATCCCGGATAAGGGCCGCTGCTTTTTCGGGGCATCCGGGGCGGGGCAAAGCTCCCCCGTCCTCCGGCTTTTCTCCGGAGGGAGGGGACTGCGAAACCGGGGCGCCTTTTTCCCCGGACAGTTCAATGAACGCGCCGATTTTTTCTTCCCATTCTTTAACGTATGACAGAAAGCCGTCGGGCTGTTTGTAGGACATGCGCTGTTTCCTTTTTTATAACACATTGGGGATTACGATAAAGGCGCCGTCCCGGTCTCCGGCGTTTTTAAGCATATCTTCCCGGGAAGCCCGGACTTCGCCGGCCGTATCGTCCCGAAAATGGCTGCTGTCAACCAGGGCGGACCCCGCCGCCTGACCGGAGGCGATCCGGGCCGCCGGTTCAAGGGCTTCGGCGTCCGCCCCCTGCATGACGGCAAAAAACCCGAGCATCTGCTCGAAGGCGGGAAGGGCCGCGGCAAGTTCTTCTGTGTTCAGGGTTAGGTGGGCCAAAGCGGCGGTCTCTTCAAGTTCCTTTAGATCCATGAATAAGATTTACATATTTTGGTATATTTATGCAATATGGGGCAGGCGGAGGATCGCCTGAGCGCAGTTCCGCCGCCGCCGGGTCGCGGCCGCCGGAGCCGCCGCCGGACCCGTGACCGCCGGGGCCGCCGGGCCGCCGCCGGGTCGCGGCCGGGTCGCGGCCGCCGGATCCGTGGCGCATAAAAACCCCTGAAAACGCGGACCTGCGGGTTCGGCAGTTTTCAGGGGGCGTACCCGTAACGGAACTTAGCCGAGGCTAGAGTTTAAAGAGAAGCTCTTCGTAACCGGGAAGGGGCCAGGCCTCTTTGGAGACCAGTTTTTCCAGGGCGTCTACCTTGTCCCGAACATTGTCCATGGCGGGTTTAACCTTTTCAAAGTAGGTCTTGGCCTGGACCTGGACATCCACCGTGTCCTGGGCTTCTCCCAGTACGGTTTCCAGCTTCGCGGTTTCATCGAAAAGTTCGGAGCTTAGCTCCGCAATGCGCTTGGCCCGTTTTTCCTGGGCCGAACTTACCGCCCCGATGGCAGCCAGGGCCGCGGCATCCTTGGCAAGTTTGGCGCTAAAATCGCTTACCGCGGGGAATATGCTCCGCCGGGCCAGCTCGATGGTAATTCCCGCCTCGATGTTGATCTGCTTGGAATATTTTTCCAGGTAGATATGGTAGCGGCTTTCCGACTCTTCTTTAGTAAAGATATGGTGCTCTTCAAACAAGGCGATGGTTTCGCTGCGGACAAGCACCGAAAGGGCGTCCACGGCGTTTTTTACATTCGGAAGCCCCCGGCGCTCCGCTTCCCGGACCCATTCATCGGTATAGCCGTTGCCGTTAAAGACAACCCGTTTGTGCTTGGAATAGGACGCTTTAATGATATTCTGGATCGCCTCGTTTTTATTGGAAGCCTTCTCCAGCTTATCCGCATATTCCTTAAGCACCTGGGCCACCGCCGCGTTAAGGTAGGTGTTGGGGGTGGCAATGGATTGGGAAGAACCGACCATGCGGAATTCAAATTTATTCCCTGTAAAGGCAAAGGGGCTGGTTCTATTCCGGTCCGACACATCTTTAGGCAGGGTCGGCAGGCTTGTAACCCCAAGCTTGATAAGGGTCCCCGATTCGGTTTTGCCGCTGTTTTTTCCTTCGGCGATATTGTCAAATATCTCCGTTAGGGGTCCGCCGAAGAAAATCGATACAATCGCCGGGGGCGCCTCGTTGGCCCCCAGGCGGTAATCGTTCCCCGATGTGGCAACCGAAGCCCGGATAAGCAGGGCGTAGCGGTCCACCGCTTCTATTACCGCGGTGGTAAAAAGAAGGAACCGGGCGTTGGCTTCGGGGTTTTCGCCGGGCTCAAAAAGGTTAATTCCGTCGTCGGTGGCCATGGACCAGTTGTTGTGTTTTCCCGATCCGTTTACCCCCGCAAAGGGTTTTTCGTGGAGCAGCCCCTCCATGCCGTGACGCCGGGCCACGGTTCTAATGGTTTCCATTACCAGTTGGTTGGCGTCCACGGCGGCGGTACTGTTAAGAAATACCGGGGCAATCTCGAACTGGTTGGGGGCAACCTCGTTATGCTGGGTCTTGGCGGGAATTCCCACCTTCCACAGTTCCGTATTCAGTTCCCGCATAAAACCCGCCACTTTTTCTTTTAGGGCCCCAAAATAATGGTCCTCCATCTCCTGGCCCTTGGCGGGCAGAACTCCAAAGACGGTACGGCCCGTTAGCAGCAGGTCGGGCCGTTTGTCAAAGTATCCCTTGTCTACCAGGAAATACTCCTGTTCGGGCCCCACGGTGGTAAAGAGTCTTTTGCTGGTTTCGTTCCCCAGGGCCCGAAGGACCCGGACCGCCTGAACGGAAAGGGCGTCCACCGATTTAAGGAGGGGCACTTTTTTATCCAGGGCCTGACCGTAATAGCTGATAAAAGCCGTGGGGATGCACAGGGTAGTGCCCGTGGGATCCTGTTTTAGGAACGCGGGGCTGGTTACATCCCAGGCGGTATAGCCCCGGGCTTCAAACGTGGCCCGCAATCCCCCCGAGGGAAAGCTGGAAGCGTCCGGTTCGCCCTTAACCAGTTCCTTGCCGGAAAATTCCATGATCACCTTGCCGTCCCCGGTGGGGGAAATAAACGAATCGTGCTTTTCGGCGGTAAGGCCCGTCAGGGGCTGGAACCAGTGGGTATAATGGCTGGCGCCCTTGGAAATGGCCCAGTCCCGCATTACCGCGGCCACAACTTCCGCCACCGCCAGGGTAAGTTCCTTTTCCCCCGCCTGGACTGCAAGGATTTCTTTGTAAATATTCTTAGGCAGCCGTTCCTTCATCACGGCGTTGGAAAAACAGTTGGAGCCGAACAATTCGGCCACCGGGGTTTTTGTAAAGTCTATCACACTCATTAGGTTCCTCCAAAGTATAACTGTTGCATTGTATAGCAAATACCGTGCCAAGTCAAAACCCCCGGGGCAGGAAATCCCGTTCCCCCGTCTAAGTCTATATCCTATAAGGAATTAACAAATAGCAGAGAACGTAATAAAAATTTTTACCCCTGCTTTGAAATGTTAGATCCGGTAAAAAGATACACTATTGTAGGATTTTTTTGATTAGCAACAAAAATGTAGGGAACATGTGAAGATGATTTTTACATGCTCCCCTGCTTTACCCGCCGGCCATTACGCCGGATAAAAAACGGTGTAGGCGGACGTACAGTATTTTCTGTATTACCATACGTCGTATTACCATACGTCTACGTACACCGCCGGTATTTTTACATGCCCCCTTTTTTACACGCTTTGCAAAGCCCCGGCAATTTTTGACCGCCGGGGCCTATCCGGCTTCCGGCGCTTTCCTAGCCAATGGCAATGGATCCGGTCTCTCCGGTTCTAATTCTGATGCATTCATCGATGGGAAGAACAAAGATCTTCCCGTCTCCGATATCCGGGGTCCGGGCGCCCTTGATAATGGCGTCGATGGTGGGCTTTACAAAGTTGTCGTTTACCGCTATTTCCAGGCGGACCTTTTTAAGCAGGTTCACTTCGATTTCCACCCCCCGAAACTGTTCGGTATAACCCTTTTGCTGGCCGCAGCCCATGGCATTGGTTACCGACATTTTATAGACCTCTGCATCGTAGAGGGCCTGCTTTACTTCATTCAGCGCATGGGGCTGTATGTATGCAATAATCAGTTTCATTCTTTCCTCCTCCTACATATTGCTGAAGATCTGGAACCCGGTGTACGCCTCGGACTTGTGTTCCGAAAGATCCAGACCCATCAGTTCGTCCTTGGGACTTACCCGCAGGCCGAATATGGCTTTTATGACCAGGAAAAGAATGAGGCTTGTAACAAGCACCCACGCTCCAACCGCCACAATACCGATAAGCTGGATACCGAGTTGGTTAAACTTGCCGCCGTGAAGCAGGCCCAGTATACCATCATCCGGCGCATTGCCCCAGATACCCACCGCCAGAGTTCCAAATACACCGCAGACTCCATGGACCGATATGGCCCCCACCGGATCATCAATCTTTAGAACCTTGTCAATAAATTCTACCGAAAGGACGACCAAGACTCCGGCGATAAGACCGATAAGCACCGCCGCTCCGGGGCTTACCACCGCACAGGGGGCGGTAATTCCCACCAAGCCCGCCAGCAGGCCGTTCAAGGTCATGGATGCGTCGGGCTTTTTAAACCAGAGCCACGAAAAAACAAGGGCCCCCGCTGCTCCTCCCGCCGCGGCAAGACAAGTGGCCACCGAAACCCGGGCAATGGCAAGACCGCTCCAGATGCCTCCTTCTCCCACCGTGGCCATACCGGTGGAGGCGCCGTTAAATCCAAACCAGCCAAAGAACAGGAGCAGAACCCCCAGGGCCGCGTAAGGAATGTTATGGCCGGGAAAGGCCTTAACGCTGACTTTTCCGTCCCCGGTCTTTACATATTTGCCAATCCGGGGCCCAAGAACTATGGCCCCCATAAGGGCAGCCCAGCCGCCTACAGAATGAACTACCGTGGAACCGGCAAAATCGTGGAACCCAAGGCCCGCAAGCCAGCCGTCGGGATTCCACACCCAATGCCCGGAAATGGGATAGATCAGGGCCGAAATAAAGCAGGTATAGATCAGGTAGGATTTAAACTGAGTCCGTTCCGCCATGGCGCCAGAAACGATGGTGGCGGCGGTGGCGGCGAAAACAACCTGGAAAAACCAGGATTTGTAAAAACCCGCGTTCTCCACGGTAATAGCCATAGGTCCGTTAAAAAACTGATCGGTCCCGATAAGGCCGCCCAAAGCGTCTTTCCCGTACATAAAACCCCAGCCTACCATCCAGTACACAATGGCCCCAAAGCAAAAGTCCATTACGTTTTTCATGGTGATGTTGGTGGCGTTTTTAGCCCGGGTAAGACCGGTTTCCACCAAGGCAAATCCGGCCTGCATGATGAATACCAATATGGCGCCAATAAACAGCCATACGACATCCAGAGAAAAGCCCAGGGCTTCAATACTTTCCTGTGCAAACGCGGAGGCGCCGCCCAAACACAGAAGCAGTATTGCAATAACAATGAATTTCTTTTGCACTTTTCTGTCCTCCTATGAATTGAGGCCGTTTCAAAACAGCAAATTTTGAGACAAGCCTTAAATTAGGGGAAAGAACGGACCGGCCCGTGGTGGAGGCATACCCGCTTTTTCCACTGCTTTGTTCTTTGCATAGCAGGAACCGTGCCAAGTTTGTGAAATCAACAAAAAAAGCCTGGAATTTGCGGTAAATTCTTTTCGGAATCCTGTAAATTCGCCGGGGTTTGAAAAATCCCGCCGCGGTAACCCAAAAACCCGAAAAATTCCGGAATTTATGATTGGCCCCCCGTTAGGATAAGAGGAAATTTTTTACAAAAATGTATCTTTTTAAATCAAAAAATACATTTTTGTCGGAACTATATCCGATTCCCGGATCGGGCCGTCACGGTTTTACGGCGGAACGAAAGTTCTTCCAGTTGATCCCGTAATGGTGAACCCGCAGCCCCATCTGCCGTTCCGTAATTCCCAGCTGCCGGGCGGCGGCGGCCATGTTTCCGTAGTTTATTGCCAGGGCCTCCACGATCAGCTCCTTTTCCAGCCGGGACAGGGCCGCCTCCAGGGTTGTGGTGGGTTCCGTATGGGTAGAACTGGGGGACTGAAGGCTCGGCGGCAGGCTGTAGGAATGAATAACCCGGTCTGTGGACAGGATCACTGCCCGTTCGATGCAGTTTTCCAGTTCCCGGACATTACCGGGCCAGGAATAACTGGTTAGCAGGTCTATCGCGGGGGAAGAAATACGCTTAATAAGCTTATTATTTTTTTCCGCGTATTTTTCTGCAAAGTAATCCGCCAGCAGCATGATGTCGCTTTTCCGTTCCCGCAGGGACGGTATATGCAGGGGGAATACATTAAGCCGGTAAAATAGATCTTCCCGAAACCGGCCCGCCTTTACTTCGTTTTCCAGATTCCGGTTGGTGGCGGCAATAAGCCGTACATCCACCTTAATTACCCCGTTTCCCCCTACCCGTTCAAGTTCCCGTTCCTGAAGGACCCGGAGGATCTTTACCTGCACCTGGGGTGAAAGTTCCCCAATCTCGTCCAGAAAGAGGGTTCCCCCCTGGGCCTGCTCAAACCGGCCCTTCCGCTGGCTTAGGGCCCCGGTAAAGGCCCCCCGCTCGTGGCCAAAGAGCTCGCTTTCAATGATAGATTCGGGCAGGGCGGCGCAGTTGATCTTTACCAGCGCCGTGGCCGAACGCCGGGACAGGCGGTGAAGTTCCGCCGCCACCAGTTCCTTGCCCGTGCCGCTTTCCCCGCTGATCAGCACCGTGGCGTCGCTGGGGGCCACCTGCATGATCAGCTCGTACATGCCCCGCATGGCCCGGGAACTCCCCAGGATCCCCGATCCCGGGGCAATCTTACCGTCATAGTCCTTGGCCCGGATCCTGGGATTCGGCAAAACCTGTTCCCGGTGGTAACGGAACTGTTCTTCCATTATCCGTTCCCGGAGCTTTGCCGAATCGGCAATAATTCCCGAAATTTTTTCAAGGAAAGATTTATCCCAGATCATCTGAAGTTCCGGATCGTTTCCCCGGATCCGCCGTTCCGCGCTAAGGGTGCCGATAACGGCGCCGTTGGAGCGCACGGGGACGCAGTAATAGGTTAGCCCCGCCATATCTTCCCGGGTACGGTTTTTTGCCCTGTTTAAAAAGCGGGTGTCCCGGGAAAGATCGGGGACCATAAGGGAAATGCCGGATTCAAAGACCCGGCCCACCAGGCCTTCTCCAAGCCTGTACCGGCCCCGGGCCTTTTCCTGGGGGCTTAAGCCGTAGGCTTCTTCGATTTTAAGGAGCCCCGTGGGCCGGTCAAGCAAGGTAACCATGCCCCAGGTAAGCCCCGCCCGGAGTTCCAGCAGGGAAAGAAGGGGGCCCAGGGCCGCCCGCAACTCCACGTGTCTGTCAAAAGTCCGGACAATGTCAAAAAGAAGTTCCAATTCGGCCCGTTCCCGTTCAGGGCCGGCGCATTCAAACACATTCTCCGCCGTCATGGGAAAGGAGAATACTACATTTTTGTAGGAAATACAAGCGTGTATACCGTTCCGGCTGTAACTCCGGGCCGCCTGCCGGCTCTTACAATTGCCGCTTTAATTAATGTAATGCTTCAGTTTCCATAATCTTTATTTTCCAGATACATGTCTTCGCGACACGGCCGACTCGAACGGCCCACCTACGGCTTAGAAGGCCGTTGCTCTATCCGGATGAGCTAGTGTCGCGTTTAACACAGTATAGCAAAAAAGAGCCCCCGTGGGTAGGCTGTGTATGGCCCCGTTAAGGGGGGCTGTCTTTTTCGCCTTCTGCGCTCCGCGCTGTTAGGACGGCCCCTTCGCGGGTAAGCGCCTGTTTTCCTTGCATAGGAAGCCCCGTAAATACTCCGGTACTCTTTTTAGCCGGAATTAGACTAATGGACCAGGATAAGATTTAACAGGGGACACCGATTGTAATTGTTTGTAAGGCAAAGTCCCTGCCTGACAAACCAAAATTTATTGTGTATAATTTAGACCAGGTCCTTTAACAGGGTCTGCAGGCGGGGTACTCCGCGGAGTACCTCGCGGAGACTCCGCCTGTATGCCTAGGCGGTTGTCATGGACCGTACAAGAGGGGGACTTCCGGCATGAAGCATACGGCAAAAAAGATTATTACCTGTATTTTTATCTTCTTCGCGGCAAATATATTTTCTGAACAGCCCGTGGTATTTCCCTCGGGATGGCATGAACGTGTCAGCGCCGTCAGTCCCAGTCCCGATGGCAAGTGGCTGGCCGCGGGAAATTCGGGGGGCGCCATCGTTTTATACGACGCGGAAAGCGGCAGGGAACTGCGCAGTTTTAGCCCTGCCCAGGACGAAGGGGAAGGTAAAATGGGGATAATTAAAGCCCTGGCCTGGAGCCCCGACGGGAGCCGTTTGGCGGCCGCGCTGGATAGCGCCCTTGCTCAATGGAAAGCGCCCGATGGTGTGGAACTCAAGGCGTTTGGCAGCAATTTAAGCGGCATAGTTTTTCTTGCCTACAGTCCCGACGGAAAAAAGATTGCCGCCGCCGAAAAGGACCGCATAATTGTTTGGGATGCCGCCAAAGGTTCCGTTATCTTTGAAACCCCCGTAACAGCGGGCGCGGCCTTTGCCTGGAGCGCCGATTCCCGGAGCATCCTCTGCGCCTCGGGCGCAGGTAATTCCGCCTGGGACGAGCCGGCAATACGAAAGTTTGACGCCGCCACCGGAAGGCAGACAGAAGCGGTTCCCTGGGACCCGGGAACTATTGAAAAAGCCGCCTTTAGCCCCGACCTAAAAAAGCTCGCGCTGATTAAGAAATATGAAACCGGCCTTGAAATCCGGGATACCGCAACAGGACAAAAACTTTTAGACGTGAGCAAGTCAGACTTTCCGATAAACGCTGTATCGGCGGCGTTTAGTCCCGACGGCGCGTATATCGCCGCAGGAACAAGCCAAAACGGCATGGTGGTTTGGGACGCTTCCACCGGAGAGGTGATGATTCGCCTGATTAGACCCTATGGCTATGAATGGGGGGGCCGGTATCTTTCATTTACCCCCGAAGGCAGATATCTGGTTTCCGAGGGAGGAAGTGGTTACGGCCTTATGCGCTGGGAATGGAACATTTATACGGGACCGGAAACCGGGTATACGGACAATTCCTCAAACCAACATTATTCGGCCGTTAAAATGAGCAGTAAGGGCAAGGCCGGTTTCTATAAAAGCTGGGATGTGGAAGCCGCTAGGGAGCTGCGCTTTTTTACCGGCGGCAATTACAGCGCCATCAAGTTGGAGTTTAGTCCCGATAGTAAAAAACTCGCCGCGTATTATTCGAACAATTTGGTGGTATGGGATCTCGCGGGGGGCAGACAGCTTAGTTCCCGTTCCCAGACAACGCAGAGCAGGATTTCGGTTACAGGACCAAGGACGCTGTTTAGTCCTGATGGAAATTTTGCCGCGGTGCCCGGCGAAGGCACTTACACTATATACCGCGCAAAGCGGAAGTCGGCAAAGGAATATTACAAAGAACGCTATCCGGACCTTCAAATTGAAAGTATTGAAGGCAATGAATATATTGACGAAATTGAAGACACGCCGCTCTACACAATCGAAGCGGTAAAACCTCCGGTATTTTCTCCTGACGGCCGGTATATCGCAACAATACAAGCAAATAGTTTTATCATGCTTTGGGACGCGGCAAACGGCAAAGCTCTGGCCAGGTTTATCAGCTATCCTGACGATGAATGGATTGTTATCAACAGCGACGGTTATTACAACGCCAGTCCCGCCGGCGACAGTCATCTTAATGTGCGGATCGACAACACTGTATACGGTATTGAACAGTTTAGGTTTATGTTTTACCGGCCCAACGCAGTGCGTCTGGGGTTGGGAAACGATCAGCGCGCCTATGCCGCAGCAATACGGACCGGCAAGGTAGAAAACGCAGCCTCGTTTGTTCCGCCTGAAATTTTGCTGCGGCAAAGCGGGGCTTCACGGGGGCTGGTCCCCTTAGCTCCGGCGCCTGCGCCCAGCCGCGAATTCTCCTTTAGCGTGGAAGTTTCGGATAAAAACCAGCCCCTTAAATCGATAAAGGTCTTTCATAACGGAAGGAGACTGGGTAACGATGAACTTGCCGGGGCCGAAGGCGCACGGGGATTGCGGGTTGCCGAAGCGGCCTTAACAACCAACGCCAAAACCGCTTCCTTTACCCTTACGCTGAGTCTTGCCCAGGGCCGCAACGCCATAGAGGTCAGCGCTTTCAACGGATACGCGGAATCAAAAAAAGAACTGATCGTATTCTTTGAAGGCGACGAAGAAATCGTTACTTTGCCGCAGTTGTGGATCCTGGCAGTGGGGGTCAACGGCTATTCGGACTCCGGTATATCATCATTAAGTTACTGTGTCAATGACGCGCGGGAAATTATTGAAACCCTTAAAAACCAGGAAGGAAAGCGTTACTCAAAGGTTAATACTTTGCTCATAGCCGATGGAAGCTCCATAAGGCCCACCGCGGCAAACATACGAAAAAATCTGGGTTTTCTCAAAAACGCTTCTTCCCAGGATATGGCGCTGCTATTTCTAGCAGGACACGGAGTAAGCGACAGTGAAGGGAATTTTCTTTTCCTTGGCGCGGACGCTTCTTTTACCGGAAACGGTTCTATTGATCCCACGGGGGTAATCGGCGCCCGGGATATTTTTACCGTTCTTAACTCGGGCGGAAACCGGCTTGTTTTTATTGACGCGTGTCATTCGGGTGGTTTGGGGGGAAATACCAGCGCCGTGGACGCCGATACTCTGGTGCGCTCCCTTATGGAAAGCAACGCCTTTGTATTTACTTCCAGTAAAAGCAGTGAACTTTCGCAGGAACGGGCCGAATACAGCCACGGCGTGTTTACCTTTAGCATACTCCGGGGCCTTAACGGAACCGCAGCGCAGGGGGATGTTGTCAGCGTTATGCAACTTGGCGGTTTTGTAACCCGCGAGGTCGCGACGATAACAAATAACCTTCAACATCCCCTTTTCTATGCATTAGGATTCGGCGATTTTGATATAGCCCGAATAAAGTGAGGTATCTATGAACCGCTGCTTTTTATTGCCGATCCTGCTGTCCTGTTTCCCCCTTTTTTCCCAGGACACCGGCCTTTCCTGGACCATGGCGTTGGACAGATCGGCCGGCGGCGTTCGAACCTTTTCACGGCCCATTTTGATGACGGACGGCGAAACATTTATCCTTGTTATCCGTGCTACAGAAGCCTGTTATTGTTACATTGTGTATCAGGATGCCGTTCGAAATACCGAGATTCTTTACAACGGCCGGTTAACGGCGGGAAACGATCTAAGCCTGGGGCCGTACAGGCTTGAGCCGCCTTCGGGAACGGAAACCATTCAGGTTGTCATAAGCAAAATTCCGCAACAAAAAATTGACGACGCGGCAAAGAATTATGCGCAGGCCCGTTCCCGGGGAAACGCCGATAAACTTATGAACAGCATTTATGAACTGCGCAGATCCATTTCTTCCCTGGTGGAAAGTCCCGAAAAACCGGTACTGCTTGGAGGCGCTTTCCGTGATACCGGAGGCGGCACTACCGGTGTTCAATATACAGGAACGGCGGTGTATGTTAAATCGGTCCTTATTAGACACTAAGCAGTCGTTTTGGAATTCCCTTGCAAGATTTACGGTTCTCTCAATACCGGTCTTTCTGCTCGGCTTTTCGGGAATTTTTTCGCGCCTCGACCGCGGACTCTACGATCGGGCGCTCCGTTTCAACATTGCAGTAAGGCCCGTTCCCCTTAATCCCCGCATTATCAGGGTCGATCTTAACGACAGTTCGGAGCGCGAGCTGGAAGAGGCTATCAACAGCCGCGCTGCCTTTGCCGATCTTGTTTCGGTCCTTGCCGATTGTGGAACGGACGCCGCGTTTGATTTTGTTTTTCGGGGAAAGAGTCCCCATGACAAGGCCATCGCGGCCGCGTCGCAATGGATGAACCATTTCGTACTTGCCGCGGTTCCTGTCCCCAAGGAAAACGGCAGCCTTGCCTATACCAACATGAGCGAGGACGAAACGCGCCTGCTGCAAAAACAGCTCTGGCACATTAAAGAAGACGGAAAAGGAACTATTCCCGAGGCCGCGGGTTTTATTCTTCCGTCCCGCGAAATTACCGAAGCGGCCATACTAGGCCACATTGGGGTGGAACATGACGACGACGGCCTGTACCGGAGGACGCCGCTTTTTTACCGCTGGAAAGACGGCCTTGTGCCCGCCTTTGCCCTGGCAATGGCTGCGGCAGAACTGGGAATTGATCCTGCGGATATTGAGTTTTACCCCGGAAAGGAACTGGTGCTTCCTTCCGATCCGCCAATACGTATTCCGGTGGACTCATCGGCTTATGTGATGATCCCCTACACCGCGTCCTGGGCAAATGACAGCTACCGGTTGTCCTTTGCCCGGGTAACTTCCGCCGTTCATGATGAAGCGGTTTTTGACGAATTGTCGCAGGAACTTACCGGTGCGATCGTTCTTGTGGCCGATATTACCACGGCAAAAAAAGACTACGGCATTACTCCCTTTGAAACGCTATATCCACTTTCGGGGATCCACGCGTCGCTTTTAAGCGGTATCCTCAACAATTATTTTTATGTTCCGCCGTCTCGGGTACTACAGGCATCGATTCTTATTTCCGCGTTTCTGGCGGCGTTCTTTTTTTGCCTTTTAAAAAAAGATTTTTTCTTTCATCTGTCTTTCTTGACGCTGCTTGTTTGCTGCTTCGTTCTGGCCGCCCTGCTGTGGACGCGGGCACGGATCGTTCCGTGCATAAGTCTTGTACTTGTTTTTATTACGTTCCAGTGGGCCCTTCACTTTGTGATCCGCCTTGCGGCGCGCTACCACGAAAAGTTTCTTTTGGAACTAAGTTTTTCCCGTTACCTTTCTCCCGTTGTAATTGGCGAGCTGATAAAAGATCCTTCCAAACTTTCTTTGGGCGGCGAGGAACGGGAAATGAGCGCCCTCTTTACGGACATTCAAGGCTTTTCAACAATTTCAGAAAAGATCGGCGATCCCCGCAGGCTTGTCGACCTGTTAAATTTTTATCTGGGCACGATGAGTGATATTGTCCTCGACAACCGCGGGACCATCGACAAGTACGAAGGCGATGCCATCATTGCATTTTTTGGCGCGCCCCTGGCTACCGGCAGGGACGCAGCCGATGCCTGCCGTACCGCGATACTGATAAAGCGCCGCGAAAAAACCCTTAACGAAGAAATTATCCGGCGGAATCTGTCGCCCCTGCCGCTCTTTACCCGCGCCGGGGTTAATTCCGGCAAAATGGTCGTGGGCAATATGGGCACAGAAAAGAAGATGGACTACACCGTCATGGGAAACGCGGTAAATCTTGCATCGCGCCTTGAGGGAATTAACAAGCAGTACCACACGGGTATACTAATAGGCGAACAAACGCGAAGCCGCATTGGTGATGACTTTGTCCTGCGGCGCCTTGACCGTGTAAGGGCGATAGGTTTCGACACGCCGGTACGGATTTACGAACTGCTTGACTTACACGGGGATGCGGCGCCGCCGCTTTTGGAAATGATCGCGGTCTGGGAAGAAGCGATCGGAGCCTTTGAAACGGAGGCCTTTGAAAAAGGACGCAAACTTTTTGCTTCCATTTGCGGCCTTAATCCCGGCGATCTGACGGCAGCGCTTTACGCCAAGCGCTGTGAAAGTTTTATCAAAAATCCCCCGCCCCGCGGCTGGGACGCGATCAATAACCTGACAGAAAAATGACTCTTTAGTTCCGCGGCGGCCCCTTATGCACAATAGATTTTGGCTTGTCGGGCAGGGAATTAGCTAATTCTTTGCCTGACAAACAATTACAAGCGGAATTCCCTGACAATTTGCAAATTGTCAGGGAATAAGCGGCAGATTCACCCCCCTCCCGGATTTAGAGCGCGGGCGCCGCGCCGTCTTTTACCCGGAGCCGGAACTCCGCCCGTTTAAGGGCGCCCTTCGCGGCCTGGGATTCAAATTGAAAAAAGCTTGAACCCAGGGTTTCTTCGGCCTTTTGCTTTGCCGCCAAAGCCCGGTCCCGGTCGA
>JAITKV010000019.1 GCA_031278215.1 Spirochaetaceae bacterium
AAATGACCTTGCAAGTTCCATTTTTGATATATCAATAATTATCCTTATTCTGCTAAACATTGTCGCCGTCATAGCGGCTTCATTTTCCGATTTTGCCGCCGTCCATATTGTGGAGCTACATCGTTTTGAAATTTTCTCTATTACGATTTTCTCAATAGAATATCTTTTAAGAATATGTACGGCGGATTATAAATACCCTGGTTTAAAATATCCGCATATTTGTTATTTTTTTTCCGCTTCGGCCATAATTGATTTAGCGGCGATTCTGCCGTTCTACCTCCCGTTTGTAACCGGTATAGACCTTCGTTTTCTACGGATTTTACGGCTCCTACGGATGTTCCGAATTTTCAAGCTGGGCCGCTACAATGAATCTATGGCAATTATCGGAAGAGTATTAAAAAAAGAAAAAGAAAAACTCATAACCACTATTGTTTTGACCGTAATTATGATTTTTGTTGCCTCCTCAATTATGTATTATGTGGAAAGCCCCGCCCAGCCGGAAGTATTTACCGACATCATAGCTACTACATGGTGGTCTGTAGCAACCTTTACAACTGTCTGGTACGGAGATGTATACCCGATCACTATAGCAGGTAAAATCCTAGGTGGTATTATATCCCTTTTGGGAATTATGCTTATTGCTCTCCCCAGTGGTATTATTTGTTCTGGATTTATGACGGAACTGGAACATGATAAAAAAAATATCTGCCCCCATTGTGGAAAGGAGATTGAGTAAATGGGAATCAGTTTTCGTAAGTCTTTCAAGGCTGGCCCTGTCAGGGTAAATCTTTCAAAATCAGGTGTAGGAATGTCAGCCGGTGTTAAGGGCGCACGTATAGGGTCTGGCCCTAGGGGAACTTATATTAGCGGCGGCAAAGGAGGAGTCCGATTCTATAAAACCCTTAATGGTAGTAAAATACAGGCTGGGGAAGGAATTGATTTATATAAGGAATATTCTACTCCCCAGCGTATCGCTATGGTTATTTTTGGGATCGTTTTAATTATATTAGGTTTGTTTTTTGCCCTCCTTTTTGTAATGGGATTTTATATGCTTATTGTTGGAGTAATTTTAATTCTGTCAGGTATTTTTTTAATCATAAAACAAAAAACAGTAATAGCAATAGAAGAACCGCAAGGCGTAAAGTGATTCAGAAAGAAACTGACTGGTGTACTATACCAGTCAGGGCGGGGGTTCATAATAAAGAGGTAAACCGTGACCATTTCCCGAAACACGCTGCTTAATTATGCCCCCCTGTATACTGGACTATATAAGCAGGAGACTTATATGTCCAATTCTCAGGAAGAAAAATGGAAGCTTTACGAAGCCAATGAACGCTGTACGAACAAGCTGATAGAGACCCAGCAAAAGACGGACGCATTTGCCGACAAATGGCTAATAACCCTCGCGGCGGGTTCTTTCGGGCTTTCCTTCATATTCATTGAATCCTTGGTTCCCCTGGAAAAAGCCGTGAGCAAACCCTTGCTGATTGCCGCCTGGGGCTGTTTCGCCGTAGTCCTTGCCTTGCAGCTTGCCGGGTTTATTATCAGTTCCATACGCTTTACCCTTCTGGCTGCGGAAGCCGATAAGGGACTTTTACTTATGTATGAAGGTAAAGAACCCGATTATAAACGCGGGGGCCGCGAAATCCCCCGCCCTGTACCGCCGCAAATACCAGTTCAAACGCCTAAAACACCCCCTTCAGGGCCATCTTCGGAACCCTAAAAACCCGGAGCGGAGCGGGAATCCGCAGGCCGGGAATGAGTAAAAAAATGAGAAAACGGGCGGCTGGGAAAAAATAGTGTCCCATACAGCCAAAAAAATGCTTGACTTTTCAATTGTTTTTTCTATAAAATGTCTTTTATAATCCGTCTTAAACGGGTATAGGTATAGCTAAATGACGACTTCGAATCCGTAGACAGCAGGTTCGAGTCCTGCCGGACGCAAAAACTGTATCGCGTTTTTTTCCGGGCCGCTAGCTCAGCTGGTAGAGCAGCAGACTCTTAATCTGCGGGTCGAAGGTTCGATCCCTTCGCGGCTCACTTCAGGACCGCCGGAATTCCACTGGTTAAACGGTAAAAACCCGGCTTACCAGGGCCATGGCGGGTACTTTATTCCCCGACAATTTTAAATTGTCGGGGAATTCCGGTTGTAATTGTTTGTGGGCAAAGTCCCTGCCTGACAAACCAAAATCTATTGCGTATAAAAATTGCGGGGCCTTAAAGAAGACCCTTCCCCTACCGCGTGAGGGTCCCCTCTGGATCCCAAAGATCTTCCCAGCCCGTGGCGCCGGGCCACAGGAATACTTGTCCCTTGACAAGCCGGCAGTTTCGTTCCGCCCCCCTAATCGCTTCCATCTCTGCGGAACTTAGGGGATCTTCGGCAACCGCTTTAAGGTTGCTCAGATAATTTTTCTCATGCACCGAAAAAGGGATGGGGATGGAAGGGCGTTGAACGGCCCATTTTAAGCAGACCAGGGCCGGATGAATCCCCCGGGCTTCGGCGATGGCGGCGATCTCGGGAAGTTCCGTGTCCGCCACGTCTCTGGGGGTCCTGTCCCTTTCGGGCCGGTTGGGGGAACCAATGGGACAATAGCCTATCACGGCGATTCCCCGGCTTTTGCAGTAGTCAAAAAGCTCCTGCTGCTGGAAAGAGGGGTGCTGCTCCATTTCCAGCATGGCCGGTTTAATTTTACAGCGGGGAAGAACCGCCTCGAGTTTAGGGATGGTCATGTTGCACATGCCGATATATTTAGCAAGCCCCATGCCGGCTATGCTTTCCATCTGGGCCCAGAGGTCCATAAATTTACCGGTGGAAAAAGGAACCGAACCGGGATTACGGGCGCCGCCGTTACAGCCGGGGGCGTGATAGTTGGGAAAGGGCCAATGAACAAAATAACAGTCCACATAATCAAGCCTAAGGTCCTTAAGGCTCTTTGCCAAAGAAACCAGAACGTCCCCTTTGCCGTGCATGTCGTTCCATACCTTGGAGGTGATAAAAAGTTCTTCCCGCTTTACCCCGCCGCACGCAAGGGCCTCTTCAAATACGGCGCCTATGCGGTCCTCGTTCCCGTAAACCGAGGCGCAGTCAAAAAAGCGGTAACCCGCACGGATCGCCCCGGCCACCGCCGCCGAAACTTCGCCGGCGCTGTATTTGTCGGACCCAAAGGTTCCCATGCCAATGGACGGTATGCTTTGACCGGAACCAAGGACAATCCGCGGTATTTTTGACGCATCGATAAATTTCGTTTCCATTATTTATGTAAGCTCCTCATCCGCACAGACTGCCACCTTGCCGCAGCGCCCTTCGGCCATAAGCCGGTAGGCTTCATCGGCCCTTTCCAGGGGGAAGCGGTGGGTTACCAGTATGTCGGGATGCATGTTCCACCGGACCAGTTCTTCCACAAGGTTTTCCATAAGCCAGATACTGGTAACCCAGCTTCCGTAGATGCTTTTTTGGGGATGTATAATATCCGGGCTGGGGTTAAAGGCAACGGAATTTCCCTCGCCCACAAAAGCGATTTTTCCCCACTGCCGTGCGGCCCGTATGGCGGTCTGCCTTCCTTCGTCGCTGGCCGACGCGTCAAAGGCCCGTTCAACCCCGTTGCCGCCGGTTAGGGCCCTAATCCGTTCAACATTGCCGCTGCCGGGGCTTAGAATTTCATCGGCCAGGTTTAATTTTTTTGCCAAATCAACGCGGTATTGATTTCCCTCGACGCCGAAGAGCTTTCGGGCGCCCATGGCCTTACAGAGCATCAGGGCGGCCAGTCCCACGGGGCCCAGGCCGGCCACAAGCACGTTGTCCGCCCCGCTTACCCCTATTTTGTAAATAGCCTCGTATACGGTGCCGAACCCGCAGGCAACCTGGGCGCCGTCGGCATAGGAAAGGGCGTCGGGCAGTTCCACCAGGTCCTTTTCGTCGCAGAGTATATACTCCGCCATACCTCCGTCCCGCTGCCAGCCGTAGGCGGCCCTAAGGGGGGACGAGCAGGAAATCATATACCCCATGCGGCAGTCGTGGCAGACCCCGCATCCCGAAATGTGGTACACAATAACCCGGGCGCCTTTTTTAAAACGGCGTATGCCGGGCCCTTCCTCTACGACCTGGCCGCAGGGTTCGTGGCCCGCGATTACTCCCTGATAGCCTTCGGGGCCCTTTCCCAGATGCTCCCGGTAAATGGCCCGGATATCGCTTCCGCAGATAGTACAGGCCTTCATTTTTACCAGCACCTGCCCATGGCCGGGCCGGGGTATGGGCACATCCCGTAATTCCACCGTACTGTTGCCGGGGAGATACGCCCCCTTCATGGTTCCCTCCATAACTTTTACCTCCTATTCTCCACCCGGGGCTTTTACGGCCCTTCGTTTTTGATGCTGTTTTAGAACCGCGTTTTCCTGTACAAAAACACCCGCGCCGCTATGCCCGTTTCGCGTATTTCTTCATGTCGAAGAAGACGGCGATAATAATGATGCTTCCCTTAACCAGAAGCTGATAATACGAGTCGATGGACAAAAAGCTCATGCCGTAATTGATAAGCCCCATGGTAAATACGCCTATGATCATGCCCGTTACGGTGCCCACTCCGCCGTTCTGGGAAACTCCGCCGACGGTAACCGCGGCGATGGCGTCCAGTTCCATGCCGTTTGCCGTTAAGGCATTGGCCAAGCCCAGACGGCCCGCCTGAAGCACCCCGGCGCATCCGTAAAGGAGCCCGGCGTAAAGGTAAACGCACACCAGGTCCCGTTCCACATTAATGCCCGACACCCTGGCGGCCTGGGCGTTGCCTCCGATGGCATAAAAATTCGTACCCTGCTTGGTATGTTTAAGCAGCACCCAGACAAGAATAGTGATGACCAAAACATAGATCCCCAAAAAAGGGACGGAAGAAAACAGGGAACTTTGGGCCAGGGCCTTAAAGTTCGCGTTCAAGGAACCCACAATGGCGGCCCGGGTATAGATCAGCTGAATGCCCCGGGCCAGGGACATGGTGCCCAGGGTGGCGATAAAGGGGGGCAGTTTTCCATAGGCCACCAGGGTCCCGTTAAAAAGGCCGAAGACGCCGCCGGCCAATATGCCCGCCACAATGGGGACAAAAAGCGGGAACGAGTGGCCGTAGTACAACGCCGATTCATAGGTGGGAATCTGGGCGAAAGACGCGGCCACCGACGCGCACAGGCAAACCACGTACCCTATGGAAAGATCTATGCCCTTGGTGATGATGATCATTCCCACCCCCAGGGATGCAAAGGCCCTGACAGATTCGGCAATAATCAGAGTTTTTATAGAAGCCCAGCTAAGGGCCTGCCCCCTGGTAAGTACGGCCAGTACAAAGACCAATACCACAAAAGTAACAAGGGTCGTATAGTCGCTTAAAATTTTCTTTACACTGACTTTCATCCTGCTATTTTTCTCCTTCCCGTCTACGGTTTTTGGCGCTTAGGCCTGCGAAAATTTGGTGGCAAGCCTCATAACAGCTTCCGGGGTAACTTCCGCCTTATCCAGCGTACCCGTATGCAATCCTGCGCAGAGCACCATAATGCGGTGGCTCATCCCGATAAGTTCCGGCATTTCGCTGGACACCATGATGACGGCCTTTCCCTGCTTTACCAGTTCCGCCATGATCGTATAAATCTCATATTTTGCCCCCACATCAATGCCCCGGGTGGGTTCATCCATGATCAGTATTTCCGGCAGGGTCATAAGCCAGCGGCTTAAGATAACCTTTTGCTGGTTTCCTCCGGAAAGGTCCTGGATCAGCGTTGACATGGAGGGGGTCTTAGTTTTAAGCTGCCGGTTTTGAGAAGCCGCCACGGCAGAAATCTTTTTATGATCCAAGATGCCGATTTTATTTTTATAATTACCCAGGGATGCAATGGCCGTATTAACCGTCACATTAAGAAGGGGAAAAATCCCCGAACTGCGGCGATCTTCGGTTACAAGCCCTATGCCCGATTTAATGGCTTCGGAGGGCCGGATCTTTTCAAGGGGCTTTCCGTTCACAAAAATCTCTCCCCCCCGAACCGCCCTGATCCCGAAAATTGCTTCCACCAGTTCGGTTCGCTGGGCGCCCACCAGCCCGCCGACGCCAAGGATCTCTCCTTTTCTAAGCTCAAAGCTGATATTCTTAAACGAACGGGGATCTTCGGCGCTTAAGTTCCGTACCTCAAGGCACACTTCGCCTGTTTTCGATTCCACCGGAGGAAACCGGTTGGTAATGTCCCGGCCCACCATGAGGGAAATAAGCCCGTCCCCGGTAAGGTCCTTTACCGGAAAGGACCCAATCATTTTTCCGTCCCGCATAACCGTAACGTCGTCGGCGATCTGAAAGATCTCTTCCATTTTGTGGGAAATATATATGATCGCCACGCCCTTGGACCGCAGATTTCGTATAATATCAAACAGATGGTTTACTTCATTTTCCGTCAAGGAACTGGTGGGTTCGTCCATCACCACGATGGAAGCGTTGTACGAAACAGCCTTGGCGATTTCGCAGCCCTGCTGATGGCTGATAGAAAGGCTGCCCATCCGGGCTGCGGGATTAAAATCAAAGTTCAAGTCCATAAGAAGGCTTTTTGTATCCTCAAGCATCTTTTTGTGGTTGATAAGGAAAAATCTGTTAAGCGGTTCCCTGCCAAGCCAGATGTTCTGGGCTACCGAACGCTGGGGAACATTGGAAAGCTCCTGGTGTATCATGGAAACTCCGGCGGCCATGGCGTCGGCGGCGTTGTTAAAACGGCATTCCCTGCCGTGAAGTATAATTTTTCCCCCGTCCATTTTATAAATGCCAAAAAGACACTTCATCAGGGTAGATTTACCGGCTCCGTTTTCTCCCATAAGGGCGTGGACCGTTCCGGGCTTTACCTTAAAATCAACGTTGTCCAAGGCCAGCACTCCCGGAAATCTTTTAGTTACCCCGATCATCTTAAGAACGTCTCCGGTCTCTTCCATCATTACTCCCATCTTCTCAATACGTGGTTTTAAAAAAACCAGCGTTCCGTCTTTATGAAACGCCGGTTTTTTCCGCTCCGCGGCCTGCTACGAGTTGTTTTTGTAATAGTCCGAATCTTTGGTTACCGGCGCGAAGGGCACCAGGTAGCATTGTCCGATAATCGAGGCGTCGTTGGCCGGCGCTTCGTCAATCGGGGTGGTGGCCGCGGGGGTTCCCCCGGCGGGATTACCGGGCTTGTAGGCGCCGGTGGCAATCTGGTGGATAACGTCAAAGGCCGCCGAGGATTGACCCGCCGCATCCTGCAGCACCGTGGCGTAGAGTTTGTTTTCCTTCATGGAATTTAGAGCTTCCCCGGTGGCGTCAATACCCAGGACCGGTACGGTAAGAATCGTACCGTCGTCGGCGTTATTCTTCGTAAGGCCGTTTTGAATCAGGGATTCCACCGCCCCCAGGGCCATGCCGTCGTTCTGGGCGGCGACCACGTTAAACTGATTGCGGTAGGCGCCGATCCACGCGTCCATTTTCTGCTGGGCCTGATCGGGGGTCCAGTTCGCCGTATCCTCGGCAACGACGTTGACGGTATAACTCCTGGCGGCGAGTTCCGACATAAGCCCCGCCCGGCGGTTAACCTGGGCGGGATGTCCAAGCTGGCCGTTGATGATGATCATGTTAAGGACTTTGCCGGGGGCCTTATCCGGATATGCGTCAAAATAATCGGCTATAATCTGAGCCTGATACTGGCCGGCGACAAATTCGGGGGAAGACGCAAAGAAGAAATTCTTTCCCACCTTAAGGGCCTCGGTGGTAGGCTGAATGTTGGAATACGCCGCGGCGCCGTCTTTGGCCAGAATTTCCTGATTCATCTGTTCCGTGAGTTCCGAAACGCAGGGAACGATCACAAAGTACTTGTAGCCCTGGTTAAGCAGGGTCTGAAGCTGGGTCAGCTGGGTGGCGCCGTCACTCCGGGCGTCCTGCACGTTCAGCTCCACCCCCGCCTGATCCGCCAGCCTGCGGACGCTTTCGGAATAATCCTTAAGGAACTGTTCGTCCATGTTCCGCATAAGCAGCGCAATCCGCACCTTGCCGCCGTCTCCCGAGGGGGTACATCCCGTAAACAGGGCCGCCGAAACAAGCAGGACGGCTAAAATCACTAAAAACCTTTTCATTTTTTTCTCCTCTCCAAAAATTTTAAGATCTGATTAACAATCAGAAAATCTTTCTACTTGTACAGGGGCCCCAGGGCCGCGCACGCCCGGTAATCCGCGCCTTCCTTATCCAGTCCAAAGGCGTTCCAATAGGCGGGCCTAAAAATATCTTCTTCCGGAACATTGTGCATGCAAACCGGGATCCGCAGTATTGAACATAGGGCGATCAGATCCGCCCCGATATGGCCGTAGGAAATTGCTCCGTGGTTGGCGCCCCAGTTGTTCATCACGTCGTAGGCGGTCTTAAAGGCCCCCGTACCGGTTACCCTGGGGGCAAACCAGGTGCAGGGCCAGGTATAGTCGGTGCGTTTCCATAATATGTCCGAAACAGGATCCGGCAGGTTCACCGTCCAGCCTTCGGCAATTTGAACGACGGGGCCCAATCCCTTTACCATGTTAAGCCTGGTCATGGTAACGGGCATTTCCGCCCTGGTAAGGAACCGCGAAGAAAAACCACCGCCCCGGAAATACCCCAGATCCGCCGCATTCCAGGTTGTCGCCGCCAGGCATGCCTCTTGATCCGCCCCGGTAACTTCCCAGAAGGGCTTCATCAGCCCCCGGCCCTCCGGATCTTTCATTTCTCCCGATGCGTCGATACAGGCCGCGCCGGAATTGATCAGGTGGATAAAGCCCCCGGCTTCCTTTGCCTTTCCGCTAAGCTCGTACGCGGCGGCTTTTTTAAGCGCCCCGGGACTCCAGTAGGTCCGGACGTCGGCAAAAATTTGGGCGCGACCGGTTAGGAGTTTTCCAAACAGCATGCCCGCGCCGTTGAGGGTATCGTTTTCCGTGGCCAGAATATAAGGCTCCCTGGCCCCCTCCCAGTCAAAGGACGAATTTAAAAGGGATTCGGGAAAATCACAGTTCGGATAAAAATCGGTCCACTGCCGCTGCCCCTGGAAGCCTCCGGCGATGGCGTTATGACCGGCCCGTTCTTCCTCAAAGCCTTCGGGCAGGTTTGGGTTGCCGTTAAAAAGATCCTTGATGATGCACATCATTTTGACCAGAAATTCCCAGGATCTTTCTTTTTCCGCCGGGGACTTTTGCATCTCTCCGGGGTTTTTATCAAATCCTTCCTTGCAGTATTTCTTGGTCCAGGCCAGGGCCTTTTTGAATTCCGCTTCGTCGTAGACGCCCTTTTCTATCCGGCGGATAATCTCCACCTCGTCAACGCTTTCGACCCTCATGCCCAGGTATTCTTCAAAAAAATCGGGATTGATGATTGAACCGGCGATTCCCATACAGATGGAGCCGATCTGCAGGTAACTTTTTCCCCGCATGGTGGCGGCCGCTAGGGCGGCGCGGCCAAAACGGAGCAATTTTTCCGTCACGTCCCCGGGAATCTCCGTATCCTGGGCGTCTTGAACATCCCGCCCGTAGATGCCGAAAGCAGGAAGACCCTTCTGGGCGTGGCCGGCCAGTACCGCCGCCAGATAGACCGCTCCGGGCCGTTCGGTGCCGTTAAATCCCCAGACCCCTTTGATGGTCAGGGGGTCCATGTCCATGGTTTCCGAGCCGTAACACCAGCAGGGAGTAACCGTCAAGGTAATGTCCACCCCTTCCCGCCTGAATTTAGCGGCGCAGGCCGCGGCTTCCGCCACGCGCCCTATGGTGGAATCGGCAATAACAACCCGAACCGGATCTCCGTTGGAATACCGCAGGTTTTTTTCAAAAAGCGCCGCCGCGGCCTTTGCCATATTCATGGTCTGATCTTCCAGAGATTCCCGGACCTTTAAGGGACCCCGCCGCCCGTCGATGGTGGGCCGGATTCCAATCCTGGGATACGCTTCCCTATAACGGTTTTGTGCCATTCGTTTCCTCCTCATGACGAATAATAGTTACCGGAAGCCGGGTAACGCGGCTTCCGTATTTTTCCCGCGGAAAAAAGCCGGATTTTTTTTGGTTGATTTTGTCGATGATCTTTGTGCAGGCGGACCTGCCCATTTCAACGGCGTTCTGCGCGGCAATATACCGGCAGCCCGGCAAGAAGGGGGTGTACTCGGAGGTGTCAAACCCGGCTATCACCGCCTGGGCCCCGGCCCCCAAAAGGTAGCGTTCCATCCCCAGGTGGACCATCAGGTTCACCGCCACCATCGCCTCCGGGGGATTTGGGTTCTCCAGGACAGTCTTCATCCGGTCGTATCCGTCTTGTACCTCCATGCCGCCCAGACAAATCAAGCCCGGTTCGGGAACTATCCCCGCTTCCGCCAAAGCCCGGGCAAAACCGGAAAGCCGTTCCCGGGCGGTGGATACGGTAATATCCCCGCCCACAAAGGCGATACGCCGGTACCCGTCGCCAAGGAGGGCCCTGGTAAGCTCAAAGGCCCCTTTTTCGTTGTCCGAAGCAATGGCGTCCAGATTTGCCCCCTCCGCAAGCCGGTCTACCAGGATCACCGGTATTCCCCGGTCCGCGACGGCCTGAAGATGATCCCCCCGGGAACTTGCGGGTATAACCACCATGCCGTCGACGCCCCGGTCCGCCAGCATGGCAGTCCGCTTTTTTTCCACCTCCGTAGAATTGCCGGAAGAAACCAAAAGCATGGTATAGCCGTAGGTAATCAATTTTTCCCCCATTTCTTCCGCCACATCCATAAAAAAATTGTTCGCCAGTTCCGGAACAATAAAGGCCACGGTCATGGTGGACCGGGTTTTAAGGCTCCGGGCGATAAAATTTGTCCGGTAGCCAAGGCTTTTCGCCGCTTTAAGTACCTTTGTTCTGGTTTCTTCCGTAACCCCTTTGGTTTCCGGCGCCAGGACCCTTGAAACGGTCGCCGTGGAAACTCCGGCTAAGGCTGCTACATCACGGATCGTTTTTCCCATCGTACCTGTCCCCAATAATGTAAACGTTTACACTATTTTTTAAGTGGAATTACCCCCTTTGTCAAAATGATATTACCGTAGGGCGCCGTTTCGCCGGACATGACCACCGCATAGGCCTTTCTGCACCGTTCGTAAAAAGCGGACCGTTCTATCCGCTCCGTCGCGGGGGTCCCGGGCCAGCGCCGGTCTATGACGGCGCGGAAGGACCTTTCCACCGAAGGATCAAGCTCGTCCCCCGGAACAGGCTTCATCATGAGCACCGGATGGGGAACATAGGAGTCCAAATTGATTAGGGCCAGAATTCCCTCTAAAAGCGCCGGTATTTTAACCCCGTCGGCCCGGATCACCCGGGAATTAAAGGTATTTCCCGGGAAGAAGGCGTCTCCCAGGACCAGTTCATCCCCATGACCCATGCGGAACAAGGCGTCCAGGAGTTCGGGGCTTATAACAGGATCGATTCCGATTAACATAGTTCCTCCGGCAGTTGTCCGGTCTGCGCCGCGGCCCGCCGCTACCCGCCGCGGCCTCCCCGGTTTTAAAACAACTGTCATCAGTATCACCCCAAAATTCCCGGCTGTCAACAAAAAAATGTAAACGATTACATTTTTTTCGGAAATTTCTCCTTTTTTTGCGAATTTAGGCCGCCGGGAACCTATACGCCGTAGATCGGTAGTTCCCGGCGCCATAAAATGTCCGGGAATAATGCCCTTTTCTCTTGACAGACCGGCGCCTTAATGAGTATGGTAATACGGACCGGGCTTATACGCCGGCCAAGGGTCCTTTGGGGCCGGAATTGTGCGGGAATAGCTCAGTGGTAGAGCGCCACCTTGCCAAGGTGGATGTCGCGGGTCCGACTCCCGTCTCCCGCTGAAGGTAAAAACAAAAGATCTAGACCAGATCGCGCCTTGTGGCGATCCGCACGGCGTCGGCGCCGTTAAGGGCCCCCAGTTTTTTGTACAGCAGCTTCATCGTGGTTTTAACCGCCCCAATGGAAAGCCCTTCGTTTTCCGCGATTTCTTCCCAGGTAAAGCCCTTGGAAAGATTCGTCAGCATAAGCTTTTCTTTTCTGGTAAGGAATATCCGGGCGTTTTTTTCGTCCTCATGGCATTTTTTTACAAGAGAAATTTTCTTGGCGTAGGCCGAAGCGCGGCTTCGGATTCCTTCGAGCCATTTTCGGGGAATGGAACATGTTTTGTCTTCCAGGGCCGCCCCCAAAAGAAGCCGCATGTCGTCCCCCAGTTCAATAAAGGGCATGTCCAGGGAACTGGGGACAGAAACTTCATAGGCCGTTTTAAGGATCTTCAGGGCGCCCTTCCGGTCTCCCCGGTGATACCGGCTTACCGCTTCCAGGGCTTTCATCTCCAAAAAACCCAGAATATACGTTCCCAGGCTTTTGTTATATTCCTCGCTGGCAAGTATTTCCATCACCGCGTCGTACCGTTTTTCTGCAAAAAACCATTTTGCCTTTATCAGGATTTCCAGGTGGTTAAACAGGGAATTTAACTCTTCTTCCTCGAATTCGCTTAAAAGCCACCGGGCAAGCCTGTCCGGTTCTCCAATGTGGGCATAAAACCATCCGGTAACAATGTCATGGTTAACATGGCGGTTAAAATAGCCGGTAACCGCAAGCTGCGCTTCCAGTTGCCGTAAAATTTCGGTGATCCCCCGGTAATTTCCTTCATGCAGCAGGATCCGAAGCAGAAAAAAAAGCCCCCGGTTTTCCGTTTCGTACTGCCGTTTTTCCCGGGCCTTAAACACCGCCTGCCGGGCAAACTGTTCGGCGCCGTTAAGGTCGCTCTTAAAATAGGCCATTTCGGCATAGGCCAGATCGTCGGCGCCGTAAAGGAATCCGTCAAGTACATTGGCCGCATGGGGAACCGCCGCGGCAAAGGCCTGAAGGGCCCCTTCAAATTCTCCGGGTTCCAGGGGATGCGGAACTTGGCTTACATAGGAAAGTATGCTGGTTTTGGCCACACGCCCTCCCCCTTCCCAGGGATTACGCATGTGGTAATAATTTGCCCGGATATAATTATCTACCCCAAAATAATTCCGGGTATAACGGCACAGAATAAGCGAAAGGCTTCCCAGGCCGGTGTAACATTCCGAAAGGATATGGGAACTTAGGGGGCTTGGCGGCAGGGTTTCGAAATACGCGATGGCTTCTTTTAATTCCGCGGTGGAATCGTCAAAACGCCCCAGGTTAAGAAGCAGCTGGGGTCTTACAACGTACCTAAGGATAAGAAAATTCCCGTCCGCTTCGTCCCGGTCCGGGGCGGTATACAGGTCGGTAAGAATGTCCAGCAAAGAAGACGCGGTGGTCCGTGTCATGATCCGGGGAAAAAGGGAAACAAGATCCACCAGCCCCTGGTAGCTGCGGGCCCGGGCCAGGTGGATAGCCGCGTCGGTGTAAAGGCCGTTTTGCACGCACCATTCGGCAATCCGCACGGATTTTTCTTTAAGCTCCTCGCCGGCCAGTTCCTTTTGCTTTTTCTGCAGATAATCCAGAAAAATCCTGTGGATGCGGTATCCGTTCAAGTAGCTGTCAAACCAAATCAGGGAACTGAATTTTTCCATTTCTTCGATCACCATCTTCCGGGGCGCCAATAGTTCCAATAAATCCCGGGGCCACCGTTCAAGCAGGGAAAGTTCAATCAAAAATTTTTTAACACCGCCGTCCATTTTTTGATAGGCGGTATCCACCAGGTCCCGGACCATGCCGGTGTTAAGCAGGCCCCGGGTATACGGCTTTTTATATTTTTCCATTTCCCCCGCAAGAAAATTTACCGCCAGGGCCCAGCCCTCGGTGTCATGGTGAATGTCCCGCAGTTCCTGCTCGGTAAGAAGGATCTTTCTTTGGCGAAATAACGCTTCTATTTCCATTTCATTAAACCGCAGTTCATCGGCCCCTACCCGGATAAGGTTGCCCTTGGACAGAATCGGAACGGTATTAAAAGCCGGTTCGTGCCGGCAAATAAAAATAAACCGGTAATGGGAAATGGGAACCGCCAGAATCCGCTCCATAAATTCCCAAACCGGTTTTGCCTGGATCATATGAAAGTCGTCAAAAACCATGACATAGTTTTTTCCGGCGATCATCTCCCTTTCCAGCACCGCAAGATGATGATAAATCATTCTGCCCGTATCGGGAAAACCCATTTCCACCATGCTTTTGCCTACCCGGTGATCAATTAGCCCGATGGATTTAGAAATGTTTTCCCAAAAATGTCCGGGATGATTATCCCGCGCAGAAAGCTGCACCCATATCGTCTGTTCCGGCTTTTTAAGCAGAAAAGAAGATACCGCATAGGTTTTACCGTATCCTTCCCCGGCGGTTATAATAGTTACAAAACTTTTTTGGCAATGTTCCAAAATAGCATCCACCCGTTCCCGTTGCAGAAATTCACCCGGCAGCGCCGGCGGCAGAGGGACGGGCGGTTTTTTGTTTTTATTCAATACCGGTGGTTTTCCGAAGATTCTATACTGCATTGAATTACTTTGCAGCCTCCGTTTTTTTAATTAGTTTCTATACTTATTTTTCGCTATTTATAAAAATCTGTCAACAGCGTGGAGCACAATACGGACAAGGGCGCAAAAATCTTTGCCCCCCGGCCCCTTAAAAAAAACAGGGTTGTTTAAAAACAGCAAAATGCGGAACATTTTGCAAAGACCTGTTCCATAAGCAGCCGGGTTATTGAACAGGTTCCCTATGCCGTATTTTTTCCATTTGGGTGTGGTACGCGTAATTTTCTCTTATTAGTGTTTAAAGGCAGTGGTAAAAAAGAACGAAGTCCTGTACCTGGTGGCGGAGCCGGAAAAATCGTGTAAAGCCCAGGTCAAGACCATGCGCCGGAAATTCCCGCCGCCGCGTCGATACAAAAAATACCTTAAATTTGTAAAAGAAGCGCCGTCCCAAAGTTATGTGTACCGCCCCCTGGACAGGGAGCGGGTTTTTTTAACGGCCCTGCGCCGGAGGGACGCGAATGCCGCCAAAAGGATCCTGGACGGGCTTTTATCCTCCTTTCGCAGATCCGGCCCCGGTAAATTACACCTTACCCGGTACCGGGCGGTGGAACTTATCGTACTGCTTTCCCGGACAGCCGCGGGAATAAACAAGGATCCCTTCATGCCGGAAGAAAACAACCGGTATATACGCCGCGTTCAAAAAGCCCGGAACAACGAAGAACTTACGATCCTGCTTAAACGGTTTGCAAAAAAAAGAGAAGCCCGCATTCTTTCACCGCCGGAAATACCCCGCAGGGGTTTCCGCGACCGTCCGTGTAATTGACAAAGCCCCCTCGATGGGGTATATTCCTTTATTGTCATGCGGTTAAACCGGCGAGAGTGGTGAAACTGGTAGACACGCCAGACTTAGGATCTGGTGCCTTTGGCATAGGGGTCCGAGTCCCCTCTCTCGCATACATACGAGGGAACCCAATTTACACGAGGAATACGGTGGCCATAAACAAAGAAATAACCCGGCTGGAAAATTCATCGCTTAGGATGACCCTAAGGGTAAACAAGGAAGACGTCCGTTCCCAGTACGATGAATTGCTGGACGAATACGTTAAATCTTCCGCCATTCCCGGCTTTCGCAGGGGAAAGGTTCCCCGGGATATACTCGAACGGAAATTCGGCGCCGCCTTTCAACAGGAAGTCCTGGGAAAGATCATAGGCAAGACCGTGCAGGAAGTTTTTGCCGGCGACGACATTCCCCGGGAAAACAAACCCCTTCCCTACGCCGATCCCCGGCTGGAGGACGAACCGGCGCTGGACTTTGACAGCGACCTTTGTTTTTCCATTGTGTACGATGTCCTTCCCCAATTTACCCCCGGTCCCTGGAAGGGCCTGGAAGTAGAAGTACCGTCGGCGGCGGTAAGCGAAGAAGACATAGCCCGGGAACTGGAAGATATTCGGGACCGATCCTCCATTGTGCTGGACCGGGATGAGGGGGACGGCGCCGCCGCAGGAGACGTGGTTACCGTGGACTACTGCGAGCTTCGGGACGGCGGCCCCGTTCCGGGAACCGAACGGCAGGATTTTGTGTTTACCCTGGGAAGCGGCTACAACATATACCAGTTTGATGAACAGCTTATCGGCATGAAAAAGGACGAAACCAGGGATATTACCAAAACCTTTCCCGACACCTACCCCTATAAGGATTTGGCGGGGAAAACCCTTACCGTCCGGGTTGTCCTTAGGGCCCTGAAAGAAAAAAAACTGCCGGATTTAAACGACGAACTTGCCCAGGACGTAGACGAAAAATACCAGACCCTGGGGGACCTTAAAAACAGCATTCGGGAACGGCTTGGCAGGTCCCTGGACGGCCGAATCCGGGAAATTACCGTTTCCAGGATCTTGGAAAAGATCCTGGAAACCACCTCCATCGGTCTTCCCGAATCCATGGTCCGGCTGGAACTGGATTCCCGGTTCAAAAACCTTGCCCGGCGCTTTAATATCAACCAGAACGAGCTTATGGATAATCTGGCAAAAACAGGCCAGGATCCGCAGAAAATGCGGGAAGAATGGAGGCCCGAGGCGGAACGGGCCCTAAAAACCAGGCTTATCGTGGAAACCTTGATGGAAGAACTCAAACTGGAGGCGTCGGAACAGGACCTGGATGAGGAAATTAAAAGGCGGGCGGCTCTTCCCGACTCTCCCGGGGATTTTGAACAGTACTACAAACAGGAACAGGTGCGGGAGTACCTGAAAGAAGATATTAAGGAACGCAAGCTTTTTGACCTGCTTATCGCGGAAAATAAGATTAAGAAGGGAAAAAAGAGGACATACCTAGACCTTATGGGAAATAAGGAATAAACTACAAAGAAGCTGTCCAACAAAGGTTTTTAATTTTTTTTTCAAGGACGGCTTTGAATAAAGGGCCTTTTTTCGTCAAGCCCCGGAACGGCAGTTTTGTTCCGGATTGTGGGCCTGGCCCGGAAAGGTCCGCGGGAGCGGCTATGAGCAACATCCTTCCTCATGTATTTGAACAAACCGGCATGGGCGAACGGTTTTATGATATTTATTCCAGGCTTCTTTCGGATAGGATCGTTTTTCTTGACGGGGATATTATGGACCTTACCGCCGATCTGGTGGTGGCCCAGCTTCTTTTCCTGGACGGTCAGAATACGGAAAAGGACATTAACCTGTACATTAATTCTCCCGGGGGCTCGGTTACCGCGGGGCTTGCCATCTACGACACGATTCAACATGTAAAATCCAGCGTCCAGACCATATGTCTGGGCCAGGCCGCCAGCATGGCGGCCCTGATCCTCTGTTCCGGGTCCCCGGGAAAACGGCTGGTCCTGCCTTCTTCCCGGGTCTTAATACACCAGCCCTGGGGGGGCGCCCAGGGCCAGGCCGCCGACATAGGCATCCAGGCCCGGGAGATCCTGCGGTTAAAAAAGATCACCATTGACATTTTTGCCCGCCACACCGGCAGGGATCCGCAGCAGATTGCCCTTGACATGGAACGGGACTTTTATATGTCCGCCGAGGAAGCGGTAAGCTACGGAATGGCGGACAAGGTCTTAATGAGGGAAAAACATGGCGCGACTGCGTAACGGTTACGGTAACGGGGAACGATCCTGTTCTTTCTGCGGAAAAAGCGCCGACATGGCCCGGCGGCTTATCGCGGGCCCCAACGATGTGTTTATCTGCGACGAATGCGTGGAGGTCTGCCGGAAGATCCTTTCTGACGAAGAACAGGATCTTACCGCCCAGTTTACAGGGGATATCCCCACCCCCAAGGAAATAAAAAAATACCTGGATCTTTTTATCATAGGCCAGGACGAGGCGAAGAAGGCCCTTTCGGTGGCGGTGTACAACCATTACAAGCGCATTGCCAATCCCGTAAAGGATCCCAACGACGTGGAAATCGAAAAGTCCAATGTCCTTCTAATCGGCCCCACGGGAACGGGTAAAACCCTGCTGGCCAAGACCCTGGCAAAAAAACTTAAAGTTCCCTTCGCCATTGTGGACGCCACCACCCTGACAGAGGCGGGCTACGTGGGCGAGGACGTGGAAAACATCCTTCTAAAACTTATACAAAATGCCGGGGGGAATATTGCTTCGGCAGAGCGGGGAATCGTCTACATCGACGAAATCGACAAAATAGCCCGGAAGGGAGAAAACGTTTCTATTACCAGGGACGTATCCGGAGAAGGGGTCCAGCAGGCCCTGCTTAAAATCATAGAAGGAACCATCGCCTCGGTGCCCCCCCAGGGGGGGCGGAAGCATCCTAACCAGGAGATGATCCGCATCGACACCACCAATATACTTTTTATCTGCGGCGGAGCCTTTGTGGGGCTGGATAAGTACATAGAAAAACGGGTGGTCCAGCATCCCATGGGCTTTGGCATGGATGTAAAGGACAACAGGGAACAGAGCCTGCGGGAGCTCTACGCGAAGCTCCACCCGGATGATCTTATCCACTTTGGCATGATCCCCGAATTTATCGGGCGCCTTCCCATCGTCGTAAGCCTGGAAGAACTAAAGCTGGAAGATTTAAAACGGATCATCACGGAGCCCAAAAACGCCATCGTAAAGCAGTACCAGGCGTCCCTTGCCATGGACAATGTAAAGCTGGAATTCACCGACGGGGCGATCAACGCCATCGCCAGTACGGCGATTACACAAAAAACCGGCGCCCGGGGGCTGCGGGCCATTGTGGAACGGCTTATGACGGACATTATGTTTGAAATACCCTCCATGGAAGGAAGCAAGCAGGTTATTATCACCCAGGATACGGTAGAAAAGGCCGAAAGCCCCGAAATCCTTCCGGTCCAGAAAAGTGCATGAAGTATGAAGGTGTTTCAAAACTCCTGTCCGCCATAACCGGCAGGCAGAAAAGCGAGGAATTTCCCCTCCTTCCCCTTCGCGAACTGGTTATCTTTCCCCAAACCATCGTCCCCCTGTACATAAGCTATAAGGCGGGGATAAATGCCATTGAAGCCGCGGGGAAAAACAATACACGGTTCTTTGCCGTTCCCTTTAAAGTCTCTCCCCCGGCTCCGGTGGAAACGCCGGATCTGCCGGTACTGTACGGCCTGGGCGCCGTGGTTAGGATGGTTCAGCACCTAAAACTTCCCGACGGAAGCTGCCGGGCGGTGTTCCACGGTGAATACCGGGGCAGGCTTCTGTCCTTAACCAGGAATGGACCCTGCGCCAGGGTAACGGTGGCGCCCCTGGAATTACCGGAAGAAACAAAGGCCCCGGGCCCGCAGCGGCTTGCCCTGATCCGGTCCGTACAAAAGGCCTTTATCCGCTATGCGGAATATTCACGGCGGGTAGGCACGGAAACCTTGTCGATGACCGATAAAACCGACGATCCTGAATATCTGTGTAATATTATCGCCAATGCCCTGGCTGTTAAAACCGACAAAAAGGTAATGCTGCTGGACCACACGGACACGGACCGGCGGCTGGAATTTATGCTGGAGACCCTGGAACTGGAAAACGAAATCCTGGGTATTCAAAAAAACATTTCTGTAAAGGTCCGGAACCGGATGGAAAAAAACCACCGGGAATTTATCCTGCAAGAACAGCTTCGGGAAATCAACAAAGAATTGGGAAACGGCCGGGGGCAGGATGAATTTGCGGAACTGGAAAAGGCGATTCGGGACCGGGACCCGGGAGAAGAGGTGCTCCTTAAAACCGGAAAAGAACTCGCCCGGCTCAGGAAACTTCAGCCCCTTTCTCCGGAAGCGGGGGTCCTCCGGGGCTACCTTGAATGGATCGCGGACCTTCCGTGGAAGGGCGCCGGTGATTTTGCCTCGTCCCCGGAAATGCCGGACGGGGGCCGGGAAGAACCGGCTAAGGCCGCGTCCTTGGCAGCGGCCTTGGCCGCGGCCAAGGACGAAGGATCCCGGGGGGCCGAAATTCTGGCGGCGGCGGAAAGGATCTTGGAGGCGGATCACTACGGCATGGAAAAGGCCAAAGAGCGGATCCTGGAATTTATCGCCGTCCGGGAATTGTCGGGGGGAGAAAGCAGGCCCCTAAAGGGGCCGATCCTCTGTTTTGTGGGCCCCCCGGGAACGGGAAAAACAAGCCTGGGCAAATCCGTGGCCCGGGCCCTGAACCGGCGTTTTGTGCGAATCTCCCTTGGGGGCCTTAGGGACGAGGCGGAAATCCGGGGGCATCGAAAGACCTACGTGGGGGCCCTGCCGGGAAAGATCATCCAGTCCATGCGCCGGGCCGAAACGGTGAACCCGGTTTTTTTACTCGACGAAATTGATAAACTTTCCAGCGATTTCCGGGGGGATCCCGCCTCGGCGCTGTTGGAAGTACTGGATCCGGAACAGAACAACACCTTTACCGATCATTACCTTGAGGTCCCCTACGATCTATCCCGGGTTCTGTTCATCGCCACGGCCAATTCCCTCCATACCGTCCCCTTTCCCCTGCTGGACCGGATGGAGCTTATCGAAATACCCGGCTATGGAGAGCGGGAAAAACTTGCCATCGCCAAGCGCTTTTTAATTCCCAAGCAACTGGACGAAAACGGATTAGGAAACGCCGCAATACGGTTTGAAGACGACGCTATTCTGCGGATCATCCGCCACTGGACCATGGAATCGGGGGTCCGGGGGCTTGAACGGGAAATAGCCCGGTGCGCCAGAAAGCTGGCCCGCCGGGCGGTGGAAAACGGCTATATCGCCGGTGAAATTCCGGCGCCCAAAACTATAAACAACTACAAAAAAACCGTTAAACCCGGAGACCTGGAAAAACTGCTGGGCCGCCGCAAATACAAACAGGACCTGGCCCTTATTAAAGAAGAACGGGTGGGGGTTGCCTACGGCCTTGCCTGGACCGAAACCGGGGGCGCCATACTGCCGGTGGAAACCAAAAGCTACGAAGGAAACGGGGAATTAATAATCACGGGAAACCTGGGAGATGTGATGAAAGAAAGCGCCCGGACGGCCCTCTCGTACCTGCGCAGCGAGCAAAGGGGCTTCCGGTTCTTGGTAAAGGACATCGGTAAAACGGATTTTCACATTCACATACCCGAGGGGGCGATCCCCAAAGACGGGCCTTCGGCGGGCATTACCCTGGCCGCGTCCCTGCTTTCCACCCTCTGCGGCAAAGCGCCCCGGGCGGGGATCGTGATGACCGGGGAATTGACCCTGACGGGCCGGATCCTTCCCGTGGGGGGCCTTAAAGAAAAGATCCTGGCGGCCGTCCGGAGCGGCATGGACAGGGTATTGTTACCCGCCGAAAACCGGGAAGACTGGGCAGAACTGGACAAGGATATCCGCTCGTCCATCGAAGCGGATTTTATCGACAGCGCCCGGGACGCTTTTAAACTGCTCTTTAACGAAACAATCTACAGCCCCATCAAGGCGCGGGGGGGGAATTCCAAAACCCTAAAACGGGCGCCGAAGAAGGACTCTTAAGGGCGCAAAAAGAGATCGCGAACAAACGCCCCCGCCTTTTGCCTTGACAGCCCCTTGCGGGCCCTATATGCTGTAAGGCACGAGAGATTAGCTCATCTGGATAGAGCGTCAGCCTCCGGAGCTGAAGGTGGCAGGTTCGAGTCCTGTATCTCTCAAAAATTGTTGTTTAGGGAACGGGGATGTCCGGGAAGTTTGTTAGTTTCCGGATATCCCCCGCATTTGCTTCTGTTTCGTTGAAACCTTTGCAAATGCCGCACTAAAGAAGCCGTCCGAATAAGGTTTTTTAACGTTTCGGGCAGCCCCGTTCCCTTTAGAAGTTTTATTCTAAACGACAAGCCCGGGGTCTTAAAAAAATCTGGTGGATGTAAGAAGTGGAGCCTATTGTTTTAGCTTCTAGTTCTCCGAGAAGGCAGGAATATTTTAAACTGCTGGGGCTTCCGTTTAATATTATGCCTTCCCGGGTGGAAGAAACGCCGAAGCCTGGACAAAGTTCAAAAGAGTACACCCGGTATATGGCGTTAAAGAAGATCAACAGCATCCTCGAACAGCTTAAGGGGCGCATTCCCCAGTGGATTTGCGGCGCCGATACAATAATTTCGATTAACCGGGAATTGCTGGGAAAGCCCCGCGACCGGGGCGAAGCCAGGACCATGCTGGAAAAACTTCAGGGCCGGGAGCACAAAGTTTCCACCTCCGTGGCCCTCTTTAAGGGGAAGACCCAGGCCACCGACTGCCGGACCGTGGAATCCCGGGTAAGTTTTGTACCCCTGTCGGAACGGGAGATTGAATGGTATATCAATACCGGGGAATGGCAGGGGGTTGCCGGGTCCTACAAAATTCAGGGACTGGGGGGATGTTTTATCTCTTCCATCAGCGGATCCTACAGCGCCGTGGTGGGCTTGCCCATGCATGAATTTTATGCTATGCTCCTGGACAACGGCTACCAATACGCCGTTTAAACCCGGCGTAACACGCCGCGGCAACTTCCTTCCGGCTAATCATGCCGGAAGAGATATAGAGAAGGTTTACCGGCCGCAGAGCCGTGCGTACAGGGGCCGCCGAACAAGTTTTTAACCTTAGGCAGTTCCCGCCGCAAGACGGTCCGGGCCAGGTCCAGGAGGAAAACGTGGCAGTAGTCACCATGAAAAGCCTGCTTGAATCGGGGGTTCACTTCGGTCATCAGGTAAAACGATGGGATCCGCGGATGAAAAAATACATCTTCGCGGAACGGAACGGAATTCACATCATCGATCTGCAAAAAACAATCCAGTCTATCAAGGACGCCTACGAGGCGGTGCGAAAAACCGTGGCGGCGGGAAAGACCGTACTCTTTGTGGGTACCAAAAAACAGGCCCAGCACGCCATTCAAAAAGAAGCGGAACGCTGCGGCATGTTCTATGTAAACAACCGCTGGCTGGGCGGCATGCTTACCAACTTTGTTACCATAAAAAAATCCCTGCTCCGTCTAAAAAAACTGGAAAAGATGGAAGTGGACGGCTCTTTTGAAAACCTGACAAAGAAAGAAATTGCCGCCCTGGGACAGGAACGGGCCCAGCTTCAAAAAAACCTGGCGGGCATTAAAGAGATGAAAGAGCATCCCGGGATCCTCTTTATTATCGATACCAGAAAAGAATTTATCGCGGTAAAAGAAGCCAAGCGCATGGGCATACCCATTGTGGCGGTGGTGGATACCAACTGCAACCCCGAGGGCATAAACTATCCCATTCCCGGCAACGACGACGCCATTAGGGCCATTACGCTTTTTACCCAGATTATCGCCAACGCCGTGGTAGAGGCGGACAATGAGGCGGGGCTTAAAATTATTGAAACCCTGGGGGATGAAGACGAGGACATGGAAGAGCTGATGAACGATGTATCCGTAAAAGAAGAGGACCGGGAAATCGACATAGAATCTTACGCCACCGAAACGGAGGCAAAAAAAGAAGAAGCCCCCCCGGGAGACGAGGAAGACGATCTTCCCGTGGATATGGACAAGGTGTACGAAGAAAAATCTAAATAGGAGTTTATGGACAAATGGCTGAAGTTACTGCAGCGGACGTTAAAAGGCTTCGGGAAAAAACCGGGGCGGGAATGATGGAATGTAAGAATGCCCTGGTTGCCGGCGGCGGCGATTTTGCCGCCGCCGAGAAGATCCTTAAAGAAAAGGGCCTGGCGGCGGTGGAAAAACGGGCCGGCAAGGCCGCCAACGAGGGAAAGATCTTTATTAAGGCGGCGCAGTCCAAGGCGGTGCTGGCGGAAATAGCCTCGGAAACGGACTTTGTAGCCCGGAGCCCGGACTTTATCAGCCTGGGGGCGGCGCTTACGGAACGGGCCCTGGAAAAAGGATATTCACAGCCCCACGAGGAACTTCAGGGCATGGTTACGGAACTGGCGACGAAGATCCGCGAAAACATGACCCTTAAACGCCTTAGGACCCTTACGGCGGCCCCCAATGAATACCTAACCCACTATATCCACGGGGACGGGGCCATTGGGGTGGTGGTAAAAATCGCTTCGGATAAACCGGAGATCTTTACGGAGGAGGAATTTAAATCCTTTGCCTTTAACCTTGCCCTGCACATTGCGGCCTTTAACCCCCTGGTTATTTCCCGGGACAAAGTGGATCCGGCATGGCTTAAGGAACAGGAAGGCATCTTCCGCAAACAAATGGAAGGGGACGATTCTTTTAAAGACAAACCGGCCGCGGTAACGGAAAATATCCTTAAGGGCAAGGTAAACAAATTCTTAAAAGAGATATGCCTTCTCGATCAGGGCTACGTCAAGGACGAAAAAATCAGCGTCGCCCGGGCTTTGGAAGAGGCGGGAAAGAAAACCGGCGCCACGCTGGCTATTTCCGACTACGTGTATTACAAGGTAGGTTCCGGCGATGCATAGTACCATAGCGGCCTGTGAAGAGCGGATGAAAAAGACCCTGGCCGGCCTGCGGGAAGATTACGCGGCCCTGCGGACCGGCCGGGCCTCCCCTTCCCTCTTTGACAAAATCCGGTTTGATTACTATGGTGAAAAAACGCCCCTGAATCAGGCGGCCACCATTTCCGCCCCCGAGGCCCGGCTGGTGGTGATCCAGCCCTGGGACAAAAGCCTTATCGGAGAAATAGAAAAGGCCGTCCGGACCTCGGAACTTTCCTTAAATCCGTCGAATGACGGAAAAATAATCCGCATCGCCATCCCCCCCCTAACGGGGGAACGGAGGAAGGACCTGGAACGCCAGGCCAAGGTCCAGGCCGAACAAAACCGGGTGGCCATACGAAATATCCGCCGGGACGGCAACGAGGAACTTAAAAAACAGCTTAAGGACAAGGAGCTTACCGAAGACGAAGAGGGCAAGTATTCCGGGGACCTTCAAAAGCTCACCGACTCGTACATTAAACAGATCGATAAAATATTGGAGGAAAAAACATCGGAGATCAGGGAAGTCTGATCCCCCTCCATGTGGGAATAATCATGGACGGGAACGGCAGATGGGCGCAGGCCAGAAAAGAGCGAAGAACCCTGGGGCACCTGGAGGGGCTTAAGGCCGCTAAACGTATTGTAAAGGCGGCCAGCGATATGGGAATACGGTATTTAACTCTATATGTCTTTTCCACGGAAAACTGGAAACGCGCCGCGGAAGAGGTGGGGTTTATCATGGGCCTGGTAAAACAGTATTTACGGGCGGAACTGGCGTTTTACCGGGAAAACCATATACGGCTTCGCCATGCCGGGGATCTGGCGGGCCTTCCCCCGCAGATCGCCGGGGAATTAAGGGAGGTCTGTAAAATAACCCGGGATTGGGACGGACTCCAGGTGATTCTGGCCCTTAACTACGGCGGGCGGGATGAAATAATCCGGGCCCTAAACCGGGCCGTCCGGTCGGGCGCGGAACTGCCGGCAATTACCGAAGAAACCTTCGCCGCGTTTTTAGATAATCCCGATGTGCCGGATCCGGATTTGATTATCAGAAGCGCCGGAGAATTCCGGGTCAGTAACTTCCTGCTTTGGGAGGGGGCCTATGCGGAATATTATGTTTCTCCGGTACTGTGGCCGGATTGGACCGAACAGGAACTGCGCCTTGCCCTGGAGGATTACCAAAAACGGGAGCGTAAATTCGGCGGTATAACACGGTGAAAAAGCTAATCCAGCGGCTTCTTATTTTTTTTATCGGCCTGCCGGTAATGGTGGCGCTTATCGTCTTTCTTCCCGGGTATAACCACCTGGCGCTGAATATCCTTATTATCCTTGCCAGCTCTTTGGGGGCGGTGGAATTTGCCCGGATGCTTAAGCTTAAGGGTTTTCCGGTATATATTCCGGAAACGGCGATCCTCGGCTCCCTAAGCCCCCTGTCCATGACCTTTATCGTAAGTTTCGACACCAACAGCCAGATTACCCAGTCCCTCTTTATCATCGGGGCGTCCTGGCTTCTTGTGTCGGAAATTTTTTACCACCGGGAGGATTTTTCCCAGGTCGCAAGCCGCTTGGCCGCGGGGTTCTCGGTAATGATATACCCGGGCCTTCTTTTAGGCTGGATAATCACCATGTCCACTCTGGAACATTCCACCGCGGTGATCCTTACATTTGTACTGGCCACGGCGGCCAATGATTCTTTGGCCTGGGTTACGGGCCTGCTTTTCGGTAAAAACAACCGGAACCTTTTTGTGGTAAGCCCTAATAAAAGCCTCGCAGGGTTTATAGGCGGACAAGCCGCGTCCATGGGGATCTGCGTTTTGATGGCCCGGCTGCTGCCCGGCTCATTTGCGGCCGATCAGATACCGGCCCTTCCTTCGGCGATGCTCCTGGGCTTTTTTTCCGGTATCGCCGTGGCCCTGGGGGATTTGGCGGAATCCGCCATAAAACGCAGTTGTGGTTTAAAAGATTCGGGAAACATTATTCCCGGCAGGGGGGGCGTTCTGGACTGTACCGATTCCGTGGCCCTTTCGGCGCCGGTTTTTTATGTGTTGTACCGTTTCTTTTTTTAGCCCTAAGTTTTAAAGTTTAGGATGTATGATGATTGTTGTTAAAGTGGCGCTGGGCATAGTCGGCCTGGGCATAGTGGTCCTGATTCACGAACTGGGACACTTTATCGTTGCACGGCTCTCCGGTATTGAGGTGGAAGCCTTTTCCATAGGCTGGGGAAAGCCCGTTCTGCGAAAAAAGATCGGGGCGGTAGAATACCGTCTGGGCATGTTCCCCGTGGGGGGATACTGCAAAATGAAGGGAGAAAACGACTTCCAGGAAGCGTGGGAAAACAGTAAAAATGCCCTGGAACCCTCCAGGGGATCCTTTTTCAGCGCCAGACCCTGGCAGCGTATTCTGGTAGCCTTTGCCGGCCCCTTTTTTAATTTTGTCTTTGCGGTATTTGTACTGTCGGCGCTCTGGGGCCGGGGCATTGAAATAAAAACCGTGGAAAACAAAATCGTCCTTTTGGCGGATCTGGACGGCCGGTCCTATCCTTCGGATCAGGGGGGGCTGCAGACCGGAGACCGAATCATAGAAATCAAGGGCCGGGAGATCCACAACTACCGGGACATCCAGGAAAACATAGCCCTTAATCCTGATCAGGATCTGCCGGTAACGGTGCTGCGAAACGGCGCCACGGTTACGGCGGTGGTGCATCCCGGTCTGGACAAAACCGGCGCGGGAAAAATCGGCGTCTACTATTGGGCGGATCCTATCGTAAGGGCCCTGGAACCGGGAGGCCCCGCTGAAAAGGCGGGCCTTATGCCGGGGGACAGGATCCTCCGCGTCGACGGAGAGGACTTTCCCTATACGGTGGCCCTGCACCGTATTTTTAAAGACCGGCGGCCCGCGGAAATTCCGGTGGAATACCGGCGGAACGGCGCCGTCAACACCGTTACCCTTTCCGGCGTCGAGTATCTTCAGGATCTTCCCAACCTGGGCATTGAATACCCGGTTGTTCAATATAAGACCCCGGCCCTTTCCCCGCCCAGGGCCTTTGCCAAGGGCGGAGCGGAGGCCCTTAAAATATTTGCCGTATCCGCCAAAAGCCTGGGGCTTCTGTTTAAAAAAGGCGTGGACCTAACCGAATCGGTATCGGGACCCGCCCGGATAACCTATATGTTGGGGGATATCGCCGCGGAAGGGTTTGAAGAAAGCGTGGGAACAGGTTTTAGCTCGGCCCTTAACTTTCTTGCCCTTATATCTATCGCCCTGTGCCTGATGAATCTTCTTCCCGTGCCGATCCTCGACGGGGGCCTTATCGTTCTTTTTTTAGTGGAATTGATCCGGCGGCGGCCCCTTAACCCCAGGGCGGTTTCTGCCTTTCAAACCATCGGAATGGTAATTATCGTGGGCCTTATGATCTTTGGAATCTTTAACGATATTCTTTTCTTTACCGGCCAATAGTTTAATTGGGCGTTGCTTATAAAGAATAAGGAGTACAAAATGCGTCATAAAATTCCCTGTTTTTGCGACAACACCTTTACCGTGGATGTGCCGCAGGAAATTAACCTTGATACGGATCCCCAGTACATAGAGGACATTCTGGCGGGGAATTTTATGAATTTTATCTGTACCAGCTGCGGTAAAAAACATAAGCCCGAATTTCCCCTGACCCTTAACTGGCCCAGCAGGGGGCTTGTACTGGAAGTGCTGCCGGAACTTGACCGGGGCGAATTTTACCGCCGGCAGGAACAAAAAAACGCCGCCCCGGAAAAAGAAACGGTTATTTCCTATCCGGAAATGGCGGAACGGATCGCCATTATCAGGGACGGCCTTTCCGTAGAGGCCCTGGAGGCTTTAAAATACTATCTCTTTATAAAGGCCGACGAAGCGTACCCGGAAAACGAAATAAGCGTCTGGTACAATGCAAAGACCGCAGAAGCCCTGGAATTCCACATCCACGGAATTAAGGACAACGAAGTGGCGGTTATGAAGACCCCCCTGCACCTCTATGAAAAAACCCTCCAGGACTATAAGAAAAATCCTAAGGCCGATCCCTTCGCGTCCCTGCGAATAAAAAGCTATTGCTCCCTTCAGAATCTGCTCCGCCCCGAGGAGCTAAAGTAGGACCGGGTATGAAGCCAACCCTGTTCTGGTTTTGGCGGAACTAAAAAACCCGTCCCAAAGGGGCCTGTACGGTTTTTGCGGGGACGGCAAACCCGGCATTGGCGCCGCCAAAAACAGGGCGCGATAAGCGGCGGCGCAAGCCGGGGTTTTACGGACCCGAAGCAGTGGGGGAGGCGGATCTGATCGTATCCCGCGGATATTCCCTAAAGCCCCTTGAGTTTTTTTACCACCCCTTTTCGTTTTTCTCTTTCCACCCCAAAAAACGTATTCCCCGCGACGATCACATCGGCCCCTTTTTCAATCACCGGACCGGCGTTTTCTACGGTGATCCCCCCATCCACAGAAATCAGGTAGGAATATCCCCCCTCCGCCCTAAGGGCCGCAAGTTTTACAATCTTTTCCAGGCAGGGGTCTATTATCTTCTGACCCCCGAAACCGGGGTTTACCGTTAATACCAGAATCAGGTCCAAATCACCGAAGATCTCGTCCAGGGAATGCACCGGAGTTCCGGGAACCAGGCATATCCCCGGTTTCATTCCCGCGGCCCGGATACGCTGGATAATCCGGTTTGAATGTACCGCGGCCTCCACATGGAACGTAAAAAAATCGGCCCCCGCCGAGGCAAAGCTTTCGACATAATCCTGGGGATTATCCACCATCAGGTGACAGTCCATGGGTAGTTTTGTCAGGGGTTTTAAATCCGCCACCGTCTTGGGGCCAAAGCTTAAATTGGGGGCAAAGTGGCCGTCCATCACATCCACGTGGATCCAGTCCGCGCCGGATTCTTCTATCGACATCACCGCTTCGGCCAGGGCGCCGAAATTTGCCGACAGCAGGGAAGGCGCCGCCAGGGTCGTTTTTTTCGTCATTTGTGCCTCATCCGTTAAACCGATTATCTGTAAATCCGGTTAATTCACCGGTAAAGAAATCCCCCTCCACAGGGCCTTCTAGAGGTCAAGGAATAAGCGGTTCCTTAGGGAACCTCTGATTACATAGAGTCCATCAGCGCTTGCTTAGAAACAATACACCAACGGCGGCGCTAAATCAACCAAAAAACGCCGGCCCTTTCAATACCGGGTTTTACCGGCGCGGAGTCAAGAAAACGCCGGTTACATGCTGCCAATCGCGTTTCCCTGTGTATTTGTTCATTGCGCAAATACCACATTAAAGCAGGCTGATTGCGCCAACGCAGCCGGCGAATTCTCAATTAGAGTTGTTTAAAAACCTCAGGTTTTAAACAAGAACCGCTAAAAAACAGCAAAATGCGGGGTATTTTGCAAGACGTGTTCAATAACTAACCGGGTTATTGAACACGTCCATTGAATAAATCAGTGTTTCCTTCGAAAAACGATTCAATGGCGGCGGTGATTTCTTCTTCCGTAGGAACCACCCGGGCTTCCAGGCGGGGATTGTAGGGAACCGGTACATCCAGCCCCCCAAGCCGGCGGACCGGGGCGTCCAGGTGGAAAAACGCGTCGCCCCCGGCGATACACGCGGCAAGTTCCGCGCCAAATCCGCCGGTCTGGGGGGCCTCGTAAACCACCAGGCAGCGCCGGGTTTTTTTAACCGAATGTATCAGCGTATCCGTGTCCAAAGGAACCAGGGTGCGGACATCCACCACTTCGACGTCATAGCCCCTGGTCCCGGCCAGGGCGTCCGCCGCTTTTACACACCGGGGAACCATGCGGCCGTAGCTTATGATTGTAAGGTCCCCCCCGGGGCGCTTTATATCCGCCGTGCCCAGGGGAACGGTATAGTCTTCTTCCGGCCCGGGTACCGGTCCCGTGGTTTTATACAGAAGTTTTTGTTCCAGGAACACCACCGGATTCGGATCATAAATCGAAGCTTTTAAAAGCCCCTTGGCGTCGTAGGGGGTGGAGGGAACAACCACCTTAAGACCCGGAACATTGGTAAGCCAGGCTTCGGGGCTTTGACTGTGCTGCTCCGCCGCGCCGGTGCCCGATCCTTCCGGCGCCCGGAGCACCATGGGTACCGAGCCCTGGCCCCCGAACTGGAAGCGGTTCTTCGCGGCCTGGTTAACCAGGGGTTCCATGGCCAGGGTGATAAAATCGCTGAACATGATCTCCACAATGGGAAGAAGCCCCGTCATGGCGGCCCCCACGGCGCAGCCGGTGATGGCAAGTTCCGAAATCGGCGTATCCCGCACCCGGTCGGGCCCGAATTCCTGGATCATGCCCCGGGAAACCCCAAAGGCGCCGCCGTATATTCCCACATCCTCGCCCATAAGAATTATCCGCGGATCCTTTCTCATTTCTTCGCACATGGCCTCTCTAAGGGCCTGGGCATAGCTTATTTCACGCATGACATCCCCTCTACAGTACAAAGCCCCGCTTGGGCTTCTGATTCCGTACATCCCCCGCCGCATAGAGATCCTCGAAGATCCGTTCCAAGGGCAGTTCCGGCGACGCGGCGGCAAAGTCCACCGCGGCCCGTATATCTTCCCGGGCCCGCCGGTCATAATCTTCCAGTTCCGCCTGGGTAAAGAGCTTTTCCCCAAGAAGGTATTCCCGGTAACGTTTGATGGGGCATTTTTTCTTCCAGGCCTCCACTTCCTCCTGGCTGCGGTACACCTGGGCGTCGCTCTTGGAATGACCCAGCCAACGGTAGGTGTTCAGCACCATCAGCGCCGGGCCTTCCGCCAGGACATATTCCCGGAGTTTTTTTGTTTCCTCGTAAACCGCCAGCACGTCGTTCCCGTCCAGGGCAAGGCCCTTTATGCCGTAGGATGCGGCCCGGATAGAAATATCCGGAATATTCATAGATTTACTAATGTGGGTAGACATGCCGTAAAGATTGTTGGTACAGACAAATATAAGGGGAAGCCGCCATACCGACGCGAGGTTCAGGGATTCATGGAAGGCCCCTTGGTTGGAGGCCCCGTCGCCGAAAAAACTAACGGTAATGTAGGGCCGTTTAAAATACTTCTGGGACAGGGCCGCCCCGGTAGCCACGGGAATGCCCCCCCCGACTATTCCGTTGGCCCCCAGGCTTCCGACGGAAAAATCGGCGATATGCATGCAGCCGCCCTTTCCCTTACAGTAACCGGTTTCTTTTCCCAGAAATTCGGCCATCATTCTTTTTATATCCATCCCCTTGCCTATGGCCTGGCTATGCCCCCGGTGGGTTTGGGTGATCATGTCTTCCTTTTCCAGGGCCCCGCAGACCCCCACCCCGGCGGCTTCTTCCCCTATACAAAAGTGGGCGGTGCCATGGACCTTTCCTTCCGCAAAAAACCCGGCGGCGGTCTCTTCAAACGTCCGGGTTTGGACCATCTTTAGATACAGATCCCCGTATTGTTCTTTAGACAGTTTCATCCGCAACCTCCGTAAAATCATCCGTGGACACCGCGACAGAACGCCGCAAAACGCGGCGCATTTTGCAGGACCCGCGAAGCAAATCCAAAAAACAGGGAAAAGCGGCGAAAACCTGCGCCGCCGGCAGCAAAAACACGATCGGTATAGAAGAGCCGGTTTTAATCGTGGGAGGGGTTTTTACGAACCCGCTCTATGGCCCGGGAAACCGCGTCCTTTAGCGACTTTGCATAGGACGTTTCGTTCATAGCCTGGGCGGCGTATTGGGCCCCCAAAAGGGAAACCCGGTACAGGGGCCGCACCGTATTCAGCGCCACCGCGGCCATATCCACCACGCATTCATTGCAGCGGCAGATTGTATTCGTATAAGCGCCCAGCTGCTGTTCCAGTTCTTCAATAACCAGCTTTTCCGATTCGTTTCTTAGCACGTCAAAATCATATTCGTCTACAAAGGCCATACTTTCTCCCTTTATATAACTATAACCCTATTGCCGGTCCCTGGCAAAGGGGACAAAACGTACGTACCGGGGAAGGAAGACAATTTCCAGGGTTCCCACCGGGCCGTTGCGCTGTTTGGCAATAATCAGTTCCGTTTTGCCGTCGTGTTCCTTGCCGGACTTCCCGTCCGATTCCCGTTCCCGGTGAAGAAAAATCACCAGATCCGCGTCCTGTTCTATAGAACCCGATTCCCGGATATCCGACAGGTTAGGCCGCTTGCCTTCCGCATCCCGGCGAAGCTGGGACAGGGCCACCACCGGTATGTCCAGTTCCCGGGCCAGGCTTTTCAAGGACCGGGAAATTTCCGCAATCTGTTCATGCCGGGGCAGGTTGTGGTTATCCGAGGTAATCAAGGTTAAATAATCAATAAAGATGATCCGCACCCCCTGCTGGGACCGGAGCCGCCGGGCCTGGGACCGGAGATCCAAAAGTTTTATCCCCGGAGTGTCCACGATATAAAAAGGGGCGTCGTAAATTTTTCCCGCGGCGTCCAAGAGACTTTGAAAATCCTGGGGCTTCAAAAGGCCCGACCGTATCTTTTCCGATTCGATTCTGGCCTCGGAGGAAATAAGCCGCAAAACCAGGGCCATATCGGACATTTCCAGCGAAAAAAACGCCGAGGGGATTTTTTTTTCGATGGAGATATGGGCCGCCATTGTCAGGGCCAGGGCGGTTTTTCCCACCGAAGGCCGGGCCCCGATAATAACCAGCTCGGAATTCTGAAAACCCGAGGTCTGGACATCCAGATCGTCAAACCCCGAAGGTATGCCCGTATAGGCTTCTTTAGACCGGTAAAGGTTTTCGATCATTTCTATGGCCCGGGGCATAAGGTCCCGGGGGCTCTTAAAGGAAAGGGTTTGCCTGTTTTCCCCCAGTTCAAAAATTTGCTGCTGGGTTTCTTCCAGGACCACCCTGGATTCCACGGATTCGTCGAAGGACCGGGTATTTATTTCCGCGGAAACCCTCAGCAGGGCCCGCCTTAAGGAACAGTCCTGGACCAGCCGCGCATAATAATCTATGTTACTGCTGGAAGGAACCACATTGGTTAAAGAGGCCACATAGGCGGCCCCTCCGGCGGCGTCCAGTTCCCCCATCTGGCGCAGTTCCGCCACCACGGTAATAATATCCGCCTTTTGCCGGCCCTGGTTGTTTAGATTCAGGATCGCCTGGAAAACCCTGCGGTTGGCATTGGAATAAAAATCTTCCGGTTTTATATACTGCAGCGCCGTGTCTATGACGTCGTTATCCAGTAATATGGCCCCCAGCGCGGCCTGTTCCGCCTCTTCGTTATGGGGCGGAACCTTATCTTTAAGCGGGGGCATGGTTTAGCTGTCCGCCGCCGCTCCGGTTTCGGCCTTCTCCGGTTCCGGCGGAGTTTCCACCGCGGCCCCGGCGGCGGCCGGCGATGTCTCCACCGCGGCCCCGGCCGCAGCTTCAGCCGGCGGCGTTTCGGCCCCGGCGGCGGCGGCCGGTGTTTCGGTCGCGGTCCCGGCCCCGGCGGCGGCCGGCGGCGTTTCGGCCGCGGGACTTTCTCCGGATGCCCCCCGGCGTCTTCCCCGCTGGAGAAGGCCCGTAGTTTTTGTCTCCGTTCTTAGCTCCTGGCCCTCCACGGTAAGGGAACATTCGGCCGACGCGTTCTCGTAAAGTTTTACCGTTACCTTGTACCGGCCGGTACTTTTAATGCTGTTGCCGGGAAGCTCTATTCTTTTCCGTTCAATTTGAAAGCCCTGTTTACCCAGTTCGTCCGCCAGGGTCTGGGCGGTTACGGCGCCGTAAAGTTTTCCGTTGGCCCCCGCCGGCATGGTAATCTCCAGGTTAAGGGCTTCAATTTTTTCCTTAAGCCCCACGGCGTCCTGCCGTTTTTCTTGTTTCCGCGTTTCAATCGCGTCTTTTCTGGCTTCAAACAGTTTAACGGTCCTTTCATTGTACGGAAGGGCTATACCCCGGGGAAAAAGATAGTTCCGCGCGTAACCTCTGGCTACTTCTTTCACATCCCCTTCTTCACCCAGGGTGGCAAGGTCCTTGTCTAAAATTACCTTCATAATCCAAACTCCTTAACCGGAAACAAGCCGGCAGTCTCTATTTTGGGGTCCGGAAAGGCACCCAGTTTTCCGCGATTCCCAGGAGCAGAAACAGGCTTAACAGGGCCATCATCGCTCCCGGAATAAAAAGTAAAAAAATAATCCCCACATTGGCAAGGATGCGGAAAAAAAGCGATGTTTTGAGCAGATAGTAAAACACGATGGCTCCGCCTTGAACGCAAAACAGTATACCCGAAACAACCAGGATGTTCCAGCCGCTTATTTCTACAATTTCCAAGTCCGCCATCCGGCCCAGAACCACGGATCCCAGGGCGGCGGAAAAAACCCACACAAGAAACGGGGGAATGCGGAACGACAGGATGCTTCCTCCCGGAGGACTATGCCGTGCGATCCGTACAATGCCCGCGGCTATTTGCCGGTTTATCCACCAAAAGATCATGCAGGACGCCGGGATCCCTCCCCGTAAACCTATACGCACCAGGGTGGCGGTAAATTCCTCCACCGTAAGGCCCCCTTCCTGGCCGGTAAGACCATTCAAGGCCGCCAGCTGAGCCGCCGCCAGACCCTGAAGCTGGGAATCATCGATTAAAAAGCGAAAGGCCGCAATCATAATCAGCGTAGACAGTACCGCCCCCGCCGCCATACGGTACGGAATATCCAGGAATATCCAAAACCGGCTTAGGGGGGCGTTAATCCAGGTAAAAACCAGCGTCATGACCGTATAGTAAAGGCCCCCCCAGAGCAGAAAGACCGGGTTAATATCCTGGTACAGATACGCCCACAGGGATATGATGACGTTGCCGGTTACCGCCGCAATGCCCCCGGCCCAGGCGGTTTTTGGCCCCCCCGCAAAGGCCCCCAAAGCCAGGGGAATCAAAAAAAAGAAACTAAGGAAGCCGGTCCGGAAACAAAAAACCGACACCCCCGCCCCCCCGGCAGCCAGCAGTAGAGAAGAGGCCGCGGAAAGCGGCGGTGAAACTCCGTCCCCGGGTTCCACTAATCCGCCACAAACGGAAGGAGCGCGATAAGCCTGGCCCGCTTTATGGCCGCCGCCAGGGAACGCTGGTGTTTTGCACAGGTTCCGGTAATACGCCGGGGAAGAATCTTGCCCCGTTCGGTGATAAATTTGCGAAGCATATCGCCGTCTTTGTAGTCAATCTTAAGTTTTTGCGTACAAAAACGGCAGACCTTTTTCTTAAAGAATACCTTGCCCTTGCCCCGGCCGATTTTATCGTCTCCGTCCCGGTCCCGGCCGTCCATTTGGGCTTCCAGGGCCCTATCGGGCCTGGAAGGCCTTTCTTCGGTATATTGTTCATCAGACATGCATTAACTCCTTAAAAGGGAATATCATCGGTAAAATCGTCGTGTCCGCCCGAAGCGGCCGGCGCCCCCTCGGGCCGGGGACCGGGGGCTTCCCCGGCCCCTCCGCTAAATGAGCCGCCGTTCCCCCCGGTATAGGAACCGCCGCTTCCGGCGCCGGGATTACCCCCCAGAAGCTGGATATTATTGGCCACAATTTCGACCTTGGAACGGTTCTGGCCGTCCTGCTCCCAGCGGTCCTGGCGCAGTTCGCCGTCCACCCCCACCAATTTACCCTTAACAAGGTACTGGTTAAGGGATTCCCCCTGCCGGCCCCAGAGCACGATGTCGAAAAAACTTGCCTCGTCCACCCACTGATCCCCCGACTTCCGCCGCCGGTTCACCGCAATGGAGAATTTGCACACCGCCTGGCCGCTGGCGGTATACTTAAGTTCCGCATCCCGGGTCAACCTGCCGATCAATACTACATGGTTAAGGTCCGCCATATTATTCCTCGATTTTTACAAAAAGGTAGCGCAGGAGCTTGGAGTTAAGCTTAAAAGCCTTGTCCAGGTTTGTAATTTTGCGGGGATCCGCCTTGAGGGTAAAGAGCACATACCGGCCCCGGCGCCTTTTTTTTATCTCGTAGGCGAGATCGCGATCCCCAATCTCATCGGTTTTGACTATTTCCGCCCCCTGGGCGGCAAGATCGGCTAGAACCGTTGTTCTTCCGGCCTGATACTGGTCCTCTTCCGGTGGAAAGATGACCGTCAGTTCGTACTGACGCATAGGTCCTCCTTATGGACTTTTATTTTCCCCGTCCCGGACACGGGACAGGCGCCGCCCCCACGGACGGACGGCCTGCCGCTTGACAGCAGGCAAAGAGGTAAGGCTATACTATAATAAATAACGAACATTGTCAAAGGGTCTCCCTTTGTTTTTCGGGCCAGGCTGCCGACAATATGGGTATGAATAAGTATATCAATTTTGAAGACAATATTTTTATCCTGAATATACGGATTCGCATGATCCAGGACCTTCTAATTCTTGATACGGATACGGACCTTTTCCTGAACAAAACCCTGGACGACCTTGACTTTATCAACTCAAGCCTGGCAAGCCTGCTTATGAGCCTAAAAGAGAACCTGCGGCTTATCGAGCGGGACGAACAGTTCCACAACCTTACCGGCACGGAACAGCTTTTCTGCGAGGTCCTGAACGAACTGGATCACGGCGAGGGAAATATCTCGGGCCTGCACTATCCAGAACTGCGGGATCGGGTGGGTTTTCTGCAAAGCCGGTCCCTGGACAGGCAGCGATCCATCGAAAATTTGATTATCGAAGCAAAAAATATGACCCTGGAACCGGTGGTAGGATACGACGAGCTGCATGAACTTTTAAGCCACTGATGCGGGTTTCCGGGGGCGTTCTGACGGGAAGAACCATTCAGATCCCGCCTGGAGTCATACGGCCCGCGATGGACAGAATGCGGGAATCGGTCTTCGCAAGCCTGGGGGATCTAAGGGGGTGTTCCTTTCTTGATCTGTTTTCCGGCTCCGGAATCATCGCCCTGGAAGCGGCTTCCCGGGGGGCGTCCCCGGTGGAGGCCGTTGAATCGGATCCGGTAAAGCGAAAAATCCTTCTAAAAAATATCGCCATTTCTCCGGTCCCCGTTATGTGCCGTTTTATGGCGGCGGAATTATACATCCGGCGGGCAAAACGAAGCTTCGATATTATTTTTTGCGATCCCCCCTTTTCCTACAAATACAAATATAAACTTCTCCAATCCATTGCAGAATCTTCTCTTGCCGCCGGGGGCGCCCGGGTGCTGCTTCACCGTCCCAGGACGGAATATATGGACCGGGGGTTTCATAAAAAAGAGAAGTTGTTTCATTTGCAAAAAACAAGACATTACGGAAGTTCCGCGGTAGATTTTTTTCTGTATGCAAAAAAAATACTTTGATTTTTACAAAGATGCTGGTATGTTAAATGTACTGATAAGATGATCGATCATTATAACGTTTCTAAAACTGTGGTAAAAATTGGTGATTTAAGAGGACGATGTAAAATGGACTACCGGAAGATCTTTGAACGGTTTGAAAATCCCCAGGGGGGATTTATAAAAACCACCGTTAAACCTTCGATCGACGGAACTACAAAGGCGGCCCTTAATCGCAAGGGAAACACGCTTTTTAATACCGGAGATGTGGAAGGGGCCAAACGGATCTTTCTAACCACCGGCTATTCCGACGGCCTTTCCAGGATCGGGGATTATTACAAATCCCGGGGACGGCCTTTGGACGCCCTGCGAATGTACTGGGTCGCTCCGGATCACACTAAAGCAAATCCCATGATCCAACAGCTTTCGGAAATAATCAGACACTTTATTTATGAAGAGGATGTCAATGAGTGAACCCCTTGAACCCTGGAATCAACCTGTGGAATTTCTTGTAAACGCCAGCGTACAGGAATATTCCGCCGGACCGGATCAGACGGACGGCGCCGGGAATTGCTGTCCCCCGTTCTCCACCGATCCCCAGCAGCCGGAAGCCCCGCTTAACGAAGAAGCCCTGCCGAGTATATCCGACTGGTCAAAACGAGGATACCAGTTACTGCGGGAAAACCGCATTAAAGAAGCCCAGGAGTACTTTATGCAGATCCTGGCGGTGGACGAAAATAACAATTACGCTTTGGTGGGATTAGGAGACGCGGCCCGGAAACAGGGAATATACCGGGAAGCCGTAAACAGCTACAGCCGCTGTCTTCAGTATCATCCGGGAAACAACTACGCCCTTTTTGGCCTGGCGGACTGTTACAAAAGCCTAAACCAGTTCCACAAGGCCATTGAAATTTGGGAACAGTATCTGCTTCACGACGATCAAAATATTACGGTTCTTACCCGGGTTGCCGACGCCTACCGCAAGGTTCGGGATTTTAAGCATTCCAAAGAAGTATACCTGCGGGTCCTGGAAATGGAAAACACCAACGCCTACGCGATCATAGGATTGGGTCATCTGCATTACGATTTTAAAGAATACAGGGAAGCCCTATTCTACTGGAAAAAAATGCTGGAGATGGGCAAAGAAAACACGGATATCCGGGTTCTTACTTCCATAGGAAACTGTTACCGTAAACTTAAAACCTTTGAAAACGGCATCGAATTCTTTGAAATGGCCCTAAGCCGGGACGCCCAAAACTTCTATGCGTTCTTTGGCCTGGCGGACTGTTACCGGGGCATGAACCAGCAGGAACAGTCCCTGCACTACTGGAACCGTATTTTAGAACAGGATCCCCGGAATAAGGTTATCCTTACCCGGGCCGGAGACGCCTACCGCAGCCTGGGAAGCTATGACGCCGCCGTTGAATACTACCAGCGGGCCCTTAATATTGAATTCGACACCTACGCGGTCCTGGGGCTTGCCTTGGTGGCCAAGGCCCAAAACAAGTATATTGACGCTATTGAATCCCTTAAACGGCTTATTCAGCAGGATCCCCGGAATTACCGGCTCTACATCGAACTTTCCGACTGTTGGTACTGCAGGGGAGAAAAAAACCTGGCCGTGGAAACCCTTAACAGCTTTCAAAAACAGGGCGTCCGGAATGCAAAAATATCAGAACTCCTGGAACGGTACCGGAACTAGGCCGATCCTTTCCGGGATGACTATCCCGGAACTGGAAGAAGCCCTGGCGGGGACCCCGGGAAAGGCCCCCTACAGGGCCCGGCAGATCTTTTCCCGGATAAGCGGGGGCGCCTGTTCCTTCGAGGAGATGACAAACCTTCCCCTTCCGCTGCGGAAAGAACTGGCGGAACAATTCCGCATCCGCGGCATTGGCGCGGTGGAAAAACAAGAGGACCGGGACGGAACCGTAAAACTTCGCCTGGGTCTGCCCGGGGGCGCCGCGGTGGAAACGGTGCTGCTTTCTTCGGGTCCCGGGGAACGCCTTACCGCCTGTCTTTCCACCCAGGCGGGATGTCCCGTAGCCTGCGTGTTTTGCAAAACCGGGAACACCGGTTTTCTTAGAAACCTTGAAGCATGGGAAATTGTTGAACAGGTTCTGGTCCTGTCCGGCCTGGTCCGGGGCAGGGGCAAACAGATCTCCCACATCGTGGTCATGGGCATGGGCGAGCCCCTGCTTAACCTTCCGGCCCTGCGCAAAGCCCTAGAAATTCTCTGCGATCCCCGGGGCCTTGGTTTTTCCAAACGGAAGATCACCGTATCCACTTCGGGAATTTACCGGTCCATTTTAGACATGGCGGAAAACGGCCCCCGGACAGAACTGGCCCTTTCCATTACCACGGCCCGGGAAGAACTGCGGCGGCGGCTTATGCCGGGTTCCGCAAAAAATCCCCTGGACCGGATAAAAGAGGCCCTTAAGGTTTACCAGGAAAAACAAAAACGGCGGATCACCCTGGAAACGGTGCTCCTGGGGGGAATTAACACCACCGAAGCCGACGCCCGGGCTTTGGCACACTTTGCCCGGGGGCTTTATACCCTGGTTAACCTAATTCCGTGGAACCCCGTGGCGGAACTGCGGTTCGATAATAAACCCCTGCGAAAACCTCCGGCGGAAGAAACCGGAAGGTTCCGGCGCATGCTGGAGGATCTGGGACTTGAAGTAAGCATCCGGTACCGCCGGGGCCGGGGCGTCTGCGGCGCCTGCGGGCAGCTGGGAACCGCCCCGGTTCAGGGAGACGACGCGGCGGTGGCGGCCTTGCCCTTACTGTCATACAGGTCCACAACCGATTCGGGAAGCCAGCCCCAGTAGTCCCCCTCGGTAAGGACCCAGTAGCTTAAGGACTCTCCTTCCCGGACAAGACGGCGCTCTAACACCGTAAGAATAGTCCGTTCCCGCACATAGCCCAGGGCCACCCCCTTATTGTTTGGCTCGTCCAGGATCCTGGTATAAGAAGCCGTTACCACCCCGTACCCGAGTACGGTCCGGGAAAGGGGGGGGTCCGAAGGGGGGATAATCTCGATCCGGGGGGAACAGCCCCACAGCAGGACGCACAGCACCCCGGGAAAAAATACGGCGCCGGGGGAAAACCCTTGTTTATCCCTGTTTTTTAGCCCTATACTCATACGATGAAGATCATACCCCTTTTTACCTGCTTCGTCATCCTGGGGTTCTTCGTATCCCCTGCCTGCCGCGGCCAGATAAGAATTTTCCACCAGCCCTATGTTTTTACCCTTAGCCCCCAGGCGGGGGCTTTGTACGGAACCATATATGAAATTGTATATAAAGACAAGTCAACCAAGAACTACCTAAGCGAGATCCAGTGGAAACAAAAACCCCTGTGGTACCTGGGGTTTGATCTGTCCCTGGGCCCCCGGGATCCCCTGCGGCGCTGGGGATTTTTCTGGGGTGTATCGTTTAAAATGGCCGTTCCCGTAAAAACCGGGCTGGTGGAAGACCGGGACTGGCTGGACCTTAAGCCCGGCTTCTCCCCGGGGTCCCTAACCCATTTTTCACAACACGACAATGCTACCCGGTGGGCGATATTTGGCAGCCTTACCACCGGTTTTTCCGTCCCCCTGGGGAAAATCTTTTTTTTACAGCTGCCCGTTTCCCTCGAATACCAGGGTGTCATAATGGACGCCGTGGACGGGTATACCCAATACGGAAACAACTGGTCGAGGCCGGGCCCCTATGAAACCTGGGATCCGTCATGGCCCAAGGAGTCCTTTTCCGGCGCCGGGATACGGTATTCCCAGTACTGGATAATCCTAAGCCCCGGACTGGTTCTGGGGATGAACCTATCCCGGTTTTCCCTGTCGATTTCCTGCAAGCTAAGCCCCCTTATCACCTCTATTTCCATTGACGACCATCTGGAGCGGGGCATTATCTTTACCGATTATATGCTGGGGGGCATATATCTGGAACCCGCTGTAAGCGCCTCGTTTTCTTTTAACCCGCGGCTGGCGGCCGGCGCGAATTTTTCTTACCGCCTTGTCAAGGGAACCCGGGGGAATGAGTTTGTCGATTATTACGGCGCCGCCAACGCCGGTAAAACCGACGGCGTCGCGTTGAATTGCGCCGGCGCGGGCATGGAACTCTTTACAGGTTCCGTTTTTTTAAAAATCCGTTTATAAAATAAGCTTACGGCGGATTGTACCGCCCGCAGCCGATCCGGGCTCTTTTACAGCGGATCCCGCCGCTTACAGGGCAAAGGCCCTGTCAAGGGCGGGAAAAAGCAGGCGGTCCGAAGCTGCAAAATCCAGGGTTTTAAGTTCCGCAAAGGGGGCCCAGCGCCACCGGGAATGGACCGAAAGGGTAAAAGATTCGCAGAGCAGCGCCACCCGGTAAGCCCGAAGGGTAAAACGGGCGTCCCCATGCACAAATTCTGCGGCGGCCAGATACGAAAGAACCTCTATCGGCGCCCTAAGCTCTTCTTCAAACTCCCTGATCAGCGCATCCTGGTCCGATTCCCCTTCCCGAACCTTACCCCCGGGAAACTCCCATTTTTCCCCCAGGTCTCCGCCGGGAAGCCGCCGGGCAATAAAAAGATCCTTTCCCCGCAGGGCAATTCCCGCCACAGAGTTCCGGGGTTTCATAAAAAAAGAATGGAAGAAAAAATAAAATGCAGGGCCGCTGCGATAATGCAGATAAAACCCGTAAGTTTTCTGTTTCCATCGACAAATTTTTCAATTTGTTCCGCGGCCGGTGAAGCTATGGTGCTGCGGTTCCGGTAGAATTCAAAAACCAGGATAAGCCCCCCCGCCAGATTGGCCAGCGCGGGAACCAGGTCGCCCACCACGGGAATGCTTCCGGCCACCGGTGAAAGGATCTTTAGAAACCCCGTTATCACCGCAAGAATGCCCACCCCCAGCCTCACCGTTTCATCGGCAAGGGCCGGGAACAGAACGCCCTTCGCGTCTTCCCTGTTCAGGATAAAAAGAAGGCCCACAAGAACATTTATAGCTATGGATAAAAAATAAACCGGAAGCATACTAATTACTATACCACAAAAACCGCGGGAACCGCAAGTGCGCCCCCCGATTTTCGGTTCCACCACCGGCGGGCCCTAATTAGCGTCCGTCCGCGGCGCCCGGTTAATCGGGAACCACGGTAAAAAGGGCCCGCGCTTCCTTTACTTCCACCAGGATAAGGATCTTTTTCCCCGTAAAGGGGACGGAAAAACGAAAAAGTTCAGGGTTTTCCAGGGTAAAGTATATCCGCAGCCCCTGTACCGGCGCGTCCTGTTCCGCGGAAAGGGATACCGCCACGTCCACCGTTCCGGTATACGCGTCCGGGGTCCGGGCTTTTTTTTCAAGGCTGATATAGGATCTGCCCCCCAGGGCGACCGCGGAAATAGTAATCTCGTTGTCCCCCAGGACGGCGGTGGTTCCGCCGCCAAGGATCCGGGAAAGAATAATCATGGTAACGCAAAGGGTGATTATCGAAACAAAGAGGAACGCCAGGGGCGGGGTTGCGGTAAGGGTCTTCCACAGATTGGGTTTAAAGGGCGGCGACGGTCTGTTTAGATCCTGTACCGCCGGGGAAGCCTTTTCCAGCCGGGCTTCCCGGGAATAGTAGAAGACCAGCCTGCCGTCGTCATCTTCCGGTTCCGCCATAACGCTGCTAGGGCCTCCGCCAGCCAGGGGCCCCCAGCCAGGCGTTTCCTGCCAGGCCGGCGGCGGTTCCTGCCAGTTCCAGGGGGTCAAAAAAGACCGGCCCCCGGGCTTTTGCCGCGGCCGCCAGAAGGGCGGCGGCGGCCCCCGCGGCGGCATAGGGATCAAAGCTTTCCCCGCCCCGGCGTTCCGCGGCCCGCAAGCGCCCGGCAATCGCGGCGCAAAGGCCCGCAAGGAAATCGCCGCTGCCCCCCGCCCCCAGGGCGGGATTCATGCCGTCCACAAAACCAATTCTGCCCCCGGGATCCGCCAGGACCATCACATGGCTTTTAAAGAGGATCAGCCCCTGGTACTGCCGGGCCAGGTCGCGGATCCGGGCGGGCTCGGAAAGCAGCCGATCTTTGGGGATCCCCGAAAGGGCTTCCAGTTCCCCCCCGTGGGGGGTAAGTATGGCCCGGCGGTGAAAAGCGACATCTCCGGTTTCTGCCGAAAGGGTTTTTAGCAGTCCTATCCCGTCGGCGTCCAGCACCAGGGGGGTTCCCGCCTGTTCCGCCTCCAGGGCCCCGGCCAGGGTTTCTTCCCGGCCCTTCCTGCCCCAGCCGGGCCCGAGCAGTACCGCGTCGCAGGGGCCGGGCTTCTTCCCCGCCTGGGACAGGGGAACCACCATAATTCCCCCCGCGGCGGAAGCCAGAGGGGGGTACAGTTCGTCGTCCGCCACCAGCCGGATCAGCCCCGCCCCGGCGGCGGAGGCGCCCGCGGCGGCCAGCCGGGCGGCGCCGGCAAAACCGGAACTGCCCGCGTGGATCTCCACCACCCCCCGGATGTACTTATACGCATCCGGCGGCGCCGGGGGAACCGCCCCCCCCATTGTTTCCCAGGCCAGCAGATCCGCATCCCGGTAGCGGCCCAGCAGGGCCGGGGGAAAGATTCCCCGCACCGGAATAATCGTTCCGCACCGGGGCCGCAGGGCCGGGGTATACAGCGCGGCCTTTACCGGCTCCACCGCCAGGGTACACCCCGCGTCCACCACGGGAAAACCCGGCCGCCACTGTTCTCCGGCCCCCGAAGGGATGTCAATCGAAACGATCCGGTCTTTGTCCCCCGCGGCCGCCAGGGCCTGAACCATTTCCAGGGGACTTCCCTCCAGGGGGCCCCGGATCCCCGTCCCCGCAATGCCGTCTATGATCAGCGACGCGTCCCTAACCGCGGCGTCGTCGCCCTTCCAGGAAAGAACCGGAACCCCCATGGCCCCCAGGGCCTGAACCGCCGCGGACCGGGGGCTCTGTTCCCCTTCTCCGGGAAAACGGCTTAGCAGGGCCGCCGCCCCCGCGGCCAGGGAAGGATCCCGCATTAAAAGCCCCCGGAGCATCACCAGCGCGTCGGCGCCGTTATTGCCGGGGCCCGCGCAGGCCAGTAGTTTTTCGCCCCTTCGCAGCAGGGGGCCAAGCGCTTCGGCGCAGGACCGGCCCGCCGCCTCTACCAGGGCGAAGGGATTAAGCCCCCAGGAAGCCGAAGCTTCCCGGTCCAGCGCCGCGGCGCTTTCGGCGGAAACCAGGGCTTCCGGCAGGATCCGGGAACCCGATCCGCTCACAGGTTCATTTCTCCCAGCAGGCGGTCGGTACGCCACCATACCAGCCGGACCTCCCATTCGGTGGCCAAAAGGCCCGACAGGATCCCCTCGGCGGAAAGATTAAAGGCGTTGTATTTTAATTCGTCATTACGAACCTGGATAAAGCCCAGCCGCTGTTCCCGGGAACCGGCGGTTAACACCAGAAGGGAATAGCCCCCGTCCACGGGAAAATATAAAAAGACCCGGGAATTTTTAATAACCCCCAGCATGGCATAGGGCAGCTTTTGGGTAAGCTTCTTTTCGTTTTCCGTGGTGGTGTATTCAAAGAAGGGAACCGTAATCGAATCCTCATAAGAACCGGATTCCACATCCATGATCCAGATCACCGACGAATCGGGGATCGCCATGGAATTGTTGCTTTCGTCCACCGTATTGCGGTAGTAGTCCACTTTAAAAAAGAGTTTTCGTTCATCCGGCGAAACCGCGACCGTATCCATGGACACGTAGTCTACCTTAGAACCGGGAGGAACGGGGATGCTGTCATTTTGCAGATGGACAAGATACAAGAGGGTTCCTTCGGAATTAAACCAGTAGATATTCCACCCCGAAACCAGCAGGCAAACCACCGCGATCTCGTCATCCTGGGAAGCGTAGATCCCCATGATCCGGGAAAAGGGTTTACCCCCTATTCCTTCCTGCCCAAGAAAATTAACAAAACGGCCCGAATCGTTAAAATGAAGCACCACATTATCCAGCAGGCTGTTAGTTTCCGTATCCATAAGCTTCCTGTCCCCGTCCACCTTGTCCGCGGTGTAAATATGCTTGCGGGAATCCACGGTCAGGGCGCCCGGTTCTTTTAAGGGATGGGCTATGGACCAGCGGGTAACCATCCCCTCCTCGTCGATCCCCCGGCGCAGGGTGATGGGGGGCGGGCTGGTTTCTTCATTGTAGATCACAAAGAGCAGATCCCCGTAGGAATTATACCGGACAATCTTTCCCCCGGAGGTGTCGGAGATATAAAAAAGCCCGTCCCTCATGGCCAAACTGGTCCTGTTGGAGGATTGGCCCACCGCGGCGCCCACAAGGTTCACCTGGTCTTCCAGGGGCCCCATTTCCAGATTAAAAAGATCCATCCGGGCCACCGACGAAATGCGGCCCCGGGAACAGCCGGAAAAAGCAAGGATTAAAAAAAGGAACGCCGGGGCCCATCCTTGTATACCCCGTCCATGTAGTAGTCTCACAGTTATAGTATTGGGTTTTTTGAATTATTTTTCAATGCCGGCGCTTTATTCCCTGACAATTTGAAAATTGTCAGGGAATTCCGTGTGTATAAAATGCCGAATTTCAACATTTCAACGGCGCCCTTCACTTTCTTCTTAAAATTTCTTATAGTAAGTTAATGTTAGACAAGTTCATAAAAGCCCTGTTTGGCTCTCAGCATGAACGGGACCTAAAGCGGTTGATCCCCCTGCTTCACCAGGTTAACGAAAAAGAAGCATGGGCCGCGGCCCTTTCCACCGAAGAATTCCCCGGCCTTACGGCCCTGTTCCGCCGCCGCTGCGAGGAGGGCGAAACCCTGGACTCCCTCCTGCCCGAGGCCTTTGCCCTGGCCCGGGAAGCAAGCCGGCGGATCCTGGGGGAACGGCCCTACGATGTGCAGGTCCTGGGTTCCATCGTGCTCCACCAGGGCAAGATCGTAGAAATGAAGACCGGGGAAGGAAAAACCCTTATGAGCGTGGCCGCGGCGTACCTTAACGCCATCCCCGGCAAGGGGGTCCATGTGGTAACGGTCAACGACTACCTGGCGGGCCGGGACTCGGACTGGATGCGGCCGGTGTTTACGGCCCTGGGCATAACCGTGGGCAGCATCCTTTCCGACATGGACAACGACCGGCGCCGGGAAAACTACCGCTGCGACATTACCTACGGAACCAACAACGAACTGGGTTTTGATTACCTTAGGGACAACATGCGCTGGGATCTGTCCGGCCGGGTTCAGCGGGGCCATCCCTTCTGCATCGTAGACGAAATCGACTCTATCTTAATAGACGAGGCCCGGACGCCCCTTATTATCTCCGGCGCCGCGGAGGACGACACCTACAAGTACGCGGAGGTGGACAAGCTCCTTTCTACCCTGGAAGAGGTCCGTAAAAAAGAAGACGGCGACTACCCCGACGAAGCCCAGGGTGAAGAAGTAAGCGGGGATTATAAACTAAACGAAAAAAACAAGAACATTTCCTTTACCAACGCGGGGCTTGCAAAGATAGAAGAAATACTGCAAAAACGGAACCTTATTAAAGGCAACATCGTGGACGAGGAAAATTTTGAATATATCCACTACTTTACCCAGGCCCTGCGGGCCCATAAGCTTTTTCACACCGATGTGGATTATGTGGTCCAGGACGGACAGGTCCAGATCGTTGACGAATTTACCGGCCGGATCCTCCACGGCCGCCGCTACTCCGACGGCCTTCACCAGGCCATCGAAGCAAAGGAACGGATCAAAATCGCCCAACGAAACCGTACCCTGGCCACCATAACCTTCCAGAACTACTTTAGGATGTACGAGAAAATTTCCGGCATGACGGGGACCGCCGATACGGAAGCCATGGAATTTAACAAGATATACAACCTGGACGTGGTGGTAATTCCCACAAATCTTCCGGTGGTTAGAATCGACGAGGATGACGTGGTGTATTTAAACGAGGCGGACAAGTTTAACGCCCTCTGCGACGAAATAGCGGCGGCCCACCAGAAGGGTCAGCCCCTTCTGGTGGGGACCGTTTCCATAGAAAAATCCGAAAAAGTTTCCGCCCTGCTTACCCGCCGGGGCATACGCCACGAGGTACTGAACGCGAAAAACCACGCCCGGGAAGCGACTATTATTGCCGAAGCCGGGGCCCGGGGAGCGGTTACCATCGCCACCAATATGGCCGGCCGGGGCACGGACATTAAACTGGGGGGCAGTCCGGAACACCGGGCCCGGAAACGGGCGGGAACCAGCGCGGCGGCGGAACAGTACGCCGCGGCCTATGAAGCGGAATATGCAAAATGGAAGACCGACTACGAGGAAGTTAAATCCCTGGGGGGGCTTTACGTTATCGGTACGGAGCGCCACGAAAGCCGGCGGATTGACAACCAGCTGCGGGGCCGTTCGGGCCGCCAGGGGGATCCGGGGCGGTCAAAATTTTTTATTTCCATGGACGACGACCTGATGCGGCTCTTCGGGGGCGAGAATATCAAGAGGATCATGGCAAAAATGGGCATGGAAGCCGGTGAACCTATCTACCATCCCTGGCTTAATAAAAGCATCGAAAAGGCCCAGAAAAAAGTGGAAGAGCGGAACTTTGAAATTCGCAAGCACCTTTTGGAATACGACGACGTTCTTAACCAGCAAAGAAAATTTATCTACGAGCAGCGGGACGCGATCCTAAACGACGGGGAGCTAAAAAAACGGGTCAATGAAGCCACCGCCGGCATGATAAACGCCGGGGTGGAACAGTTTATCTCTACCCAGAAGCGCAATCCCGCCGAGGCCCTAAAGACCCTGCAAAGTTTCCTAAAAGAAAAATTCAACCACGTTCCCGTTCCGGGCGGGGATTCGGCAATTTCGTCCGGGGGAACGGTAAAGAACCCGGAACTGCTGGAAGAACAGCTTTTGCGGGATCTGGAAGAAGATATTGCCGCGAAAGAGGCCCTCCTGGGGGCCGAAACAATCAACGCCTTTATCAGGGCCCAGTACCTCCAGTTCATCGACCGCCAGTGGCTTGATCACCTGGAAAACATGGAATCCCTTAGAGAGGCGGTATACCTGCGGGGTTACGCCCAGAAAAATCCCCTCACCGAATACAAGCTTGAGGGTTTTGAAATTTTCGACACCATGATTGATGCCATACGGCAGGAAATCGCATCCCGGATACACCTGGTCCGGATCCACACGGAAGGAAACCGGGAAACCCGCCAAACGGTACGGATCCACTCCGCCAACCACGGGGCCGCGGCAAGTTTCGGGGGCGGCGGTCTCGCCGGCGGCGGCGCCGCGGGCGGCGGTCCTGCGGGCGGCGGCGCCGGCGGCGGCGGCGGCGCCGGGGGAGGCGGCCCCCCGGGCCGTTCCCAGCCGGAAAACGCCACCGTGGTGCGGAATTATCCCAAGGTGGGCCGTAACGACCCCTGCCCCTGCGGTTCCGGAAAAAAGTACAAATACTGCCACGGACGTTAGCCGCGTCGGAGGATGGCGCTTTTTATCCTCCGCGGGCGTTAGTTTCCCCGTCTGACAAACGCGTCCGTGTACCCCATGGACTGAAAACTTTTAAGCAGGGCCCCGGATTCCCCCTGGTTAACGGGACCCACCAGGATCCGGTATACCGGCCTGCCGGAGCTTCCGGTACATTGAACCGCCAGAGGATAGGCCTTGTTCACCTTGGCCAGTTCCCGTTCCACCGCGGCAACCTGGCTGTAGGCCCCTATCTGGAGGTAGTATTTTCCGTACTCAAGATCCGACACCGCAAGGACGCTGAAAATCTGGGGAACGGAACCGGAAGCTCCTGCGGAGGACTGGGGAACCCGTTCTTCCGCCGGAACAAGGGTATAACCGTATCCGCCGGCGGCGCCCGTGGGAGGCTCCGGGGAAGGCGCCGGAGCAGGGCCGGAGGCCCCTTCGGCGGCGGGGGCGGCTGGGACCGGTACGGGTACCGGTACCGGCACCGGAATAAGCACCGGGGCGCTTATTAAGGCGGGGGGTTCCGGTTGTTCTTCCGGCGCCGGAATAAATTCCCGGGGAATATCCGACAGCACCGGCTCCCCCCCGGCGCCGTTCCGGGAAACAGGGGTTTCGGTGGTTTCCACCGAATCTTCCACCGCTGCGGGAACAAGGAGTTCCGGGGTTTCGGAAGGGGTAATCCTTTCGGGATCCTTTTCCGGCTCCCGGACGGCCAATACCGGTTCTTCCTTTATAAGCGGGGGCGGTTCCGGTATAATTTCCTGCACCGGCGGCCCGGAGGAGACTGCGGCAATCACCGGTTCCGATACCGCCGGAACAGCTTCCTCCGGCGCCGGATCTGCCGCCGCCGCCGGATCGGCCGGCGCCGCCGCTGCCGGGGAAACGGCTTCCGCCGGGGAACTATTCGCGCCGGCGGAACCGCCGGGATAGGCCCCCTCTATGGCGGCCAAAGGATCGTAATCGGGGTCCCCGGAACGAAGGTGATCTTCGGTAAACCGCGAAAAAGCTATGGGATCCGAAGGCTGGATCATCCGTATCCGGCCTATGGTACGGCTTTGGAGCCCCACCGCCACCGCCGCTTCCCGGGATACCAGGGCCAAAAGGCCCGGAGTATCCAGGCCTGCGGATACAATTACCCGGACGGTTTTTCCTGTTTCCAGGTTGGTTAAATCCACCACCGTATTCCGGGGAAACGCGTTGGTGGCCACGTACAGGCCCTCTTCGGGGAAATCTCCCGAAACCGCCGCGGCCCCCTCCCACACGGAGGCGCCGGTAAAGAGAAAAAAAGCCGCCGCGGCCAGGGAAATAAAAAAAGTTTTTTTCATACCTACGAGCCTCTATGTACTAGTTGGGGGATAAGCCTTTCCGCGCTTTTTTTCGCATCCGCCAATTCCTCGCCGGAATCTTCCCAGGGTTTTGCGATCACGGAACTTTCATACAGCAGTTTTCCGGTGGAAACACTAAAGATCTTCATGCGTATTTCCCGGGGATGTTCCGGGCCCCCTTCGGGAAACAATAGAAGGACCATCACAAAAAATTCCGCGCCCCCAAGCCGGGCTTCGTCAAAATCACGCCGGGCCTGAAGGGGTATCTGCGAATCCGGCGCCGCCGGATTTCCCGGCGCTGCCGGAATTCGCAGAATCGGGGCGTTGAAAACAATATGACCGGCGTCAAACAGAACATCCATTATCCCGCTTTCCCAGACCGCCGCCGATTGGGTCCGGCCGGTACCGGACAGAAATCCCGCTTCTACGACCAAAACGGAAACCGTCGCCGCGTGAAGGGATATAAAGCCTGCAAAAGCAAGAATTAAAGCAATGAAATGCCGTTTCATGGCAATCCTCCATTTACACTATCGGCGGGTATGAAACACGAATTAAGCCTAAGAAGCTTCACTCTGGGCTTTTTATTTTGTAAACTGGTCTATAGATGAAGTACTTTGCCGCCCAAGTAAAAACCCGAAAAGAAGAAAAATACATTAAGCTGTTCAGGGCCCTGCATCCCCGGTGCACCATAAACATTTATTTTCCCAAGCGGAAGCTTAACGTCCGCCGCCGGGGGGCAATGGTTCCCACCACCCTGGCGGTTTTTCCGGGGTATATTTTTTTAGAAATCGACGAAGAAGATTCAATCCTGCGCTACCATTGGCTCTTCCGTAAAACCGACGGATTCTACCGGTTCCTAAAATCCAACCAAAATATCCGGCCCCTGGAAAACCGGGATCTGGAGACGGTGCTCCATTTTATAAAAAAGACGGGCCCCCTGGCGGGTATTTCCAGGGTCTACTTTGACGAAAAATCCCGGATTGTGGTCGTCGACGGCCCCCTGGTGGGTCTTGAGGGAGATATCATAAAGGTCGATAAAAGAAAGGGAAGGGCCAAAATAAAACTCGACCTGTACGACGATTCTTTTACCATAGATTTGGGCTTTGAAATGATAGAGCCGGCGGCCCAGCCCGGACCGAAGGTTTAAATCGATCCCATGAGGGAGGGGATACTATGAAAGAAACAGAACGATCCCAGATGTATATTATCGGCGCGGGTTTTGCGGGGCAGACTCTGGCCCGGGAAATTAAGGCCAAAACTATTTTAGGGACCGTTGTGGCCTTTCTTGACGATGATCCGGGAAAAATAGGAAAAAAGATTGAAGGAATCCCCGTTTTGGGGCCCATCCGGGATGTGGCCCGGCTTTTACGGATGAACCCCGCGGACGAAGCGATCATCGCCATTCCCAGCGCATCCCGGGAATACCTAAAGGAATTATACGCAATCCTAAAAAAAGCCGGGTTCCAGCGGATCCGCATCCTGCCGGGCATTTCCCAGATCATAGAAGGGGACGCCCACCTGATCCAGACCAGGTCCATCGATCCCCAGGATCTGCTGGGCCGGACGCCGGTGGCGGTGAACCTTAAAAAAAGCCTGGAATACCTGCGGGGTAAACGGGTTTTGGTTACCGGCGCCGGAGGCTCCATAGGCAGCGAACTGTGCCGCCAGCTCCTTTCCGGCGGCGCTTCACGGCTCTACCTGTTCGGCCACGGGGAAAATTCAATCTATCTAATCGACCGGGAACTACGGCTTCTTCAGGAAGAGGGGGTAGGAGAAAAGGCCACCATCATCCCCATCATCGGGGACCTTAAGGACCGGGATTATATGCACTATATCCTGGGAAAGCTGCGGGCGGATGTTATTTTTCATACCGCGGCGTATAAACATGTTCCCATGATGGAAGAAAATCCTGTGGCGGCCATGGAAAACAATTTTTTCGGCACCAAAAACCTTGTGGACGCCGCGAAGACCCAGGGGGTACGGCGCTTTGTTCATATCACCACCGACAAGGCGGCGGACCCCGTGTCGGTCTACGGCGCCTCCAAGCTGCTTTGCGAACGGCTTGTCCTGGCCGCGGCGGGGCCCGAAAACCGTTTTATGGTGGTCCGGTTCGGTAATGTTCTGGGATCCCGGGGATCGATCATGCTCCTGTTTCAAAAGCAGATTGAAAAAGGGGGCCCCCTGACGGTAACCCACCCGGATATGAAGCGCTGGTTCATGACCATTCCCGAAGCCTGTTCTCTGGTGCTAAAAGCCGGGGGAGTGGGCGAAAACGGAAACTTGTACCTGCTGGACATGGGGGAACCGGTGTTGATCCGGGAGCTTGCGGAACAGATGATCCGCTTTTACGGCTATGAAAGCGGCCGGGATATCAAGATCGAATACACCGGTCCCCGGCCCGGAGAGCGGCTGGACGAAAAACTCTGGGGAGAAGACGAATATCCGGTACCCACGGACTTTGACCGGATCCTCGCGCTTAAACGGGAACCTCCTTCAAGTATCGATCTGGACGCCCTTATCGAAGGGCTGCGGCCCATTATCACCCTTGATCCTTCCCGCCGGGACAAGTACCGGAACGCTTCTTTGCTGCGGGAACTCCTCCGAAACTATATACCCACCCTTAGGCCCGGCTATTCCGGCGGAAAGCTTCGCTGCGACGCCTCAAAAGTCCCGGCCCCTCCCCTTCCCGCCTCTCCGCTGTTTTCGGCCCCCTCCGTGCGGCCCGCCCCGGTTTTCTGAACATGGACGGCATACCCTTTGCCCGCCCCTGGATCGGCAAGGAAGAAGAAGAAGCGGCGCTTCGGGTGCTCCGGTCCGGCTGGCTTACCACGGGAAAAGAGGCCCTGGCCTTTGAAAAAGAATTTTCCGCCTTTTTAAACGGAGGGGCCGCGGCGGAGGGGCCGGTCCGGGCCCTGGCGGTAAATTCCGCCACATCGGGGCTCCACCTGGCCCTGGAGGCCCTGGGAATAGGCCCCGGGGACGCGGTTTTTCTTCCCTCGTATACCTTTACCGCCACCGCGGAGGTGGTCCGTTACCTCGGGGCCGAGGCGGTGTTTGTGGATCTGGCGCCGGATTCCTACAACATCGACGGCGCCGGCCTGGAACTTGCCCTGTCCGGCGGCCTGGCGCGAAAAACACGTCCCCGGGCAATAATTCCCGTCCATTTCGGGGGTTTTCCCTGCGACATGGAAGCCCTGAACGCACTGGCCCACCGCCGCGGATTGGCGGTGGTATAAGACGCGGCCCACGCCTTTCCCGCCCGGCTTCCGGGGGAACCGCCCCGGTGGGCCGGAACCGGGGGGGACGCCGGGGTTTTCTCGTTCTACGCGACAAAAACCATCACCACCGGCGAGGGGGGCATGGTGGTTACCTCCCGGGAGGATCTGGCCCGGCGAATCTCCCTTATGCGCAGCCACGGTATAGACCGCAGCATCTGGAACCGGTATACGGACGTGCAAAACCCCTGGTACTACGAAGTAGTGGCGCCGGGATACAAGTACAACCTGCCGGACCTTCTGGCCGCCCTGGGAAGGGTCCAGCTTAGCCGGGCCATGGAACTTCTGCGGCTCCGGGAATCCATCGCCGCCCGGTACGACGGGGCCTTTGCGGACGAAGAAGCGCTGATCTTGCCCCCCCGGGGCGGGGCCCGGCACCTTTACACCCTGCGGTTCCGGAGTCCCGGGGACCGGGATCCCTGCATCGAAAAACTCCGAAACGCGGGCATAGGGACCTCGGTACACTTTATTCCCCTCCACATTATGCCCTATTATAGAGACAGGTACGGCCTGGCAGAAGAGGATTATCCGGAATCCCTAAAACGGTTTAGGGAAACCCTGTCTCTTCCCATCTGGCCCGGCATGAGCGAAGCCCAGGTAGACCGGGTAATCGCGACGGTCCGGGACTTTCTAAGGCAGACCTGAGGTTCCGTGGAAAAGCCCCCCTTTGTGGACGACATTAACAGTAAACACTGCCTCTGGGGTATATTGCTCCGATCCCCGGTAAGCGCCGGGGAACTAAAGCTTATCCGGACCCCCAAGCTTCCCTCCGGCGTGTCCCTGGTACAGGAAGGGGACGTCCCCGGCAAAAAAACAATTATCTGTCCGGCCAAAACGGAGATCCCCGTATTCCCCGGACGGGAGCTGTCGTACTACGGCCAGCCCCTGGCATTGCTGCTGGGGCCGGACCCGGCAAAACTGCGGGATCTGGCGGACCAGTGTACGATCATCGCCGAACCCCGGCCGGAAGCGGCGGAAACGGTACTGGTAGAACGAAACTACGCCGGCGGGGATACGGAAACGGCCTTTGAAAAGGCGGTTTCGGTGGTAGAAGGAGTCTACACCGCGGAGTTCCTGGAGCCCTGGCCCAGCGATCCCCTGGGGGTCCTTGCGCTGCCCGGCCCGGGACTGTCCATGCTTATCCATACCGGCGCCCAGTGGCCCGGCCTTGTCCGAAGCTCCGTAGCCCGGGTCCTTGATATTAAGGATGCCGCGGTACAAATACGGGCCGCCAGGCTGGAGATCCACCTTGACGGAAGAATCTGGCCCCCCGCCCTCCTGGCCTGCCAGGCGGCCGTAGGGGCCCTTGTCCGGAACAGGCCCGTTAAGCTGGTGCTTACCCGGGAAGAGGATTTTCTCTATTCCCCCAAAACCGTCCGGGCAGAAATTCAAATCCAAAGCGCCCTGGGTATGCAAAAACAAATACTGGGAAGCAGGATCAAGATCCGCGCGGATCTGGGGGCCTACGGGATTTTTGCCGAAGAAATTCTTGACCGCGTCGCCCTGGGGGCTTTGGGGGCCTATAACCACGGCAGCATACAGCTTAAGGCCCAGGGCTGTTCCCGCCCCATCCCTCCGGCGGGCCCCATGGCGGGCTTCGGGCTGGCCCAGGGCTTTTTTGCCGCGGAACGCCACGCCTCCCGGGTGGCCGACACCCTGGAAGAGGATCCCGCGGAATGGCGAAAGAACTTTTTTCTTCACCGGGGAAAAAAACTTTTTCCGGGCATAGAAATCCGGGAAGAACCGCCCCTGGAAGAACTGCTGGATACCGTGGCGGCCATGAGCGATTACCGCCGGAAATGGGCGGCCAACGAACTGCTCCGGAAAAACCGCCGGAACAATCCGCTTCAGTGGAAAAACATCAACGAACCCTTCCGGGGCATCGGCATAACCCTGGCCTACCAGGGCAGTTCCTTTTTGTACGAACACCCCCTTTCGAATTTAAAAACCGCCGGGGCGGTGGAGGCTACCCTGGAAAAAGACGGCGCCCTGGAAATACGAACCAGTTTTCCCTGGGGGGAAAATCAAATCCAGGGCTGGAAAACCCTGGGAACCCAGATCCTGGGGGTGGAAAATCTACGGATCCGTTCATGGGACGGGGAAAAGCCTGTTCCCGAATCGGGGCCCGCGTGCCTTTCCCGGGGCATAGCCACGGTAACCATGCTGGTGGAAAAGGCATGTACCGCCATCCGCAAGCAGCGGTTCCGGGACCCCCTGCCCATTACGGTCCGGCGGTACTATCACCCCGCAAAGATTCAGGGCTGGGGGCAAAGCGCCTACGACGAAAACGCCCTCTCTCCCCTAAGCTGGGGAAGCGCGGTGGTAGAGGTGGAAATCGATCCGGTGGAATATATACCCAGGATCCGGGGAACCTGGATAGCCCTGGAAGGGGGAACCATTCTAACGGAGGCCAGGGCCCGAAAAAGCATAACCAATTCCTGTACCCTGGCTCTTTCCTGGGCCATGGGGGAAAAAATCGAATACTCCGGGGGAAAGATAGATCCCCGGACCATAAAAAGCTACCGGTTTCCCCGGATGGGCGAGATCCCCCCCCCGGGGATTGACTTTCTCTGGTCCCAGGGCCCCCCCCGGGGTATCGGGGAACTGCCCTTTGTCACGATCCCCGGCGCCTATGCGCAGGCCCTTTCCCAGGCCCTGGACTACCCCTTTCGGAAATATCCCGTGGATTCCCAGGAGATATGGATGGCCGTACAGAACCTCTTATCCGCGGGAATACGGGAGGGAAACCCATGACCATACGGTTTATTCTAAACGGCGAAGACATGGAAATTAGCACCGAGGCAAATCAGCGGCTTATCAGCATCCTTCGGGAACGGTTTAACCTTACCGCTTCAAAAAACGGCTGTTTTAACGGAAACTGCGGCGTCTGTACGGTGATCTTTAACGGCGCCGTTTCCCCTTCCTGCCTTATTCCCGCGTTCCGTATCCAGGAAAGCGAGATCATCACCCTGGAGGGCTTTTCGCAAACCGTGGAGTACCAGGATATTATGGCCGGCTTTGCCCGGGCGGGGGTGGAAAATTGCGGGTACTGCGACGCGGGAAAGATCCTTACCACGGAACTGTTGCTGGAACAGAAATTCCAGCCCTCCAGGGAAGACTTTGCCGCGGCCTTCCGGGGCGTCCAGTGCCGGTGTACCGATGCGGAGGCCCTCTACCAGGGGGTGCTGGCCGCCGGGGAACTGCGGCAGCGGAGGATCTATGGCCGTTCTTCATAACCAGGTGCTTCGGCCCGGAAGCTTTTCCGAGCTTTTTCCGGTCTGGAACCGCTACCCCGACGCGGTCCTCTTTGCCGGGGGCACCGCGTTGATCCGTTCCCAGGGCCGGGAACTGCCCAAGCTGCCGGATAATATCCTTTCCCTGGAAAGAATTGACGAACTGCACCGGATAACCAGAACCGAACGGTACCTGGAAATCGGCGCCGCGGTAAAATTAAGCGACATTATTGCCCTGGGAAAAATCGTCCCCGACGCCTTTTCCGGCGCCCTCCGGGGCATCGCCAGCCCCTCCGTCCGGAACCTGGCCACCATCGGGGGCAACCTCTGCGTCTGCGGGGACGCGACGGCCCCCATGGCGGCCCTGGACGCCCGGTACGAACTCCGCAGCGCCGGGGGCATACGGTGGATTTCGGCAAACCGTTTTTCTTCCCTTCCCATGAACCTGAAAGCCCAGGAACTGCTAAGCCGGATCCGCATACCCCTGGAACAGTGGACCTATACAATATACCGGAAATTCCACTCCCCGCCGGAAAACGACGGGGGGGTGCTGCTTATACTGGTACAAAACCAAAAAGATATCCTTGCCAAAATTCAGATAGTCTTTGCGGGCCAAACCCTGTACAGGGACAAAAACAGTGAAACCTTTCTGGAAGGAAAGGCCCTGCCCCTGGATCGCAAAGACGCGTTTCATTACCGGGATCTATGGAAAACATATCTGGAGGGCCTTGGACAACCGGGGCCCCTGCTGCGGTCTAAAATCATCAACGGCATAGAAGCGGCCATTCTGGGATTGTCGGACTAAGGGCCCCGGTACAGGGGGGCATAGATTGCTTTTTTTGCCAAGGAATGGTATTTTGTTATTAACAAAGACCTTTCCCTTACTCCGGAGCGTGTTACGGCCGCCCGGGGGTATTTTGGTCGTTCATTTTTCACTTTACATCGGGCAGGTTTGAACAAAGCCGTAGTAATGCCCAAAGGATAGTTTTGCCCGGATCCCTGCGTTTTAATTTCGGAGGCTTATCCAGTTCCGTCAGTATACAAAGAGCGCCGCCCCGACCGGAGGAACTGTACGCAGGCGCCGGGTACCCGGCGGGGGATAAACCGGCGTCCCTCCTGGTCTGCGACGCCAATACCGCCTCTCTGGCCCGGTATACGGGCCTGCCCCTCTGCATCCTTCCCCCGGGGGAAGGTACAAAGGACTGGGAAGGGGTAGAAATTATAGTCCGGGCCGCCCGGGCCCGGGGTTTGGGACGGGACGGTCTTTTTGCCGGATTCGGCGGCGGGGTTGTCTGCGACCTTACCGCGTTTGCCGCTTCCGTATATATGCGGGGAGCGGCCCTGGTTCTGGTTCCCACCACCCTCCTTTGCATGGCCGACGCGTGCCTGGGGGGAAAAACAGGGTTTGACCTGGGGGGAATAAAAAACCTTGTGGGAACCTTTTATCCCGCCCGGTTCATCGTTCTGGCCTCGGATCTGTTACGCACGTTGCCCCCCGCGGAATGGAAATCCGGCGCGGCGGAGCTTATCAAAACGGCAATTTTGTCGGGGGATCCGGATTTTCTTGAACAGTTTACGGAACCCCGGACATTTCCGGAAAATCCGGAGTCGATGCTGCCCCTGCTAAGCCGGGCTCTTCGGATCAAGGGCCGGATTGTGGAATCGGATCCGCAGGAAACCGGAACGGACCGGGCCTTGTTAAATTTGGGGCATACCTTTGGTCATGCCCTGGAAGCGGCCCTGGGGTTTGGAACCATAAGCCACGGCGAGGCCGTAGCCTGGGGACTGGCCCGGTCCTGCGAGTTAGGACAGGAACTGGGGATAACCCCCCCGGAACTAGGAAGGAAGATCCTTTCGATCCTTGCCGCGGGGGGCTACGAAACCGCGGCCCCCTACCCTCTGCCGCTAAATCCCGGTATATTTTGGGAAGCCCTGGAAAGTGATAAAAAGAAAAAGGACGGAAAGCTCCGCTTTGTGGTCCCCGCCGCCGAAGGGGCCCGGCTGGCCGTTATAGAAAAATCCGCGGAAAAGACGGTGTTACGGCGTTTTTACCCGGAGAATACACCGCCTACGGAAATTATTTAACTGTAATGTTTGCAGAGCAAACTTGTTTGCAGGGCAAACTTTTGTCCTGCAAACAAGGCTGCTACCATTTTTCGTGGGTATGTACTAATTCTAACCGCCCCAAGGCGCCCCCGCGCAAGCGGGTTCTTGGGTAGTAGACCCCGCTGCGAATAAAAAGCATTTTAACCAGGCCTCTGCTTATTAATTTTCACGGAATAACAATGCCCCGGGGGCCGGTAAGCCTGCAATTCCGTACCTGCCGCTGGTTCCTGGGTTTTTTCCTTTTGGGAAAGATTTCTCTTTTCGGACAAACCGGAGAGGAAGGAACACAAAACACGGTATATGTGATCCGGGCCGTCGAATACCGGATCACCGGAAAGACCCGGCCCCATGCCTTAAACCGGGTGCTGAATCCTCGGCCGGGGAAGATCCTCCCAAGCCTCGAAGCCCTGGAAGGCTACATCGCGGAGAAAACCAGGGAACTCCATAATATCCGGGCCCTGGAAGCGGGGGAAAGTTTTATCAGCTATACCCTGGGAGAAAGGGAATCCGACGGAAGGATCCCGGTAGATCTGGAAGTTTTTGCCTTTGACAGCGGCAATTTTATTGTTCTTCCCGAACCCAAGTACGATTCCAATTCCGGCTTTACCTTAAGCTTAAAGGCCCGGAATTATAACCTTTTTGGGAGCCTTTCTCCCCTTAAATTCGATCTGGGCTGGGAGACCGACGAAAAAGAACGAAAATCCCTGGGCTTTCTTCTGGATGCGGAACTTCCCTTCCGGGCCTTCGGCCGCGACTGGAACTTTACCTTTAGTCATAACTTTAAGTACTATTTTAACGCCCCGGCGTATTATAAACAGGCCCTGGGGCTTTCTGTGGACTTTCCCCTTTGGTTTACCGTCCTGCGGACGGGCTTTGAACAGGGACTGGTGATCCATGAAGAAAACAACACCAAGGATCGTATCGAAGACGGGGACTACCATGACTGGTACCTGTACAGCAGGATCTACGGCCGGTGGAAGATTCCCACCCCCTTGGAAGCGGGCCCTTTCGGTACGGTAAGCTACACCCCCGAACTGTACGGGAATATCAATTACCAGCCCCGCGGGGACGTGGGGGAATACCGCCGGGGCCCCAGCGTGGGCCTTATCCAGCGCCTGGGCTTTGATCGCATCGACTGGCTGGGGAATTTCCGGCAGGGCCTTAGCGCGGAGCTTACCGCGGCAATCGACTATAACACAGCCTGCGGGGACTGGGATAACAGCATAGGCGCCGGCCTCCAGGGGCATCTAAGGGTTTCCCGGCTCTTCGGCGTATCCGGCAGGTTTACGTATACCCTTTGGCTGGACGATTCATACGATCGGGGGGGGGATCTGATCCGGGGCTACCGGGACGATGAACTGGACCTTACACAGCGGCTTTCCTTTAACCTGGACTTCCCGTTCCGGCTTATCCGTTTTGTCCCCTCCGAATGGTTCAACAATCCCAGGGTCCGGTACTTTGACTTTGAACAGCACTGGTCGCCCTTTATTGACATTCTGATGGCCGATTCAAGCGGCAGCGGTTACAGCTTTAAACCCGAAGACGCCGTTATCGCCCTGGGACTGGAACTGATTACCTTTCCCCTGGCCTGGCGCAGCTTTTACCTGCGTATCAGTGCGGGCTGGGATATACGGGAATGGGTCCTGCGGGGCCGTCTTCCCTCGGGAATTCACCGTGAAATTTTTATCGGCCTTGGCCACTTTTATTAAACCCCCCGGAGCCAAATCTTATGCCCCCCCCAGATCGTAAACCAATTATCGTCCTTAAGGATATTAGAAAAAATTACCCCATGGGCCAGGTGAACGTGGAAGCCTTGAAGGGTATTTCCATCGAACTTTCCGGGGGGGATTTTATTTCCGTCGCGGGGCCTTCCGGGTCCGGCAAAACCACCATGATGAACATTATCGGCCTTATCGACAGGCCCTCGGGGGGCAGCCTCTTTGTGGAGGGGCTGGAGCTTAATTCTTTGGGGCGCCGGGAACTTACCCGGATCCGCAGGGAATTCATAGGGTTTGTATTCCAGTCTTTTAACCTGCTGCCCGTATTAAGTGTTTTTGAAAACGTAGAATTACCCCTTTTAATCGGAAATGCAAAACTTTCCAAGGCCCAGCGGAAGGACCGGGTGGAGTATTTTCTGGAAGAAGTGGGGCTTGCGGACCGCAGAAACCACCGGCCTTCGGAGCTTTCCGGGGGGCAGCAGCAGCGGGTGGCCATTGCCAGGGCCATGGTAACCAAACCCAAGCTGGTCATCGCGGACGAGCCCACGGCAAACCTGGATTCCGCCAGCGGAGAAAGGATTCTGGAACTGATGAAAAAAGTAAACCGGGAAGAGGCCACCACCTTTCTTTTTTCCACCCATAACCCCGACATCTGGAACATCGCGGATCACATCCTGTTCCTGCGGGACGGGGAAGTGGAATCGGAAAAACGAAAATGATCTGGCAGCTTATCGTCCGTAACATCTTACGGAACAAAAAAAACAGCCTGGTAATCTTCCTGCTTATCACCCTTATCACCGCCCTCTTTTTTATCGGAAACAGCCTTATAGGACAGACCAACGCGGGGCTTAAAAAAACCTACATAGACAGCCTTACCGCGGACGTGGTGATCCAAAAAAACAGCGATATGAGCATGAATCTGTTCGGGGCAAATTCGCCGGTGATCGACAACTATGTTACAATCCCCGTATTACCGGCCTACGATACTATCCTGGAACTTATTTCCGCGGAAAACGGAATACAACGCCGCACCAGCCAGGTTTCCGGCAGGGCCGTGATGGAAATACCGGATCTGTTAAAGGACGACGAACCGGTATTGATCTGCGGGGTGGAACCGGAAAGTTATTTTGACTGTTTTCCCGGCATCTCGGTGGAAGAGGGCCGGTTTATACAGCCCGGGGAATACGGCGCCATGATCACCGCGGAACGGGCGGAACGGCTGGAAAAAGAAACGGGAACGCGTCCGGGCATCGGCGTTCCCCTGGTTTTTACCTCCGCGGGGTATATCGGATTTAAAATCCGGGAGGTCCCCCTGGTGGGCATTTACCGGTATCAGAACCCCGGTCAGTTCATGAATGAAATAGTCATCGCGGACCCCCAAACAGTCCGGGTACTGCTGTCTGTTCAGGTTGCCACCGCCCCGGCGGCGGAAGACGCTCCCCTGCTCCCCATCGATGTGAACGCCTTCTTTACGGAGATGGACGCGGTCGAAGAGGACCCCGGGGAGCACCCGGAGGAATTTACCCCGGAGGAACTGGGAGACTTCCTTAGCTCGTTCAATACGGGAACGGAAACCGAAGAACCGGACGCGGAGTTAAGCGGCGGAGACTGGAATTTTATTCTGCTGCGGCTTAGGGAAGGAATTTCTCCCGCCGTCTTTATACGAAACCTGAACAAGCGGCTTACGCCCTTTGGCGTGTACGCTTCGGGCTGGAGAACCGCCGCGGGTACTTCGGCAATCATGATGCTGCTGGTCCAAACCTTTTTTAACATCGGCGGCGTTCTTGTCAGCATCGCGGGGATCATCGTGGTAATAAACATCCTCCTTATCGCCGTTTTTCGGCGCACCAGAGAAATCGGCGCCCTGCGGGCCATGGGGGCTTCCGATTCCTATATCCGCCTTCTTATCATGGGAGAAAATTGTTGCATCGCGTTCACCGGAGGAATTGCCGGGCTCGCCGCGGGGTCGGCTTTCCTTAGGCTTATCAACGCCATGAATATTGAAATACCCAACGCCCTGGCGGCTTCCCTTTTGGGGGGCCCCGTCCTTCACATCGGCTTTTTCCCCTCCACGGCCCTGGCGTCCTTTTGCATCGCCCTCTTTCTGGGGGCCGCCGCGTCGATCTACCCCGTGGAAACGGCGGTGCGCATCGATCCCATTACGGCGGTACAAGAAGGATGAAGCTGCCGGTTTTTTTTAAACTGTCCCTAAAGTACCTGTGGCGTTACCGCCGCCGCTATCTTTTTTTGTTTTTGGCCCTGGGTTTTGGCTTTGGGGTGGTAACGGTGATTAGCTCCATCAAGGACGGCATGAAAGAAAACCTGCGCCTTTCCGCCCGGTCCCACTATGCGGGAGACATCGTGGCCCTTGGGTACGATCCCGGTTTGGGGATTAAGCACCACCTGAGCGGGGGCGAAATGGAAGCGATTTTCGCATCCGCCGAAGCGGCGGGAATAGACCCCGCGGAAATCACCGTAAGGACCACCCTGATGGGAATGCGGGAAGGAACTATCTATTTTAACGGAAACGCCGCTCCTCTTAAATATGTGGTGGGGGCGGACTGGGACGGGGAAGCCTCTTATTTTAAAGAACTTTCGTATACCGAAACCCCGGCGCCGCCGAAGGCCGATTCGATCTTCCTTTCCTCCCCCATTGCCGAAGAACTGGGCGCCCGGCAGGGAGACGGCGTACTCCTGGAAGTCCTGACCGTTACGGGAGAAAAAAATACCGGCCCCTTTATTATCGCCGGCATTGTGGACGATACAAGTTTTTTCGGTTATTACAAGGTCTACGTATCCCGGCCCGTGCTGAACCGCCTTATCGGGTTTGCCGGCGGGGACTGTTCCCTGGTCGGCTTTTACCTGCAGGACAAGGGCGCCGCGGCCGTTGAGGCCAAGCGCAGGGCCCTGCACCGGGAACTGGCGGAACGGATCCCGACGGGCCCCCTGGTGTACGACCGGGAAGCCTTTGACGAAGAAACCGGCAATGTAACGGAAAGCAGCGCCTTCCTGGTTACCCTGCCGGTCTACCTTTCCGAGGTGGCGGAACTGTTGGAGGCCATTGATCTGGCGTCCTACGTACTCTACGGAATGATGCTGGCGATCATCATGGTTAGCGCCGGCGTAACCTGCCGCCTTATACTGCATGAACGGAACCGGGAAACCGGAACCATGCGGGCCATAGGATTTTACGAATCGGATCTACGGGCCATACTCCGGATGGAACTGTGCATCGCGGCCCTTTTAGCCATGGCCGCAGGTCTTGTCCTGGCCCTTTTCATTAACCGGATTTTATCCTATACTTCCTTTAGCTGGTTCCCCGGTTTTGAAGTTTTTATGCAAAACGGCAGAATTCGGGCCCTGTATGTACCGGAAACAATGGCCTTTAATATGCTGGCGGTACTTTTTATGCTTAACCTGGCCGTTTGGGGTCCCATATTTCGCAATTCCCGCAGTCCCCTGCCGGACATGCTCGCTGGAGGTGTTATGTGAATTTTTTACGGTGCAGTATCCGAAACCCAAAAAAGGGCCTCGTTTTTCCGGCGCTTATTTTCCTTGTGTATCCCCTGTGGGGAATAAGCGACCTGGAACTGCTTCGCCAGGCAGACAGCCTGGCCAGTTACATGGATACGGATTTTTCCGCGGAATATACCATTATACAAGAAAAGCCCGGCCAGGGCCGGACCAAGACCGTGGCGGGGGTTTTTCGCCGGGACGCCCGGGAAACCTATGTAATCGTGATTATGGAACCGGTTATCAACAAGGGCCAGGGGTATTTAAAGCAGGGAAAGACCCTGTGGTTCTACGATCCCGAAAGCAGGCGCTTTAATTCTACTTCCAGCGAGGAACGGTTTCAAAATACCAATGCCCGGAATTCGGATTTTACCCGGTCAACCCTGGCCCATGATTACCGTATCGTATCCGGCGAAACCGCCGTCCTGGGCAAACTTAAGTGCCGGGTCCTATCGCTGGAAGCCCTAGGCGGCGGAATGACCTATCCAAAAATGAAAATCTGGATCAGCGAAGACGGCCTGGTTCGTAAAACCGAAGATTACAGCCTTTCCGGCCAGCTTTTACGGACCTCTGCCATTGCCGATTATTACCGCATAGGAAACCGGTACATCCCCAAGCAGATTCTCTTTGTGGACGCCCTGCGGGGGGCGATGATAAACGGAACCTTTGTTAACGAACGGACCCAGATAAGCATTAACAAGCCTTCGTTTAGAAAGGTTGCCGATTCGGTCTTTTCAAAAACTTTTTTGGAAACCGTTAATCATTGAACCGGCCCCGTCTTTTCCTTCTCTTCCTAACCCTGGGGATTGTACTGCCCCGGGGGCCGTTTTGGACCGGAAGCGTCCTGGAGGCCCAGGACGAGGAATGGTCGAACTGGGATATTGATTCTCTTTTTGACGCCCCCCAGGAAACGGAAATTGTCGAAAACGATAACATGGAACCCGAAGATACCATTACCCTGCGGGACCGGGTAACCATAGAAGCATCCTATGATTTTGTCGGGGCCTTTTCCCCGGGCTGGAGCGAAGCGCCCTGGGAAGCGCCCTGGAATGATGAAAAAAACAAATACAACTATATCCTGGGGGCCAGAATAGAAGCCCTGTTAAGCCTGGACTTTAACCTTACCGAGTCCCTGCGGGTCTGGAATTCCTTTTCTTTTTCTGTTCCCGATAAAACAATTTTCTCCATAAAAGAATTTTATTTTGATTACAACCTGCAACGGCGTCTTTACCTGCGGGCGGGACTTTTTACCATTGCCTGGGGTATATCGGTTAACTTTCCGTATACAAACCTGCCCTCCCGGGTTCCTGAAAAAAGCGGAGGCGATTCGTACATGGCCAAACTGGACATCCCCATAGGCATTGGGGGCCTGCAACTTCTGGCGATGACCCGTAACAGTTTTTTGCAAGACCCCGCTTCTCCAAAGATGGAAGAAATAGCCTACGGAATAAAGTATAACCTGGCCTTTGAAAAAGCAGATATAGACGCCGGTTTTTTTTACTACATCGAAATGCCCCTGCGGGGTTTTATTTCACTTAAAACAACCCTGGGAAACACCGAGATTTATGCCGAAGGGCTTACGGCGATCCCCCATCCGGAAATGCACAGGGACCAGCAGACCGGCAGTTCCAGCTGGGGAGAAACCTACGATTCCCTGCGATTTTCCGGCAGCGCCGGCTTTTTGCAGGATTTTTTTCGCGGTAAATTGACGGTAAACGGTGAAATTTTTTTTAACGGCGAAAAAGCTACCGGATGGTACCGGGAAAGGACCGAATTCCAAGATGCGGAAGCCCTTAAGTTTATCGAAGGATTTAACGGCGCGTTAAATTTGATTTACCGGCCGGGGATTATCGGAATGCGGCTATTCGTCCAATGCCTCTACGCCCTGGACGAAAATTCCGCCCAGCTTGTACCGGGGATAAGCATAAAACCCGGAGACTTGATAACGGCCACCCTCACGGTCCCCATGGCGCTGGGAAACCGGGATGGAACCTACTACACCCAAAATGCCGACAGGGACAACAGGCCCTTTAGCATCGTGCTGCTTCTAAGCTTTGGCAGCACCTTTAAATACAAGATGTAATGGTACAGATCGCCGTTATTGGTACAGGATATGTGGGACTGGTGTCCGGGGCCTGCCTGGCGGACTTTGGCAACATTGTTACCTGCGTAGACAACAACGCCGAAAAAATTAAAGCCCTGCAAAAAGGAAAGATCCCTATCTATGAGCCGGGGCTGGAAGATGTGGTGGAACGGAACGTTAAGGCCCGCCGCCTTTTCTTTACAACCGGCCTTGCCGGGGCGGTACAAAAAAGCGGCGCCGTGTTTATCGCCGTGGGGACCCCTCCGGCAGAAAACGGCAACGCGGATCTTAGATATGTAGAAGAAGCCGCCCGGAGCATCGGGCAGGCAATGGAACAGTATACCGTGGTGGTAAATAAAAGCACCGTCCCCATCGGCACGGCCCGCCGGGTACGGCGCTGGGTGGAAGAGGAACTTTCCCGCCGCCGGAAGAACGCGGACTTTGACGTGGTCTCCAACCCCGAATTTCTTCGGGAGGGAACCGCGGTTTACGACTTTACCCACCCCGACCGGGTTGTGATCGGCAGCGAAAGTGAAAAAGCCCGGGAACTGATGAAGGAAGTGTACCACGCCCTTTACCTCAACGAAACCCCGTACATCGAAACCAACCTGGAAACCGCAGAGATGATAAAATACGCTTCCAACGCGTTTTTGGCGGTAAAAATAAGCTATATTAACGAGATAGCAAACCTGTGCGAGAAAACCGGGGCGGATGTTCAGGACGTGGCCAAGGCCATGGGCCGGGACGGCCGCATTGGGGCTAAGTTCCTCCACCCCGGTCCCGGCTACGGCGGCAGCTGCTATCCCAAAGACACCCGGGCCATAGCCGCCACGGGTAAAGAAAAGGGAGCTTCCCTTTCGATTATCGAGGCCGCCATACAGGCCAACGAACGGCAAAAAGAAAAAATGGCCGAAAAGATCGAGGCCGCCTTGGGGGGGGCCGGTTCTCTTTCCGGTAAAACCATCGCCGTCCTGGGCCTGGCCTTTAAACAGAACACCGACGATATGCGGGAAAGCCCCGCCATCGATATATGCTGCAGCCTTGTAAAAAAAGGCGCCACACTTCGATTAAACGATCCCGCCGCCTTTACCGAAGCAAAATGGCGGCTTTCCGGCATAGAATCCGCTTGTTTTTACGCCGAAAACGAATACCAGGCCGCCGAAGGCGCCTGGGCCATTGCCATCCTTACTCCGTGGAACCAGTACCGCAACCTGGACCTTGCAAGGATCAAAAAGCTCCTTTTCGGCCAGACCGGTACAGCGCCCTGTTTTTTTGATCTGCGGAATATCTATAAACCCCAGGATGTAGAAGCCGCGGGAATGCGGTATTTTGGCGTAGGAAGATAAGGAAAATTATGTCCGGTAAAGACTGGTCGCTGGTAATAAATCCAAAACGCAAGCTTTTTGACCTCCAGCTTCGGGATGTCATACGGTACCGGGATTTAATATTTTTGTTTGTACAGCGGGATTTTGCCGTTCAATACAAACAAACTATCCTGGGCCCCCTTTGGTATGTGATTAATCCGGTTTTTTCCACGATCATGTACAGCTTTGTCTTCGGGAACCTGGCAAAAATCGGCACCGACGGCATTCCCTTTCTGTTGTTTTATTATTCAGGAACCATGCTCTGGACTTATTTTACCAGCTGTTTTTCCAGTGCATCGGACCTGTTTATAACCAATGCCAATCTTTTTAACAAGGTATACTTTCCCCGTCTTACCGTCCCCATCAGCAACGTGTTCAGCAACGGCATCAAGATCCTGATACAACTTGCCCTGCTCATAGTATTTTTTATCTACTACATAATAAACGGTACCAATTCATTACCCTCATGGCTTGCCTTTGCCTTTCCCGCGCTGCTTATATGGCTGGCGGCCCTGGGAACCGGCATGGGGATGATCGTCTCTGCCCTTACCACCAAGTACCGGGACCTTAAACAACTGGTAGCATTTGCCCTGGGGCTTGCCATGTACATTACCCCGGTGGTGTATCCCCTTTCCCGGATACCGGACCGCTTTGTCTGGCTTGTTTTTGTCAACCCCGTAAGCGCCCCCATCGAACTATTCCGCCTGTGGTTCTTTGGCGCCGGCTCGGTATCTCCTTTGATGATCCTCGTCAGTCTGGGGATGACGGTTGCATTCGTTCTTTTGGGCCTTATCCTGTTTAACCAGAACGAGCGCAATTTTGTCGACGTAGTGTAAACCATGAAGCGAAGGCTCCCCATAGGCATACAGGATTTTGCCTCGATCCGCGAAGAGGGTTTTGTGTATGTGGATAAAACCGCCCGGATCCACGATCTTGTAACCGGATCGGGACCTTACTTCTTTTTGTCCCGGCGCCGGGCGGCCGCCTCTGGCCATTGACGCTCTGGATTGGGAATGGAAAAAGCACCCGGTGATCCGCATCGACCTTAATCCCGGTACGGGGCGAACTGCCGCCGGATCAATTTGCCAATTTGATTCAGGATATGTGCCAAAGTTACGGGCAGAAAACGGTGGTTATCATCGATGAATACGACAAGCCCCTGCTTTCGACTATTGATCTGCCCGAAAAGCACAACGAACTGAAGAATGCCCTCAGGTCCTTTTACGGCGTGTTAAAGTCATCGGACGAGTACCTCCGCATGGGGTTTTTGACCGGGGTTGCCAAATTTTCCCAGGTCAGCGTTTTTTCCGACTTGAACAACCTTACCGACATTTCCCTGAACCACTTTTTCAACCACGGCGACTTTGAGCCCTACTGGTTTTCCACCGGCACGCCTACGTTTCTTATCAAGCTGATGGAAAAACAAAAGATTGATATTCTGAATCTGGAAAAATGCACCTTCACCCTAGCGGCCATGCAGAAGTTTAATGTTGATAACATGGAGGCCCTGGCGGTGCTGTACCAGGCGGGGTACTTAACCATTACCGCTTACAACGAAGAATTGAACGAATACACCCTGGACTGCCCAAATGAGGAAGTACGTTCCGCCGAAGAAGCCCTGGAACAAATAGACCATAAAGAGTACCTGCTTCCCTGGAAGGGAAGCGGAAAGGGCTTATTCAAGGTGGGCGTGAGCTTTGACTTTGAAAAGCGCAACATAGGCGGGTGGAAGGCGGCTGACGGTGTCTGATATAGTGATAAAAGCCGAACACCTTTCAAAGATGTACCGCCTCGGGGTTATCAATAACGGAACCCTCTTTAGGGACATCCAGACCTGGATTGCTCTTAAACGGGGCAAGGAAGACCCCCACTCCAAAATCGGGGAAAACAAGTATAACAACGATGCGGACCATTTTTGGGCCTTAAAGGACCTTAACCTTGAGATAAAACAGGGAGACCGGGTCGGCATAATCGGCAAAAACGGCGCGGGAAAAAGCACCCTCTTAAAAATACTTTCCCGCATTACCGCCCCCACCGAGGGAACCATAAAAATCAAGGGGAAAATCGCCAGCCTCCTTGAAGTGGGTACGGGATTCCACAGCGAATTGACCGGCCGGGAAAACATTTACCTTAACGGCGCCATCCTGGGCATGAAAAAACGGCGGATCACCGAAAAAATGGACGAAATAATCGCCTTTAGCGGCATAGAAAACCACATCGACACCCCGGTTAAGCGCTATTCCAGCGGCATGTACGTGCGCCTGGCATTTGCCGTAGCCGCCCACCTGGACAGCGACATCCTTATCGCCGACGAAGTCCTGGCCGTAGGGGACGCGGAGTTCCAGAAAAAAGCCCTAGGGAAGATGCAGGATCTGAGTACAGGCCAGGGGCGGACGGTGCTGTTTGTGAGCCACAATATGGCGGCGGTGAAGAATTTGTGTAATTGCGGGGTGGCGCTGGAGAGGGGGAGGATAAAAGAAGAATCGCAAAATATTGATACGCTGATTTCTAGTTATTTAGGTAAAAATGAGAACAAACTAAACTTTTGGGAAAACAAAGGGGAATTTAATGATCCGAATTTTATACCACTAAAAATGTATCTCATGAATGTCTCAAAATCTATCATTACCTCAATCGAAAACACTGATGAGGATATTTACTTATATATTGAATACGAAATAAAACAGCCCGAAGATATGACAAATATAGGAATCTCTTTTCAAAACGCGAACGAAGAATTAATTTTTTCCTCATGGCTTAGAGATTTCGAAAATCGTAAATTACAAGTTGGTAAAAATAATTTCTTTATAAAACTGCCGATTACGGATTTGAATACAGGTGATTATACAATAGCCTTACATGCCGGAGTGCATCATATTAAATATATTATTTGTCCGGGCCAAGAGCCTAAGATATATTTTTCGATAATCAATAAAACAAAATTTAGCTTTGGCGATTTAGGACGGCATGGAATCATGGTTTCCAAAATTGAATGGAGGAACTCGATTTGAAGAAAAAAGCACTGGTAACCGGCGGTATCGCAAAAGACGTAACCGCAATCGGGGTTTTTGTAATTAATCTTAAACAAACAAATCCTGCGCTTGTGGATGAAGTCGTCATTTTTCATGACGGCATATCAAATAAAGATCAGAAAGCGATAAACTCTGTATTTCCCTGCCGGTTTATATATTACCAGTTTCCCGGATACAATCCCAGTGATTTTAGTCATCATATAACCGATTATTTCAGTCAAATGGTATTCTGTAAATATGAATGCTTTAGACTATTAGCTGAATATAGCGTGGTAATTTGGTCGGATTATGATGTTGTTCTTCTCAAGAGTTTATCTGAATTAGTACTTCCTTCCAATGATAGGAAGGGGGGGCTAAAATTCTTAACGACTGATAGTGCCGCCATGGGGTCTTTCATGGATACAATAAAGGAAGTTGATATGTCCCGGTATAACCCCGGCGGTATTGGAATTTGCGGTTCTCTTTTTGTTTTATTTGATACGTTAAATGATTATATGAAATATTATGAATGGTTACTGCAAAAAACAAAAGAATGGGGCAAATATTTATACGCTGGTGAACAAGCTTCTATAAATATGCTTTTACAGGAATTTAATATCGATGTTTCTAATCTCGAAGGCGGTGTTTATTGCGTTCATCCTGTGCATAACACAATAACTGAAGAAACAAAGATACTTCATGCCTATGGACAGCCAAAATTCTGGAGCGGTTTGAAAAATGATATATGGGAAGATAATTATAGAAAATGGGTTACTATCGGGGGCTCGAAGGTAAAAGAGCGGCTTTTCAGTTTTCGGTTAAAAAGGCGGGTTAAGAACGAACTTAGAAGAATAAAGCAATTTTTTGCCAAGAGATGGAATTATTTCAATCATTTGAATAGAATCAGGACCGAGAGGATGGATGGGTGGGGGGTGGGGGGGGGGTAAACCCCTATGAAGATGTCGTGTACGACGGTTCTTATGGTTCAGAAAAAGAATTTCTTAGGTGGAAGTATGGTGATTTTTCGGAAAATTTCATAACGTATACGAAGTTATCAAAATTGCTCGCGGACCTTGATGAAGAAAGTGTAAAGACGGTAACCACTATCCTTTGCCGGTTAAAAAAGATAATGCCAATAATTAAAAATATATATAATCTGAAAAAGAAATTGAGGATTGATTTTTTTACCAGCAAGGAAAAAAAATATATTCGAGAACTGCGCGAAGATTACTCGAATAATATTATACAAATAGCACCTGATTGTTTTTGTTATAAAAATTATTTTCTACCGATAAATGCCTTTTCACCAAGTGTATTCTACGATAAGCATGGATTAAGAAATATTTTGAATATTGATGCGGCTCGAAATAAAGATATTATAGATGTAGGTGGTTACATAGGTGATTCCTTGCTGATATTATGTCCGCTTACCAGAAAAAATGTGTATACTTTTGAGACGGTGTCGGAAAATTTCAATTTTTTGGAGAAGACAATTATATACAATAATTTAACCAATGTTAAACCCTTTAGAATGGCTTTGGGGTCAGGAAAGAGAACGGTATATATCAATGGTGATGGTTCAGGTGCTACTGTAAGCGACGGGGGAGAGTCCGACAGCGAAAAAGTTGAAATGAACACGCTTGATAACATCGTTGAACAATACAATTTAAATGTCGGACTTATTAAAGTTGATATTGAAGGCGCGGAACAGGATTTCTTGAAAGGTGCGATGAATACAATAAGAAAATACAAGCCGATACTTTTACTCAGCATTTATCATTCAATAAACGACTTCTTTGAAATAAAACCAATAGTGGAATCATGGAACTTAGGTTATCGTTATAAGATTGTAAAACCTATGGACGGTAATCTAATAGCCGAAACACTGCTTATTGCGGAACATCAGGAAAATTCCTCAATTTTACTAGCGTTATGAAAGTAATCATTCTTGCCGGCGGCTACGGCACCCGGCTTTCCGAAGAAACGGACTTGCGCCCCAAGCCCATGGTGGAAATAGGCGGACGGCCTATTCTCTGGCATATTATGA
>JAITKV010000046.1 GCA_031278215.1 Spirochaetaceae bacterium
TGGGTTTCCCAGAGGGCTTCCGCCGCCGCCATCTTCATCTTTCCGGACGGATCCTGGGTCAGCCACTGGCCCTGGAGGTGCCCGATAGTCATGGTCAACACGCCGCCGATAATCCCGGCGATGGCGCCGTATTTAAAAGATTTTTTAAAGAAGTCGGGGTTGTTCTTCTTTACCAGGTGATAGGCGCTAATCCCCATAATAAAGAAGGCCGCGGTAACCAGACCCGCCGTAATGACGTGCCCAAACTGGAACAACGCGTGGGGGTTGGCAAGCAGGGCCGGAAAATTGTTCATTAAAGCCCGGCTCCCGTCCGCCGCCATTTCATAGCCCACCGGGTTCTGCATAAAGGAGTTAGCCACCAGAATCCAGAAGGCCGACAGGTTTGACGCAAAAGCCACCAGCCAGATACAAGCCAGATGGAGCTTTTTGGACAGCCGGTTCCAGCCGAAAATCCAGATGCCCAGGAAGGTCGACTCCAGAAAGAACGCGAGCAGAGCCTCGATGGCCAGCGGCGCGCCGAAAATATCCCCCACGAAGGCCGAATACCCGGCCCAGTTCATTCCAAAGTGGAATTCCTGGACGATACCGGTAACCACGCCCATGGCGAAATTGATAAGAAACAATTTGCCCCAAAATAGCGTCAACTTCTTGTACTTCTGGTCATCGGTCTGGACATAGCGGGTTTCCATGATCGCTACTAAAATACCCAGACCTAAGGTTAGAGGCACGAAGAAAAAGTGGTACACTGACGTTGCGGCAAACTGTAGTCTTGCCAGAAAAAGTCCTTCCATACTTCCCTCCATATCTTCTCGATCTTTGACTGATTTCTCCGCCTCTGCGGAGCTTTGATTCGCTTAGGCAGTTTTAGTGTAACATAGGATGATCAATCCGTCAATAAAATCCTTTAATTTGGACAAAATCGGGGCTCCGGGGCCTAATCGCCCATTAAAAGTTCAAGAATATCCAAAAAACCCTGCCGTACCGGCCCCTTCGGCAGGGTTTCCAGCAGTTCCTTGGCCTGTTGGGCGTGGTTGTGGATGATTTCCCGGGTAAATTCGATCCCCCGGGACGAATTAAGGATATCCTGTATTTCTTCCCCCATTTTTTCGATATCGCGGAGAACCAGCGTGCCGGAACCGATGGTGTGGATAACTTCCCGAAGCCTTCCGCCGCTGGGGTGCCGCAGGGCGTGAAGGATGGGCATGGTATAGGTTCCGTTTATAAGGTCGCAGTGAACCGGCTTTCCTTCGCGGCCGGAACTGGAGGTGATGTTTAACAGGTCGTCCCGAAGCTGAAACAAATAGCCGATATGTTCGCCCACCTGCCGCAGGATCATAGATGTTTTTTCGCTGCAGCCGCTTTCCATGGCCCCGATGGCGCAGGCGGCCACAAAAAGGGACGCGGTTTTGCCGAAGATGTTCGACAGGTAGTCTTCGATGGTGGTTTCCGTATCGTAGAGCCGGGCGTACTGGCCTATCTCGCCGTAGCACATGCTTTCCACGGTTTTTGCCAGCAGCATTCCCACTTCAATAGACGCCTCTTTAAACAGGTAATAGACGATGCGGCTAAGCACAAAGTCCCCCGCATATACCGCCATCTCCTTGCCGAACTTGGACTGTACGGTCCGTCTTTTTCGGCGCATGGGGGAATCGTCCACAATGTCGTCGTGGATAAGAGAGGCGGTGTGGATCATTTCTACCGCGGCCCCCATCTTACAGAGCCGCTCCCGGCATTCGGGCCATCGGGGGCCGAAACGGCCGGCAAGCAGCAGAACCATGGGCCGGACTTTTTTACCCCCGGTGGCGTTAATTATGTTTAACATGGAACGCAGGGCCGTATGGCCGCTTTCGTCCCGCAGGTATTCGTCCACATAAACGTCCACGAGCTTAAGATCATCCATAAGGCCTTCTATTTTATCTAAAGCAGCCATACCCATTCTTCCTTGCCGGATAACTGTATAAAAATATGCATCAGGATCATAATAAAGTAGGCCCCGTAAACCGCCAAATCGCTAAGGATGACGGTTTTAAAACAAAGGGCCCTTTGGGAATGAACATAGGTAAGGCGAAAAAGCCGTTTAAAAAGGGGCAGGCCGGCGATTAAGGGCGGCAGGGTTCCAAGGACGGTAAACCCAAAACGGATAATCCCGATAAGGAGAACGGAAAACACCATTAAGAGGAACAGGAGCAGGTAAAGCTTCCGGGCCCTTTCCCGGCCTAAAAGTACGGGAAGGGTTTTTCTTCCCGCCGGGGCGTCCCGTTCAATGTCGCAGAGGTTGTTGGTCATCATCACCAGGCCCACGCCGATAATACAGGGAATACTAAAAAGGATAACCGCAGGATCGCTGCGCCCCGTAAGCCCCGCATAGGCCCCAAAGGGGATAAGGCCCCCCATGGTAAAACCGGAAACCAGTTCTCCCAGGGGCAGAAAGGAAATCGGCAGGGGGCTTGCCGAGTACAGGACCAGTACCGCGGCGCCGGCAAGCCCTGCGATAAGGGGGGCGGGGCCGCTTAAAAGGACCACATAGAGCCCCGGAAGGGCCGCCGCGGCCAGGAAGCCCAGGGCCAGCCCCCGCGCCGCGGCGGGGTTGATGCGGTTATATACCAGCACCGCGTCCTCCGGCTCGTCGGAATTTTCCCGGGTGTCCAGGCCCTTAATAAAGTCGTAGTAATCGTTAAAGGTATTGGCCGCGGACTGCATAAGGACGGCGATAAGGATCAGCGCCGCCGTTAAAAGGATCGGGGAACGGCCCGTAAAATCCAGGGCCAGCAGGGCGCCGAGGATCGCCGGCGTTATGGACGCGGGGGGCCAGGTATGGGGCGCCGCGAGCCGCAGGGCCATAAGGGGCGTTAGTTTCTGTCTTTGTCCGGTTCCGGCCCGGGAAATCTTCTTTTCCGTGTATTCCGTGGCGGGCATTTACACCGGGGTCCTTGTTTTTGGGAAACCGGAAGGGCCCCCGGACTGCGGCCCGCCGGAAGAAAGATCCCCTTCCCCGTATTTTTTGCATCCGGCGGCGCAGTCGCCGTCCGGGCTTTCGCAGCCCCCGCAGCCTCTTTCGGAAAGGGGCTTGCGCCCAAAGATCACGCCCACGGACATGATGCATATCACAAAAAAGATTAGGCCGAATGTTATAAGCAAGGTCGCCATTAGTTTATTCCTTAACTTAGGATGTTCAGAAAGCTTGTTATTTTCCGAAGGACCCCAAATTTTGATTGTTCCTGTTTGCCAGCTTAAGGGGTCAGCCGGTTTCGTATCTGACAAACTCCAGTCTCTGGTGTGTAAATCTGCGGTGTATAGAATTAAGACGGCTCCAAAAACCCGAACCGGGCTTTTGGAGCCGTGGCAGATGATTTTCCGGTCAACCGCCGCCGCCGAAATCGTCAAAGATAATGTTGTCGCGCTCCACGCCCAGATCGGTAAGCATCTTGATCGCCGCGGAGGACATCATGGGCGGTCCGCACATATAGTACTCGCAGTCCTCGGGGGCGGGGTGGTCCTTTAGATAATTTTCGTACAGCACGTTGTGAATAAAGCCGGTAAGCCCCGTCCAGTTGTCCTCCGGCAGGGGATCCGAAAGGGCCAGGCGCCAGGTAAAATTAGGATTTTCCGCCTGCAGTTTATCGTATTCGTCCCCGTAGAAGGCTTCCCGCAGGGACCGGGCGCCGTACCAGAAGCTGATCTTCCGGGTGGTTTTTAAACGCTTTAGCTGGTCAAAGATATGGGACCGCATAGGGGCCATCCCCGCGCCGCCGCCGATAAAGACCATTTCTGCACCGGTGTCCCGGGCAAAAAATTCACCGAAGGGGCCGTAGACCATAACCTTGTCCCCCGGCTTAAGGTTGAACACGTAGGAAGACATGAGCCCCGGGGGCACGTCGGGCTGCCGGGGCGGGGGAGAGGCGATGCGGATATTAAATTTAACAATTCCCTTTTCGTCCGGATAGTTTGCCATGGAATAGGCCCGGGTAACCGGTTCGTTTACCTTGGAGACATAGCGCCAAAGGTTAAATTTATCCCAGTCGCCCCGGTATTCGGGAGAAACGTCGAAGTCCTTGTAATGCACCACATGGGCCGGGCATTCCAGCTGCATGTATCCCCCGGCGCGGAAATTCACGTTTTCCCCCTCCGGCAGCCGCAGGGTCAGTTCCTTGATAAAGGTGGCCACGTTGGGATTGGATACCACGGTGCATTCCCATTTTTTTACGCCGAACACATCCTCGGATACGGTGATCTTCATGTTCTGTTTTACCGGGGTCTGGCAGCCGAGCCGCCAGTGGTTCCGGGCCTGACGGCGGGTAAAATGGGGCTCCTCGGTGGACAGCATGTCGCCGCCCCCTTCAAAGACCCGGCATTTGCACTGGCCGCAGGTGCCGCCGCCGCCGCAGGCGGAAGACAGGTAGATGCTTTGAGACGCCAGGGTCTGCAGGAGCTTTCCCCCCGCGGGGACGGTGATATTTTTTTCGCCGTTGATTTCGATTATCACGTCCCCGGTGCTAACCAGCGTGGCCCGGGCGATGAGGATAATAACCGCCAGGGCCATGACCACGGCGGTGAACATCCCAATGGCAAGATAAATTTCCTGAAAGTTCATTGGTTCTCCTTAGAGCTGTATGCCGGAAAAGCACATAAAACCCAGGGCCATCAATCCTATGATGATAAAGGTAATCCCCTTTCCCTGGAGTCCCGCGGGCACGCTGCTGTATTTTAGTTTTTCCCGGATCCCCGCTAAGAGCGCAATCGCCAGCGCCCAGGAAGCGCCGGAACCGACGCCGTACACCACGCTTTCGGAAAATGTATAATCCCGTTCCACCATAAAGAGGGACCCGGCCATGATAACGCAGTTTACGGTGATAAGGGGCAAAAAGATGCCCAGGGCGTTGTAGAGCTTGGGCATGTATTTATCCAGGGTCATTTCCAGGATCTGCACAATGGCGGCAATGACGCCGATGTAGGTTAGAAAACCCAGGTAGGACAGATCCAGGTTCGGCAGTCCCGCCCAGGCCAGGGCCCCGTCGCGTAAAAGGTAATTGTACACCAGGTTGTTCACCGGGACGGTAATCGTCTGTACCACAATAATCGCAATCCCCAGGCCGAAGGCGGTTTCTATCTTCTTGGAGATCATAATAAACGAACACATCCCTAAGAAAAAGGCCAGGGCCATATTTTCGATAAAGAGGGCACGTATAAAAAGGCTTACCAAATGTTCCATAATCAGTCTCCTTATCCTCCTGCTAATCCTGCGCCGAAACTTGCTGCGGCGCCAGTTTAAAGGACGCTTCTTCCTGTTGGTCTTTTTTCCAGGTTCGTAAAGCCCAGATTAAAAGGCCGATAAGGAAAAAAGCCGAAGGGGGCATTAACAAAAGGCCGTTGGGTTGATACCAGCCCCCTTCTTTAACCACCGGCAGAATGACAAAACCAAAAAGCTTGCCCGATCCAAACAGTTCCCGCACCGTGCCCAGCGAAAGGAGCATCAAGGAATAACCCAGGCCGTTGCCGACGCCGTCCAAGAAGGACCGGACGGGCGGGTTCGCCATGGCGTAGGCTTCCGCCCGGCCCATGACGATACAGTTGGTGATGATAAGGCCCACGTAAACGGAAAGCTGTTTTGACAGGGAAAAGACATACGCCTTAAGGATCTGGTCCACCAGGATTACCAGCGAAGCGATGATAACCATCTGCACGATCATACGGATGGAACTGGGTATCTGGTTCCGGATTAACGAGGTAAAAAGACTGGAAAAGGCTGTAACCAGGGTCAGCGCGACAGACATAACCAGCGCGGTCTTAAGGCCCGAGGTAACCGCCAGGGCCGAACAGATGCCAAGGATCTGCTGGGCGATGGGATTATTGTCGAAAACCGGATGGAATAATACTTCTTTAATAGTTGCCTGTTTTTCCATGCTCAGACTCCTTGTTGACGCAGTTTTGCAAGGTAGGGGCCAAAGCCCTTATCCCCCAGCCAGAATAAGAGCAGCCGGTTTACGCCTCTGCTGGTCAGCGTGGCTCCCGACAGCGCGTCCACCTGGTGCTCCGCCGCGGGGTTCGCCGGATTTACACCGCCCTTAACGATCTGGATTACCGGCTTTCCCCCTTCGTCGAAGAGGGTTTTGCCGGGCCACAGGGCCTTCCACCGGGGGTTGTCCACTTCGCCCCCCATGCCCGGGGTTTCCCCGTGCTGGTAAAATCCCAGGCCCACCACGGTGTTCAGATCCGGCTTAATGGCCAGAAAGCCGTAGAGGGTAGACCAAAGGCCGTAGCCCCGGACCGGCAGAATAAGGGCCTCCAGGACCCCTTCGTTTTCCAGTTGGTAGATTGTTACGTACTGTTCCCGGCGTTTAATCAAAGAAATATCTTCTTCCACAGACAGCTCGATGGAAGTTTTAGGATCCTTGGCCGCCTTAAGGGCGTCGAAGGTAAGCGGATCAAGGCTTGTGTTTTCTTCCCCCGTGTTAAGGTCGATTACCTTGGCCCTTATGCGGCGGGCAAAGATGTCCCGTACTTCCCGGGCGGAAAGCTCCGGGCCCCCGGCGCCCGCGATGGATAAAATACTCCGCTGCTTGTCCAGAAGGCTGTTTTCCTGCTGTACGGGCTTTAGGTATACCGCGGAACCGGCCACAAAAACCGAAGCCACTAAACTTACCAGCAGCGCGACCAGCAGGGTGCGCAGGGTGGATTCTTTCTTATTGGACATGGCGCGCCATCCTTCGTTTGATGTTAGCTGAGACGACAAAATGGTCGATCAGGGGGGCGCAGAGGTTGCCGAACAAAATCGCCAGCATCATGCCCTCGGGGAACGCGGGGTTTACTACCCGGATCAATATGACCATCACGCCGATGAGGATTCCGAAAATCCATTTGCCCGTATTTGTCATGGCGGCGGACACCGGATCGGTGGCCATAAAGATGGTCCCGAAGGCAAAGCCCCCCAGTACAAAGTGCCAGTACCAGGGCATGTTAAACAGGGCGTTGCTGGTGGAACCGATAAGGTTAAAGACAAGGCTCATCGCCGCCCCCCCCAGCAGAACGCCGGTGATGATCCGCAGGGAAGCGATGCCGGTAAAGATCATCAGCGCCCCCCCGATAAGAATCGCCAGGGTGGAAGTTTCCCCGAAGGCGCCGGGCATAAGGCCAAGAAAAGCCTGCAGCCAGGTAACGCCAAATTCCCCCCCCCCATTCTGGGCCAGGGGCGTGGCGCTGGTAACGCCGTCCACGGCAAGCCATACGGTGTCCCCGGTAAGCTGGGCCGGGTACGCGAAGAAAAGGAAGGCCCGGCCGGTAAGGGCCGGATTAAGGAAATTGTAACCCGTTCCGCCAAATACTTCCTTGCCGATAACCAGGCCAAAGCTAAGCCCCAGGGCCGTCTGCCACAGGGGCAGGGTGGGGGGCAGGATCAGGGGAAACAGGATCGTGGTAACAAAATATCCTTCGCTAACCTCGTCTTTGCGCAGACCGGCAAAGAGGACTTCCCAAAAGGTTCCCACCACGAAGGCCACGATGTAGCTGGGCAGAAAGTAAAGCGCCCCATGGGCAATGTTGGCCCAAAGGTTGGCCGGATCAAAGCCTATATACCGTGTCAAAATATCTATCCGCCAGCCCTTGGCCGCGGCCAGCAGTTCGGGGTTGGCCAGAAAGGCGCTGTTGGCCTGGAACCCCACATTCCACATGCCCATAAATACGGCCGGGAAGGCGGCAAAGAAGACGATGATCATGATCCGTTTTAAGTCTATCCCGTCCCGCACATGGGCGGTGGTCCGGGTTACAAAATCGGGACGGTATAAAAGGGTGTCCAGGGCGTCGTAGAGGGGAAAAAATCCCCGGAGCTTTCCGCCGTCTTTAAAAAGCGGCTCCATTTTATCAAGAATTCGGCGTAATCCCATGATCAGCCCTCCTTCTCGATACGGGTTAAAAGATCCCGCAGAATAGGGCCGTACTCATACTTGCCCGTACAAACATAGGAACACAAAGCCAGATCCTCCTCGTCCAATTCCAAACAGCCCAGTTTTTGGGCCATATCCGTGTCTCCCGCCACCAGATAGCGCAGAAGCTGGGTCGGCAGAATATCCAGGGGCATCACCGATTCGTAGTTTCCCATCGGTACGATGGGCCGGAAACTGCCGTTGGTGGTGGTGGTAAAAGCAAAACGCTTCCGGCGGTTAAGCGCGGAAATAAAAACATTCAACACCGAATGTTTGTTGAATCCGGGGCGTAAAAAGTAAAACATTTCCCGTTTCCGGTCTTCCCGGATACAGGAAATCTGCTGGTGGTACCGTCCCAGAAAGGCCAGGGGCCCCTGGGCGTTCCGGCCGCCGAAGAGGGAGCCGGAAACCACGCGGTTTTCGCCGGGCCCCAGTTCCCCCGTTGTCAGGTCTTCGAGGCTTGCCCCCAACCGGGTTCTTAGCAGCCGGGGATTGCTTACCACGGGCCCCCCCAGGGACACAACCCGTTCTACCCAGAGCTTTCCGGTGGAAAAGAGCTTGCCGATGGCGATAAGATCCTGACAGCCGATGTACCAGACGGTTTTATGGGCGTCCACGGGATCAAGAAAGTGGATGTGGGTCCCCGGCAGCCCCGCGGGATGGGGGCCGGCAAAACGCTCGAATTTTGTTCCCGGTAATCCTTCGCCGGGGATTTGACTTTCTTTGCCGGCGCAGACAAAGACCGTACCCTTTGTCAGCCGGGGCAGCAGTTTAAGGCCCCGCAGAAAATCTTCCTTATGCCCGGCGATGATAAGGGCGGGGTCCGCGGCCAGGGGGTGGGTGTCAACGGCGGTTACAAAGATAGAAGCCGGTTCCGCATCCACTTCCGGTACCTTTGAGTACGGGCGGGTTCTAAAGGCCGTCCATAAGCCCGACTGCCGGAGGTTTTCCCGCACCTTGACGGCGGGTAGTTGTTCCAGTTCTCCATCGGTGTAGTGGGGAAAGGAGACCGCTTCTTCTCCTTCCAGATCGACAACCACCGATTGAAAAACCCGCTGCGCGCCCCGGTTAATGGCGCTGATCACTCCTGCGCCGGGGGACGTAAATTGTACGCCCGGCGTTTTTTTGTCGGAAAACAGGACCTGCCCCAGCTTAACCCGGTCGCCAACCTGCACCGCCATCGACGGCTTCATGCCGTGATAGTCGAAACCGATCACCGCCACCCGTTTTACCGGCTTTCCCGGTTCAATCGTCTGGCGCGGCGCGCCGGTTATGGGTAAATCCAGCCCGCGTTTGATTCTTGTCATGCGTTCAACCTGCCTGCTGATAACGAAAGATACGGCGCTTAAGCCGTTGGAATGCCGGAGGACAAGGCTTTTTTACACTGTCGCAGCATATTACTTACATAATAAGCTTACAGCAACCATGGATATCTGTCTATGTACTGCGGATATCTGTCTATGGCATCCAGGTTTTATATTTTAGCGTATTTGTCATAAATGTCAATAAATTTTTGCATTTATACACCGTCGATCGGTAATTAGGGCCAGACAACTCTAATCTATCCGCCGGACCGCCCGGAATAGCTCTTCCCTGGTGATTTCTGTCCAGAGGGGCCGGCCATGGGGGCACCGGGGCATTTGTCCCGTCTGCTCTTTCAGGGCCAGGACTTCTTTTACCAGGGCCAGGGCGGCGCCGTCGTCCAGTAAATCGCCGTCCTTAATTGCCCCCCGGCAGGCCAGCGTCGCGGCCCAGTGTTCGGCCATATTTTCCCCGGCATTTTGCAGGGACAGGATCTCCGCGACGGTGTCGCCGTCCCCCATCTTCCAGGACCCCGGCAGGGCTTCTATACGCCAGGAGCCCCCCCCGTCTTCTTCAATGCCGACGCCGAGCCCGGACAGTTCTTCCCGTTTGGCCCGGAGGAACCGGTCGTCCTGGGGGTTGGCGGTGTTAAAGGGAATTGGCGCCAGCAGTTCCTGGGAGGGGATAGGTTTGGAAAGGTAGCGGTTATACAGTATCCGTTCATGGGCGGCGTGCTGATCCACGATATACAGCCGGTTTCCCCTTTCTGCGATGATAAAGAGGTTAAAAACCCGGCCCGCCAGCCGCAGCGGCGAATAGGGTTCTTCCGGCTCCGCGGCGTATTCCCCCGGCTCTTCTCCCGCCGCGGGGTCTTCCCGGGGCAGGGGGGCAAAATCCTCCCGCCGTTCCAGCAGCGTTACCATGTCCCGGGCGTTCCGGTACGGGTTTTCCCGGGCAGGGGGGGCGGAAAAGAGAGAGGGGCTAAAGACCTCGTATGCGCCGAAATGGGCGGTGTTTTTATGCACATATTCCCGTAACATGCTGCTTATCACGTGGTGTATCGCCCCGGGATCGGCAAAGCGGACCTCCCGTTTTGCGGGGTGTATGTTAAAATCTGCCAGGGCCGGGTCTATCCGGACAAAGATTGCCCCCACAGGGTGGCTGCTGTTGGGAAAGAAGCCCCCCAGGCCGTATTCCAGGGCCTGGAGTAGGCCGTAATCCTGGATCCGCCGTTTGTTCACAAAGATATACTGCTGCTTCCTGTCTTGGCGGTACAGTTCGGGGCCGCCGAATACCGCGGTAACGGTAAAGCCCCTGCCGGATCCCTGGTGGGTGTGGAGAAAGGCCCGCTGGCTGTCCGGCAGGATTAATTCGCCGAAACGGGTTTTAAAGGAGGCCGCGGCGTTTTCAACGGCGTTTTCAACGGCGTTTTCCGCGGCGTTTGCTACGGGGGTGTTCTGCGGCGCCGGAACCGCGCCGGTTTCTCCCCCCGCTTCCCGGGCGGATCCGCTTTCCCGGCAAGGAAGGAGTTGAAGTTTAAGACGGCGATCCTGGGTAAACCGGAAAGAAAGCTCCGGAAAGGCCAGGGCCTTTTCGATAAAAACCTGGCGGCACAGGGCCGCTTCGCCGGCTTCCCGCTTTAGAAAACGTTTCCGCGCCGGAAGGTGGTCAAAAAGCCCCAGGGCCCTGACGCTGGTACCCTTGGTCCGGCGGGCGGGGCTAAGGGTAAATTCCTGCCCCGAAGATTCCGGGTTCTCCCCGGGTCCGGTCTGCAGCAGCCAGGCTTCCCCGCCGCCGGCGCTGGTAAGAATTTCGAGCCTGGCGGTGGCGCTCGCGGCCGCCAGGGCTTCTCCGCGGAAGCCCAATGTATAGGTCCGGGCCAGGTCTTCCAAGGATTGTATCTTGCTGGTCGCGTGGGTTTTAGTACATAGGACAAGATCTTCTTTACTCATTCCAGAGCCGTTGTCAATTACCTCGACCCTGTCTATGCCCCCCCCCTCGATTGCAAGTTCGATGCTGGCGGCCCCGGAATCCAGGGCATTGTCCATAAATTCCCGTACCAGCGCCGCGGGCCTGTCCACGACTTCGCCGGCGGCGATTTTCCGGGCCTCCGCCGGGGGAAGAACGCGTATCATTCGGCGCTGAACAGATCCAGTTCGGGGCTTTCCCGGGCCTTTGCCTCCGGCGGATTAAGCAGGATCTCGATGTGGCTTTCAATTTTTTCCAGGTCCATTTCCAGTGAACGGGCCAGTTTGATCCCCTCTTCAAAGGCCCCCAGGGCCTCTTCCAGGGGAATATCCGTCTTTCGGATTATTTCTCCCAGGTTTTCCAGCCGTTCCAGCCGGTCTTCAAAATTTTTCATGCTTTTTTCGCCCGGAGTCTTTGTTCCGCCTGCCTTCGCCATATCTGTCCGCTCCTATTTTCCGTTTGTAACGGCCTCGGTTACCGCCGCGATCAGGCCTTCCAGGGGCCGGATACAAAGCCGGTCCCCCGGCCGGGCATCGGCGGCCCGGCGTACCAGGACGCCCCTGGTTTCGTTTGTTACCATGGAAAAACCCCGTTCCAGTACCGCCAGGGGGCTTCCTGTTTCCAGTCCCCGCCGGGTTAGTTCCAGCCGCCGGCGAAACCCGGCGACGCGGCCTTGCAGGGTCGTAATAAGGAATTCCTTGGCGTCGTCAAGCCGCACCAGCACAGGCTGGAGTATGACCCTGAACCGAAGCTCCAGGTCTTCCGGGCGGAAGGGTTTTATCAGCAGCCGGGCCCGTTCAATCCGGCTGCGGATATGGTTCGCCATTTCCCGGGTCAGGAACTGTACGGTCTCCAGGACCTCTCTTCGCCGGGAACTTACCAGTTCCGCCGCCGCCGAGGGGGTGGGGGCCCGAAGATCCGCGGCCAGATCCGAAAGGGTATTGTCGATTTCGTGGCCCACCGCGCTGACCACGGGAATTTCTGAATCCGCGATGGCCCGGACCACCACTTCTTCCGAAAAAGGAAGCAGGTCTTCCAGCGATCCCCCCCCCCGGCCCACTATAAGCACCTCTGCCAGGCGCCACTGGTTTGCCTGTTCTATGCGCCGGGCGATGATGGGGGCCGCGTCGGCCCCCTGAACCGGGGCGGGAAAGATAATAACCCGGATCCCTTCGGTCCGGCGCCGCAGGATGTTTAGGATGTCCTGTACCGCCGCCCCGGTAGGCGAGCTTACCACCCCCACGGTTTTGGGAAACCGGGGAATGGGTTTTTTCCGCTCCTGGTCAAAAAGCCCCTCCGCCGCCAGGGCCTGTTTGCGTTTTTCCAACATCGCCAGAATATCCCCGGTTCCCGCCAGTTCCATGCCGTCGCAGATCAACTGGTAGTTTCCCCGCAGGGGGTAGACCGAAATGCGCCCCCGGACCCGGAGGAGCATGCCGTCCCGGGGTTCAAAGTTTAGGGAGGATAAGCGGTTTTTAAACATCACCGCGTCGATTTTGGCCCCGGGATCTTTAAGGGAAAAATACAGATGCCCCGTACTGGAAGGACGGCAGTTGGAAAGTTCCCCCTCCACCAGCACCGACGGAAAGGCGTTTTCCAGGCTGGCCTGGATAAGGCCCGTAAGTTCGGAGACCGAGTATTTTTGCGGGGCAGTCCGGGAACTCTGCATGGGCTTAGTATAGTATAAAGCCGCTTGTTTCTCTACTCTGCGCCGGGGACGTACCGCAGCGCCGGATTCCTGGCCGCGGCGGTTTCATCAAGCCTTCCTACGGGGGTAAAGTGGGGGGCGTTTTTAAGAAGTTCCGGGCTGGTCCGGGCCTCTTCCGCAATGGCCCCCAGGGCTGCGGCAAAGGCGTCCAGGGTTTCCTTTGTTTCGGTTTCCGTAGGTTCGGCCATAAAAGCTTCTTTTACTATCAGGGGAAAGTACACCGTGGGGGGGTGAAAGCCGTAATCGATCAGCCGCTTGGCGATGTCGATGGTATGGATTCCGTTTCCCATATTGGGAGAAGAGGTAAATTCATGCATGCAGGGCCGTTTTGACCCAAAGGGGGTAGGGTAGTGATCTTCCACCAGGGCCCTTAGATAGTTGGCGTTAAGAACCGCATATTCCGAAGCCCGGCGCAGCCCCCGGGCGCCCAGGGTCCTGATATAGGCATAGGCCCTGACCAGGACGCTGAAGTTTCCGTAAAAGGTCTTAACCCGGCCTATGGAGGACGGGGGTTTTTCCAGGCGGTAAACCGGGCCCGCCGCGGCAGAACCCGCGGCGGCCGGGCCCCGGACCGCCACGGGGCCGGGGAGAAAGGCCGCCAGGGTTTTACCCGCCATGATTGCCCCGGCCCCGGGCCCCCCCCCGCCGTGGGGGGTGGAAAAGGTTTTATGGAGGTTCAGGTGCATCACGTCAAAACCCAGATCCCCGGGTTTTATAATTCCCATAAGGGCGTTCATATTGGCCCCGTCTCCGTAAACCAGCCCCCCGGCGTTGTGGATAATCCTGATGATCTCCGCGATATTTCGCTCAAAGAGGCCCAGGGTGCCGGGGTTGGTGATCATCATTCCCGCCAGGGTTTTGGCTTTTTCTCCCGCCGTCGATTCCCGCAGGGCGTCCATGTCCACGGCCCCGTCTGCCCCCGACGGAATAGATTCGGCGGTAAAGCCCGCCTTGGTGCAGGTGGCGGGATTGGTTCCATGGGCGGAATCGGGGATCAGCACCCGGTTTCGTAGATCCCCGGAACCGGCGCGATGCCGGGCGCGGATCATCAGCATCCCCGCCAGTTCTCCCTGGGCGCCGGCGGCCCCCTGGAGGGAACAGCCTTCAAAACCCGTAAGTTTTTTAAGGTCTTCCTGAAGCCGGTACATAAGTTCCAGGTTCCCCTGGGCGTATTCCTCCGGCGCCAGGGGATGAGAACGGCGAAACCCTTCTTCCGCCGCGGCCTCTTCGTTTAACTTGGGGTTGTACTTCATGGTGCAGGAACCCAGGGGGTAGAATTGGGCGTCCACGGAAAAGTTACGCTGGGAAAGCCGGGTAAAGTGCCGTACTACCTGGGCCTCGCTTAGTTCCGGCAGATCCAGGGCGGGCCGGACCAGATCCGCCGGCAGGGGCGTTTCGTCCACCCCGGGTTTGGGAAGCCTTACCCCGCCGCGGCCCGGCGCCGATTCTTCAAAAAGAAGGGGGACCGGCGGAATTAGGGGGGAATTGTCAAGGGCGCCGTTTTGTGTTGTCATGGGTACGACTCCCCCAGGGCCAAGACAAGGGCGTCTATGTCTTCCCTGGAATTGTTTTCGGTAACAGAGACAAGCAGTTCGTTTTTTCGTTCCGGAAAATACCGGGAAAGGGGCAGGCCCGGAACGATATTCCGCTGTTCGATCATGCGCGCGGACAGGTCTTCGGCGTTTAGGGGGCCGGGGAGTTTAACGGTAAATTCCCGGAAGAAATTTCCTTCCGGCCCCCCGGCTTCTTCCGCGGCCCTAAAGCCCGGCAGGGCCGCGATGGCCCGGGCCGCGTAGTGGGAACGGCGCCAGCATAGTTCCGCGGTCCTGCGCAGCCCCTCTTTACCCATCAGGGCCAGGTATATACAGGACCGGAGCATGGAAAGGCCCTGGTTGGAACAGATATTGGACAGGGCCCGTTCCCGCCGTATGTGCTGCTCCCGGGTGGAAAGGGTAAGAACATAGCCCCGTCTTCCCCGGCTGTCTTTGGCCTCGCCGGCAATGCGGCCGGGAATTTTCCGCATCAGATCCCCGGTTACTCCCATGATCCCCAGGAGGGGGCCGCCGTAGTTCATGTCGTTTCCCAGGCACTGGCCTTCGGCGCTTACAATGTCCGCCCCCCAGCTGCCGGGGCTTTTAAAGAGCCCCAGCATAAGGGGGTCCGCATGGACGATAAAAAGCCCCCCCCGGCGGTGGACGGCCTCCGCGGCCCCCCGCAGATCCGGCAGGACGCCGAAAAAGCCGGGGTACGCGGCCACCATGCAGGCCGGGGCCGTCGAAGCCCCGCCGGCGGCGGCCCCGGGAGCGGCCGAATATTCTTCCAGCGCCGGATCGTAGGAGCTTAGGTACGTGGTTAGCACTTCCTTGTATTCGGGATGAAGGTCCGCGGGAATAAGAACCCGCTGTCCCCCCTGGCCGGCTTTTTGTTTAAGGGCGATAATTACCGCCTCCGCCAGGGCGGTGGCGCCGTCGTAATGTCCGGCGTTCACGACCTCCATGCCGAAAAGTTCGGCGATCATGCTTTGGTATTCAAAGATTGCCTGGAGGGTTCCCTGGCTGACTTCGGGCTGATAGGGGGTGTAGGCCGTAAGGAATTCCCCCCGGGACGCCAGGGCGTTTACCGCGGCGGGAATAAAGTGGTTGTAGACCCCCCCGCCCAGGAACCACCTGTACTTGCCGGCGCTGATGTTGGCGGAAGCCAGGCCGGAGATTTCCCGCAAAACCTCGGCTTCGCTTAATCCGTCTTCCAGGTCTACGGGGGGAAAGCGGAATTCTTCGGGTATTTCCCGGAAAAGTTCTTCTATAGAGGAGATCCCCAGGGCCTTAAGCATCTGGTCCCGCTGGGCGCCGGTAACAGAAATATAGGGCACCTATTCCTCCAGGGCTGCAATTTGCTTGTATTCATCGGGGCTAAGCAGGGCGTCGAATTCCTCCCCCTTTTCCGGCTCCACCGTGATCATCCAGCCTTCGCCGTAGCAGTCCTTGTTGACCTTTTCCGGGGCCGAAGCCAGGGCCTCGTTAAGGGTCCGGATCTTTCCCGACACGGGCAGGTACAGGTCGCTGGCGGCCTTAACCGACTCCACCACCCCAAAGACCGCCCCGCGCTTAAAATTCAGCCCCCGCTGGGGCAGATCGACAAAGACAATGTCTCCCAGGCTTTCCTGGGCGTGATCGGAAATTCCAACCACAATTACATCCCCTTCTTTTCTTGCCCACTCATGGGTCTTGGCGTACCGGGCTTTTTCATCCAGCTTCATGTTCTCTCCTTTTATATGCTTTCGCATGCGTATGCTAAAAAAACAAGATCATAAATGGGGATCGCGCTGCCGCGCCGGGAAGCGCTATGATCTTCTGTACACCGGTACATAGAGGGGGCGCTTAACCACTTCCGCGTCTTTGGGAACCCCCCGTATTTCCACCGCCAGCTTCGTTCCCGTGACGGCGTATTCGGGCGCCACAAAGACATTGGCCGAATAGGTCCCCGTGGTGGGGCAGAACATGCCCGCCGCCACCGTGCCGATTTCCGCGCCCCCGGGGTTAAGGACCCTGTAGCCCTCCCGGGGGACGCCGCCGGAAACCGTTATCGTGGCAAGTTTCCGTTTAATCCCTGCGGCTTTTTGGGCGGCCAGGGCGGCCTTGCCGGTAAATTCCTTGGTAAAATCGCAGGCCCAGGAGAGCAGGGCTTCCAGGGGGCTGATGCCGGCGCTTATTTCGTGGCCGTGAAGGGGCATGCCCGCCTCAAAACGCAGGGAATCCCGGGCGGCCAAACCCGCCGGGCCCAGTTCGATGCCGCCGCTCCGGGCTTCGGCGAGGATCAGCTCCCATAGGCTTAGGGCCTGGTCCGCGCTGTAGTACAGTTCCGCCCCGTCCTCTCCCGTATAGCCGGTCCGTCCCGCCAGGACCGGTATTCCCCCCAGGGTAAGCTTTCCCATGCTGAACTTGGGGATGGCGGAAACAAGTTCCCCCTTTTCCGTCAGCCGGTCCAGCAGTTCCACCGCCCGGGGACCCTGGAGGGAGATCATGTAGGTTTCGCCGGAAATATCCCGGACGCTGACGCCCCGGGGAAGGCGTTCCCGGAACCAGATAAAATCCTGTTCCCTGTTCCCCGCGTTAACCACCACAAACCAGGGATCCTTCCCGCCGCCTTCCCCGGACGGGGTTTCGTTCCAGGTTTTGTTCGGAGAAGATTCTTCCAGGCGGTAGATAAAAAGATCGTCGATTATCCCGCCCCCTTCGTTTAAGAGAAGGTTGTACCGGGCCTTTCCCGGTTTCATATCAAGGATTGCCCCCGAAACCAGCGATGAAAGGGCTTCTCCGGCGCCGGGGCCCGAAACAATAAATTGGCCCATGTGGTCCACGTCAAAAAGCGCCGCGGAACGGCGGCAGAGCCGGTGCTCTTCCACCGCGCCGGTCCTGTACTGGATGGGCATATCGTAGCCCGCGAAGGGGGCAAACCGGGCGCCCGCCTCTTTGTGCCAGGGATGGAGCAAGGTAAGGTTCATTGGGTATAAAGTACCCCGGAAGGGCCGTTCATGTACAGGCCCTTTCTTCGGAAGAAGTGCTATTCCCGGACTTCGGGGTCCGGTTCCCGCAGACACCAGATCGAACCGGTTTTTATGTACACCCCCGCCCTTCTGCCGGTGCTGGTATAGTAATTGACAAAGGAAGGCTCAAAGCCCTGGCTGGCAAAGATGTTCCGGTTTGCTCCCAGGGTGATCGAGGTTAAGGGGTTTCCCGCAAAGGCGTCCTTTCCGATATTGGTTACCCGGCCGGGTATGTCTATAACCCTAAGCTGGTTGTTTATAAAGGCCCGCTGTCCTATGGACGAAAGATCCCCGGAAAGGGACAGCCGGGTAATCCGGTTGTCCGCAAAAGCTTCGTATCCTATGCGTACAACGCCGGGCAGTTCCAGGGAATCCAACTGGTTTCCGGCAAAGGCCAGGGGTTCGACGGCGGTTACGGTTTTAGGGACCCGTACCGCGGAAAGTTCTTTGCCGAAAAATGCCTTGTTGCCGATGACGGTAACCGGAAGGCCCTGAAAACTTTCGGGGATCACCACGGATTTTTCCGTCCCCCGGTAGCCGGTGATGGTAATTCCTCCGGAACGGTTTTGCAGTAAAATAAAGTCTTGATTTTCCCCGGGGGCGTCTTGTTCCGGTTCCGGGTTCTGGGCAAACAGGGGACGGCAGAAACAGAGAAGGCCCAGGACAATGACGGAAAGATTAACCTTAACGGTCATCCTTTTATGATAGGGCTAAACGGAGCGGTTGACAAGACGGGAAAAAAAGCGGCCCCGGGTGGAAAAAAGATCCCGGTCCGGCTATAGTAGGACCTATGAAACGTCTTTTGTATACGGTGTGCCTGCTTTGTGTTTCCGTTTTTCTTGAAGCCCAGGGCGCGGTAAAGGGCCGGCCGGAAATACCCGGGAATGCGAATCTAAAACAGCTGCTTGCTAAGCCGTCGTTTATTTATACCGGCGTGGATTCGGTAAAGGAAGGGGGAAAGACATGGGTGGTCATGGAAGTGGATGTCCAGACCTGCAGCCCCCTTTCTTTGGAGCAGATCAAGGCGGTTATTACCGATTATGCAAACTATGCCAAAATCTTTAAACGAACCACCGCGTCCCGCGTGGCGGGCGGCAATGAGCGGGGGATCATCGCTTTTTTTGAAATTACCGTGGGGGTAATGGGCGTTACCGCGGTTACGGCCTATTCGGTGCTTATGGAAACCCCCCTGGATTCTCCGGGGAAGTTTCTTTTAAATTTTTCCCATGTGTCCGACAACGGATCTATCCGGAAGGTTCACGGCTTTTGGTACCTTGAGACGGTTACGATCGATGAACGGCCCCATACTTATTTACGGTACTATGCTTATTCCGAACCTCTGCGGGTTATGGCGCTGCAAAAGCAGGTTACGTCCTTGTTTATCGGCGCCGAATACGAGGCCATGATAGAAGAGGTGCTGGCCGCGGCGGCCCTTCGGGGGGCTACGCGTTAACCCGCTCGACGTATTCGTTGGTTTCCGTATTGACCAGTATCTTTTCTCCCTGCTTGATAAACAGGGGCACCCGGACGGTAAGCCCCGTTTCGGTGGTTACCGGCTTGGTGGCCCCGGATACGGTATCGCCCTTAACGTAGTTCTCGCTTTCGGCCACGGTGAACACCACCTTGTAGGGTATCTTAATGTCAATCACCGATCCTTCCCAGATGGTAAGTTCGTAGGATAAGCCGTCCTGGAGGTAGTATTTTTTATCCGCCATTTCGGCGATGGGGACTTCGTACTGCTCGTAGGATTCGCCGTCCATAAAATGATAGTGATCCTGATCGGCATACTGGTACTGGCAGCCTGCCACGGTAACATCCGCGTCTTCTACCTCCTGCTGGGTGGGTATGGTAAGGCTTAGGACGGAACCGTCCTTGATACTTTTCATTTTAATGCGGGCAATGGCGGTTCCCTTGCCGGGGTTGTGAAATTCCCGTTCCACCACCAGGTAGGGCTGGCCCTTTTGGAGCAGGCAGCTGCCCTTGACTATATCTCCCCCTCGAATCATCAGTAACCTCTTTATCTGTAGTAAAGTCCGCCGGGAAACTCTCTTTCCGGGTATAAACCAAAGTATAGCCGGAAACCCCTCTTTGGTCCAGTAAAGACCCGCGGGCGGTTCATACACGGAGGCTTGCGGCGCCGGACGGGATCGCCGGCGGCGCCGGACGGATCCGCGGCGGCGCCCTTACAGCACGCCGGCTCTCTCGTACACCAGGCGGCCGGGGGCCGCGCAGGCCGCCTCAACCGCGGCGGGGCG
>JAITKV010000047.1 GCA_031278215.1 Spirochaetaceae bacterium
GGAAAGAGACCTTCGATAAGCCGCATCAGGATGAACCCCCCCAGGATATTTCCAAAAAGCCGCAGGCATAACGAGAGGGGTCTGATGCCGTATTCCAGAATGTTAAAGGGAAGCATCATGGGTACCGGGTAGAGAAGGCCCTTGAACCAGCCCTTGACCCCCCTACCCATAAAACCGGCGGCCAGCACCAGTACGATAGAAATAAGCGCAAGCGCCGCGGTAACATTAATATCCCTGGTCGGGGGCTTTATCTCAAAGGGAGGGGTAAAATGAAGACCGAACACGGAAACCGTTACCGGGGTAAAAAAACCGATAATATTGGCGGTCGCGATAAACAGGAACAGGGTTCCGATATAGGGTCCGAACCACTTTGCCCAGCGGTGGAAGTTCTTTTCGGAAAAATCGTTGAGAAATTCCACCCCCATTTCGAGGATGGCCTGGACGCCCCGGGGAATTTCCCGCATACGCCGGGTAAGGATAAGGGAAGCGCCTATGAGGATCAGCATTACGGCCCAGCTGATTACCACCGTTTCGGTGATGGGAAGAGAATATCCAAAAATATTCAGGGTGAAAATCACCTTTATTTCAAGGGCGTTCATTCGTTATCTTCCTCACCGGCCACCTATCGTTCGTCTTCGTCTTTTTTAAAGAAAAAATCGTCTTTAAAGTACTGTTTTAAAATATCTTCGTTTACCGCATTCTTTGATTTCATATTCGTATAGGTTGACTCGAGGAATCCCTTGGTCAGGTAAAAACAGCCGAGCAGGAAAAATTCCGCTACCTTGTTCAGTATGCCCATGGACTGGTACATTCGCAAAGGGCTATCGACGCCGAAATCTGTCATAATATAAGAAATCACCGTCTGCTGAACCAGGTTTACCGCATAGATCAACTCTGATATGGGGAAACCTTCTTTCATCCGTTCTTTGCCCAGATGGACAAAGAAATCCCCCAGTTCTCTCCGGTTAAGCCCGCGATCCAGCGTCCGGGCCAAAAGGGGGTAAAAGCCAAAATTCATCCTGACAAGGGACTCATCATCCAAGGCCGCGTAGTGCTTTAACTGCGGCGATCTACGGATAAGACCCTTCCAGCGGGCGGCAAATTCCTTTGCCTGTAGATTCAAAGTATCTATCAATAACCTGTCAACCATATTAGAACTATAGCATATTCCGCCACAAAATCAAGAGAATATAACAAGCTAACAAAACACTATGACAGTTTCGCCGTTCGGCAGTTATTTTTTCCGGTTTGTCTCACGCACACCCTCGTTGATCCTGTTCTGGATGTCCCCCAGGGCGGATCGGGCGGACCGGCTTTTTTCCAGGGATTCCCGGGGCCGGTTGGCGTTATTTGCAGCTTCCGCCTGGGAAATATCATTCCGGGCGTTGTTGATACCACCCGTTAAGGCCGGAAAATCAAGCTGTACTCTGGGGACTTTTTTGGCGTTCTCCAACGCGGCATTGGTTTCCGCCAAAAGCTGCTTTACCTGGGCCAGCAGGGTATTTGCTTCTTCCCTGCTACGGGATGCGGCGGCGCGGCCGTCGTTAATTGCCTTTTCCGCGGCGCTTACCGCTTCGGCGGCGTAAGATTTGGCCGAATCGTAGCGTTTGGCGTTTACCTCGGTACGTGCGCGGGAAAGCGCGTTCCGGGCGCGGGTAAGGGAACTTTCGGCATAGGCCGCCGCGTCGGGATCGTTTTCCGCCTTGGTTACGGCGGCTTCGGCGGCCTCGATTTCCGCGGTTGGGGGTTTGGCACAAGCGGCCAAAATAATAACCAAAACCGAAAATAAAAGAACCGCCCTGAAAACTATATTCTTTTCCAAATTAAAACTCCTTCTCGCCTAATATCGGCATATAGCTGATCACAACAAGCTTCAAACGTATACCTAATAAAAAATTTAAGGGCGCAATCGCATAAAATCAAGTGATCGCCGTCGGATTTAGGGATAAATGCGGCAGGGCCCTCGGACAGGGCTTGCGGTAATCCATAGCCGCCCGTATAGTAACAGGCCCTCCGGCAAATGTATTTGTTGCAAATGTAAAGGCGCGACTTTGTATGTTTTACAATTGACAACTGCCGTATAATTCGATAAAATAAGTATGTAATGTCCGTTTTTAAGGAGGCATTTGGATGAAATTGTCCAGGGAATTATACGCGGATCTGTATCTGAAAATGGTCAGGACCCGGAATTTCGAAGAAACCGCTGCCCGGCTGTTTGTGGAGGGCAAGGTCCACGGAACCGCTCACTTCTGCATCGGGGAGGAAGCTACGGGGGTAGGGGTGTGTACTGCCCTTGAGAAAGAGGACATGATAGCCCAGACCCACCGGGGGCATAACCAGGCCATTGGCAAGGGTATGGATATGAAGCGGATGATGGCGGAATTTTTGGGGAAGGCGAGCGGCTACTGCAAGGGGAAGGGGGGCTGTATGCATATCGCCGATTTTTCCGTGGGGAGCCTGGGGGCTAACGGCGTGGTTGCCGGGGGTATTCCCGTGGCGACCGGGGCGGCGCTTTCCCAAAAGTACTTTAAGCGGGACAACATTACCGTCAGTTTCTTCGGCGACGGCGCGACCAACGAGGGGGCTTTTCACGAATGCCTGAACCTTGCCTCGGTATGGCGGCTTCCGGTTCTGTTTGTCTGTACCAATAACCTGTACGGTATGTCTACCCATATCAGGAGGGCCATGTGTATCACCGACATCGCTTCCCGTGCGGCATCCTACGGCATAAAGGGGATCACTGTGGACGGTAACGATGTACTGGCGGTTTACGGAGAGACGCTCAAGGCCCGGGAGTACGTACTCAAAAACGGGCCGATGTTCATGGTTCTTGATACCTACCGCTGGATGGGCCATTCCAAGAGCGATCCCCAGCTTTACCGGACCAAAGAGGAGGTCAATGAATGGAAGCTGAAATGCCCCATCAAGCGTTACCGGGAATACCTTCTGAAAGAGAATATTTTTACCGGGGCGGAAATTGAGGGATTCGACAAACAGGCCCAGGAGGATGTGGCGGCGGCGGTGGCTTTTGCGGAGGAAAGCCCGGAACTTGGCATTGAACGTATTTTTGACGATGTCTACGCCGAGGGGGATATGAGAGCCCAGGGATACAAAAACGGGTTCGTCCTGTAATGCGGCGGCTAAGGGGTGTTTATTAAATACTTCGTGTTAATATCCGATTGGATGCCGGCGGCGTACCGCCGCTTTTTGTAGGAGTGTATATGCGTGAAATTACCTATGCCGAGGCCCTGAGAGAGGCCATGAGCGAGGAGATGCGTAAGGATAACAGGATCATCTTTATGGGTGAGGATGTGGGGGTATACGGCGGGGCCTTCGGGGTTTCCCGGGGGATGGTGGAAGAATTCGGGGAAGAGCGGGTTCTGGACACCCCCATCTCGGAACTGGCGATCACCGGTTGTGCCGTGGGCGCCGCCATGACCGGGCTTCTTCCCATTGTGGAGATCATGTTCAGCGACTTTATCACCCTGGCCATTGAACCGCTGGTCAACCAGGGCGCCAAGAACCGTTTCCAGTTCGGCGGGCAGGGATCGGTACCCATGGTACTCAGAACGCCGGGAGGTTCGGGGACCGGCGCGGCGGAGCAGCACAGCCAGAGTCTGGAAGCCTGGGTATGCCATGTGCCGGGCCTCAAGGTGGTGGTTCCCTCTACCCCTTACGATGCCAAAGGCCTCTTAAAATCCGCCATATACGATCCCAACCCCGTGGTCCTTTTTGAGCAGAAGCTACTCTACCGGACCAAGGGGCCGGTCCCCGAACCCGGGGACGAATATACCGTTCCCCTGGGCAAGGCCGATGTCAAGCGCGAGGGCGGGGATCTGACGGTCATCAGCTACGGCAGGATGGTTCCCCGCTGCCTCAAAGTGGCGGAGAAAATGGCGGAAAAAGGGATCAGCACGGAGGTAATCGATCTCAGGACCCTGGTCCCCTTGGACAAAGAGGCCATCATCGCCTCGGTAAAGAAAACCGGCAAAGTTCTCATCGTCTACGAAGCCTGCCTGACCGGCGGGTTCGGCGGGGAAATTGCCGCGGTTATCGCCGATAGCGAAGCCTTTTTCTACCTTGACGCCCCCATCAAACGGCTCGGGGGGCTGGATGTCCCTATCCCCTACAACCCCCGTCTTGAGGCCCAGGTGGTTCCCACGGAAGAAAAGATCAGCGCCGCAATAGAATCACTGCTATAATATCGATCGTTAAGGAGGAAAGCGTGGCCAACTCGATTATCATGCCCAAAACGGGCATGGCTATGGAAGAAGGGGTTATTGTAGAATGGCGGGTAAAAGAAGGGGATAAAGTTCAGAAGGGCGATATTGTGGCGGTAATCGAGACCGATAAGTCCGCCATGGAATTGGAATCCGATTATGACGGGGTCATTTTGGCTGTGATGGGAAAGACCGGGGAACCCATCCCGGTAACCAGGGTAATCGCCTGGGTGGGGCAGCCCGGCGAGCCTGTCCCGGCGGAACCCGAGACATTTCCATCCGTCCGGGCGGAAACGCCGCCCCCGGTTCAGGAAAGGGTCCCTGCCCCCGGGACGGACGGCAGAATCAGGGCTACCCCTGCGGCCCGGAAGGCCGCCCGGGACAGGGGCATGGACCTGGCCTCCCTCAAGGCCGGGGGCAGATCCGGCGAGATACGCCTGGCCGATGTGAAGGCCGGCGCCATGGCCACCCCCCTTGCCCGGCGCATGGCGGAAGATCAGGGCATTGCCCTGGAGGGGGTCAGGGGTTCCGGCCACGCGGGCAAGATCTTCAGCGCGGACCTCCCCGCTGCGGGCCGGGAACGCAGGGCCAGGCCGGACACCCGGGTTCCGCTGACCAACATACAGCGGGTTACCGGCCGGCGTATGCTGGAAAGCAGGCAGACCATTCCCGACGTTACCGAGCATACCCGGGCCGATGTTACCCGTATGCTGGAAATTAGAAGAGAACTGAACGAGCAGCCGGGAATACGGATCACCGTAAACGATTTTGTACTGGCGGCAGCGGTCAAGGCTCTGGAGGCCAATCCCCGCATGAATTCCGTGCTGGACGGCAATGAGCTCGTTTACCGCGGCAGCGTGAATTTGGGCGTGGCGGTGGCCACCGAACGGGGGCTGCTGGTTCCGGTGATCCGTGACGCCCAGGACCTGGGTTTGCGGCAAATTTCCGCAAAAGCGGCGGAATTGGCCGCCAAAGCCCGGGAAGGAAAGCTTTCCGGCGAAGAGATGGGCGGAGGTACCTTTACGGTGTCCAATGTGGGCATGTACGGGATTACCCTCTTTACGCCTATCATCAATCCGCCTGAAGCGGCGATCCTAGGGGTCTGCGCCATCGAGGATGAGCTTAGGTTTGCGGGGGACAAAGTGGTAAACCGGAAATTCATGGGGCTTTCCCTGAGTTTTGACCATAGAATCGTGGACGGCGCGGATTCAGCTCTTTTTGTTAAGACAATAAAGGACCTTTTGGAATCGCCCCTCCTGATTTTGGTTTAAAAGTTTCTTCCCCGGCCTTCCAATCAACCTACTAGCAGTTTGCCAAGCTTTACCCTAAAATAATGGCAGCCGTTCCTGGATCGGAGAAGAAAATGGATGTGAAAGAATACGATGTGCTTGTTATTGGCGGAGGCCCGGCGGGTTATATAGCGGCCATTAAAGCCAGTCGTTTGGGCGCCAAGACGGCGCTGGTCGAAAAAGACGAACTGGGGGGAACCTGCTTAAACAGGGGCTGTATTCCCACCAAGACCCTGCTGAAAACCGCCGAATTGATCCACGAGATCGCCGGGGCGGCCGGGCGGGGTATTATCATAAGCGATCCCCGCGTTTCCATAGATATGCCTGCGGCGGTAAAAGAAAAAAACCGCGTGGTTAAAAAATTGACCTCCGGGGTGGCTTCCCTCTTAACCGCCAACGGGGTAGAACTGTTCCGGGGCGAAGGCCGTCTCCTTGCCCCCGGCCGGATCGCCGTGGCCGGTCAGGGAGAAGCCGCCGCCAAAAAGCTGATCCTCGCCGGGGGGTCCCAGGCGGCGCGGCTTCCGATTCCGGGGCTTGAATTGCCGGGGGTGCTGACCAGCACGGATATTCTCGATATGGAAGAGGCGCCTCCCCGTCTGGCTATTATCGGTGGTGGGGTTATCGGCGTGGAAATGGCGATGATCTTCCAGGCTTTCGGTAGCAAGATCAGTATCGTCGAGGCGCTTCCCCGAATACTGCCCTTTATGGATGCCGAAACCGCGGCCCTGATTCACCGGATCTTGCAATCCCGGGGGGCGGAGATCAGCGCCGGGGCCGGCCTTGTCAGGATCGAAAAAGGCGATGGCAGTTTGAATCTGGTCCTGAGCGATGGAAAAGTTTTGCCGGCCGACAAGGTCCTTGTTTCCATAGGCCGTACCGGGGATCTTTCCTGCCTGGGGGATGTGGCGATCAAGACGGAAAAGGGCAAAGTCCTGGTCAACGACTATATGGAAACCTCGATCCCGGGGATTTTCGCCCCCGGGGATATCAACGGGAAGAAGATGCTGGCCCACGCCGCCTTTAAGATGGCGGAAACGGCGGCGGTAAACGCCCTGGCGGCGGACGGGCGGGACATGAGGAAGGCGGATCTGCGCTTTGTTCCGTCGGTGGTGTACAGCTTCCCCGAAGCCGCCGCTGTAGGGCTTACCCAGGAGGAAGCCGAAAGGGAAGGCCCCGTATTAGTAGGTAAATTCCCCCTGGCCGCCAATGGCAAAGCCCTGGCCGTCGGAGACGCCGGGGGCTTTGTCAAGGTTTTGGCGGATAAAAAGTACGGCGCCATTTTGGGGGTGCATATCGTCGGGCCGGGGGCGGCGGAAATTATCAACGAAGCCGCTTCCCTGATGGCCATGGAAATTACCGTCCACGAACTGGCGGAGATCACCCATGGGCACCCGACGGTTTCCGAGGCCCTCATGGAGGCGGCGGCCGACTGCCTGGGCCGGTGTCTGCATCTTCCCCCAAAGAAGGGGGATCGATGAATAAATCCTTCGATTTTTTAGCCGCCGTGGCCAGAAATTACTATGTAGATTCCATGTCCCAGTCGGAAATCGCCAAGAAGTACAACCTTTCCCGCCCTACAATTGCGAATATACTCAAGGAATGCCGGGAAAAAGGTATTGTGGAGATACGGATCAACGACAGTTCCCCCTTTTCTTCCCCCGCGGGGCAGCGCTTAATGGGACTCTACAAACTCCATACCATCTGTGTTGTCCCCAACGAAACGGATTACTCCCTGACTTTATACCAGACCTGCCTGCAGGCCGCGCGTTTTCTTTCGACCCTGCTTGTGGACCGGATCCGTATCGGCATATCCTGGGGAACGGCTCTCTACCATACTATCCGTCAACTTCCCAAATCCGGCATCGTAGACGGCGAAGTGGTCCCGCTCATGGGCGGACTTGGGGCATCGGCCCTTTATTACGACGGGTCCGAACTGGCCCGGATCCTCGCGGACAAACTCAACGGCCGCAGCTTTCCCTTCCTTTCTCCGCTTTTGGTTAAAACCACCGAATTAAAACGGCTCCTCCTTTCCGAGCCGGGCATCTGTGAGACCGTGGAAAAGACCAAGAACCTGGACATGGCCCTGGTTGGTTTAAGTTCGGACCAGCCGGAGGACAGCGCCCTGGTTCGGGCCGGTTTCCTTTCCATCTCGGAAGCCCGGCAAATATACAAAGAAGGTTCCTGCGGGCATCTCTGCGGTTACCACTATGATATGCAGGGAAAGTTTATGGATATCCCGATTAACCGGCGGGTGGTAGGAATAGATGCCGCCCTTTTTTTGCGGATTCCCCGCCGGATCGCCATTGCCTGCGGACGCCAGAAGTCCAAGGCTATTCTGGCCGCCCTAAGAGGGGGGTTGGTCACGGATCTTTTTACCGATGAATTGACGGCTTTGCAGATGTTGAGCTTTTGCGAATGAGCCTTCGGCCTCCCGAAAGGCTAAACGCGGGCGCGAAAAGCGCCGGATAAAATTTTTACGCACACGAACCCCTTAATATCTTGCAAGAAATTTTGCAACTACCCGGTCACTCTTGCCATTTTGATATAATCTCGAAATTCTAATATGCTACTTTAAGTTTGAAAATATGCAATTTTATATTGGGCGCATCCGGCCTGCGGCCGGACCGGGCTTTACGTGGAACCGGAGGTTCCCTGTATCTTTTGCCCGACAGCCCAAAACGGGCAAAAGGATACCGCTTCAATCCCTT